>JBIMKD010000365.1:0-36552 GCA_043673815.1 Chromatiales bacterium
AGCCAATGACGCAGCCTTTGCAGATCACGGTCACTGGGGCCGCCGGCCAGATCGGTTACGCATTGCTGTTTCGCATAGCCGCCGGAGAGATGCTGGGACGGGGCCAGCCGGTATGCTTACGGTTACTGGACATCACACAAGCCTTGAAGGTGTTGGAAGGGGTGGCGATGGAGCTCTTGGACTGCGCGTTTCCGCTCCTCGATGACGTCCTCATTACCGACGATCCCAAGGTCGCGTTTCGAGCCACCTCCTATGCCTTGCTCGTAGGCGCCAGACCCCGTGGCCCCGGCATGGAGCGCAGCGATCTACTCGCCGCGAACGGTGGGATCTTCCAGATCCAAGGCCGGGCCCTCAATGAGGACGCAGAGCGAGAGGTCAAGGTCCTGGTGGTCGGTAATCCCGCGAATACCAACGCTTTAACGGCGATGCGCAGCGCTCCGGACATCGATGCCAAGAACTTCTCGGCGCTGACGCGCTTGGATCACAATCGGGCTATCGCCCAGTTGGCGCAAAAGATCGGCTGCAAGGTCACGGATATCAGGAAACTGACCATTTGGGGGAATCACTCGACCACCCAGTATCCCGACATCAGCCACGCCTTGATTCGCGACCGGCCGGCCAAGGACTCGATAGAGCAGCGCTGGTTAGCGGATGAATTCATTCCCCGGGTCGCGAAACGGGGAGCGGAAATTATCGCTGCACGCGGCGCCTCGAGCGCGGCATCAGCCGCGAACGCGGCCATCGAGCACATGCGCGATTGGGTGATGGGAACCCCGGCGAATGATTGGACCAGCATGGCGGTTGCGAGTGACGGGAGCTATGGCATTGCGCCCGGTTTGATCTATTCGTTCCCGGTGACCACGCAGGACGGCGGCTACAGCATTGTCCAGGGTCTCGGCATCGATGAGTTTAGCCGCGCGCGCATGGAGATCACCCGCAAGGAACTGGAAGAAGAACGGGACGCGGTCGAGAAGCTTTTGGCCGGTTGACGCAAGCTAACGCAAGCTAATCACTGGCCAGCGATTGATGCTTGCCGCCCGCGCCAGCGTCGCGTCCGGATCCACCGCGACGGGATGTGTGACCGCATGCAGCAGGGGCAAGTCATTATGGGAATCGCTGTAGAACCAGGTCTCGGCATAGCTTTTCCCCTGTTTAACCAGCCAGTCGGATAAACGCGCCACCTTGCCGGCGCCAAAGGCCGGCGTTCCGCACACACGGCCAGAGTAGCGTCCGTCGATGATCTCGGGCTCGGTCGCGATGAGATGCTCGACGTCCAGTAATGCGGCGATGGGCTCGGTGAGAAATCGATTGGTGGCGGTGACGATAAGTAGCGTGTCACCCTTGGCGCGGTGAGTATGCAATAACGCTCGCGCTTTCGGAAGCATGATCGGCTTGATTTTTTGTTCGACATAGTTGGCCCGCCACGCGCGCAGCGTATCGGCATCATGCTGGGCCAAAATTTCCAACTGAAAACCCAGAAACGCGAAGATATCCAGCGCGCCGTTCAAGTAATCTCGGTAATACTGCTCATGGCGACGCTCATAATCGTCTTTCTGAACGATTCCTTCCTCGATCAAGAATTGGCCCCAGAGTGTGTCGCTGTCGCCGCCGATGAGCGTGTTATCAAGATCGAAAATTGCTAAAGTCATTCCCTGCGACTAAGTCATTCAATTTTACTTCGCGGGCGGGGTATGAACCCCAGCCCTTGACCAAAAGGGGAGAGTTGCACTACTCCCCTTTGGAAACCCTAATTCTAAAGTGCCCGCCGTAAACGGCGGGGTACTCGGAATAAATGTGTTACAATTTCAAGCAAAGTGTAAGTTTGCGAATTTACGGACGAATTCAATCGGATGCTGGCGGTGAGTCATGATAGACGCTCACGGTTTTAGGTTAAATGTCGGAATCATTCTAAGCAATCGCGACGCTCAGGTCTTTTGGGCGCGGCGCGTGGGCATGGACGCCTGGCAGTTTCCCCAAGGTGGCATTAAGCGCCACGAAAGCGCCCAGATGGCTATGTTTCGAGAGCTCAAGGAAGAGGTCGGTCTGGAGCCCGAGCACGTGGAGCTCGTCGGATGTACCCGCGCGTGGTTGCGCTACCGGCTCCCTAAACGCTATGTCCGCTACGATAAGAGGCCCGTGTGCATCGGCCAAAAACAGATCTGGTTCATGTTACGGCTCATCGGCACGGAGACGGACGTGCGCCTGGATGCGGCTGCACGGCCGGAATTCGATCGCTGGCAATGGGTGCATTATTGGCATCCCCTACAAGAGGTCGTATTTTTTAAACGCTCCGTCTACGAAAAAGCATTAACGGAACTGGCGCCTTTGGTCTTCGCCGGGAACGATTAATTAGGTCCGGCACGCGACCGGCATTTGCTACCCGCACCGCGGCGGCTGGCGCCGGTTCGAAGAAAACGCGGGCGAAGCTATTTAATATTTGTTCTAAACACATTACACTAACTTCATGCTTATAAAAAAGATTCCCGTTCATTAACCCTGCCAGCGAGAGCCGTACGCGTGTTCGAGGGGATAACATTATGAGTATTCGGGGAATAGTCGCACTCACCGGCCTCGCGAGCCTCCTGGCTTGCAGTGCCCTCGTCCCGCCGCCTCCGGTCCCGTCGGCCGGGCACCTGCGCCCGGAGAACAACCGCCAAACGCAAGACATACCGCCGGTCGTGGACAAAGTCCCGTTGCTGCCCCGGCCCGAGCCCGCGCCCGATCTCGAGAAATACACGGTCGTCGTGAATGAGGTGCCGGTCAAGGAGTTGCTGTTCGCACTGGCGCGGGACGCGCAAGTGAATGTCGATATCGATCCCGGGATCGAGGGGATCGTGACCCTGAACGCGATCGACCAGACCCTGCCGCAGATCCTCGACCGGATCGCCCGTCAGGCCGACGTGCGGTTTGAGATCCAGGGCAAGAACATCATCGTGAGCCCGGATCGGCCTTATCTCCGCACCTACCGGGTGGATTACCTGAATCTCACCCGCGAAAGCCAGGGCACCATCGACATAGCCACGCAGATCGCAACCACGGGGATGAGTGACATCGGAGGCGGGGGCGGGGGCGGCGGCAATAACTCCACGGCGTCGATCACCGATACCGCCAACAACCGGTTTTGGTTGACCCTGACGCGCAATATTCAAGCCCTGGTCGGCGAAACCGCCGCCGGGGGCGCCGCGGGCCAGGGCGATCTACCGGTGACTGACTCGGTCATCCCCAACCCGGAGAGCGGGATCATCAGCGTGCGCGCAACATCGAAGCAGCATGCCGCCGTGCAAGCGTTATTGGACAAGGTGCTCGCCAATGCCCAGCGCCAAGTTCTCGTCGAGGCCACGGTCGTCGAGGTGACGTTGAATGATCAGTATCAGCAGGGGATTGATTGGCGGCTAATACAAAACGACGGGACCGGCTTTCAGTTTTCTCAAGACTTATTGGGAGCCGCGGCCACGGCCTTGGCCCCGGGCGCGACTCAGATACCGGATTTGTTCAGGAATGCGTTCATATTAAACTATATTGACGATGATACCGGCGGGAAAGATATCAATGTCGTTGTTAAGTTATTGAGAAACTTCGGCGACATCAAGGTGCTTTCGAGCCCCAAGATCATGGCCCTCAACAACCAGACGGCCGTGCTGAAGGTGGTGGAGAACGTGGTCTATTTCGAGGTGACTGTCGAGCCTGTGGTTATCTTGACTGGCGGCGCCGGGGTGGAGCAGCAACCAAACGTGAGTACCACCGCGAAAACGGTGCCCGTCGGATTGGTGATGACGGTGACGCCGCAGATCAACGAAAACGATGCCGTAACACTCAATGTTAGACCGACGATCTCCAGGGTGTCGCAGTTTGTGCCTGATCCCAATCCGGAGCTCGGTGCTATACGGAACAACGTTCCCCAGATCCAAGTGCAGGAGATGGAATCGGTGCTGCAGATCAACAACGGCCAGATCGCGGTCCTAGGCGGCTTGATGCAGGACACGGTGAGACAGGATTCCAACAGCATCCCGCTGCTTTCCGACATCCCGCTACTCGGGGACAGCTTGTTCAGAAGCCGCGACAACGAATACGAAAAGGCCGAGCTGGTGATCTTCCTGCGGCCGTTGGTGATTCGGAATCCGAGCCTGGAGGGGGATCTCGGCGGGTATCGGCAGTACCTCGAGGAGCGTGTCGAATCGAATATCATTTATTAAGCCGTTTAACCTAACGCGAAATGGTCTTATATTGCGGTCGTTCATAGGATTGTTATCGTGAGCCGGTTAGCACCAAGGGGCTAGTGCATGAGCCTATTGATGGATGCCTTGAAAAAGGCCGAACAAGACAAGAAGAAAGCGGCGGAGGATCTACAAGCAGCGGCGGGGGCCGGCACGCAGGATGAGCGAAGCCTTGAGCTTCCCGTTGCCGGAGCGCGTGCCGAGCCGGCCGGCGACACGAGTCAGGGTGCGCGGATACCGGCAGGTGAGGCGTCCGATTTAACCTTAGCGGGCGACCCGATGGACTTTTCGCTAGATAGTAGCTTGCCTCTCCCGGGATCATCGCCAAGCATCTCCGGGAGCGTGCCCCCGCCTGATAAAGAAACCACCCTGCCGTCGAAACGTGCTATCAATGCATCGCTCAAGGATTATTTTGACTCCTCGCAGAGTCTCGACCGTTCGCGTTCGGAACCGGGCTTATCCACGAGCGGCTCGTTCGGTACGGGTGACACGATCGCCCGGGTTTCCGCGGATACCGTATTCACAGCGACCCAGCGTACGCCGATCGCGGGCAGGGTCGGGCTGGGCCTTGTGGTGATTTTAGTGCTGAGCGCGTCATTAGGCGCGCTGTGGTTCTGGGGTCAGATCGAGCAAGGCAGCGCGGGTCCTGACGGCAACACGTTTAACCCGCCCCAAACCGCAATGAGCGCGTCCGGACCCGAGCTGCAGGATCCCCCCCGAGCTGCGGTGTCTACCCCGACCGCCTTGAGCCACAGTGCCACTCCCCCTATCCCAGCTACTCCGACCGCGGAGGCGAGCGGCGGGTTAGCCGAGCCGGGGCAAGAACGAGACCTGCAGTCTCAAGCAACCCCAGCAGGCGCAAAGGCACCGCTGGCTCCTTCCCCAACGGCGCTGCAGCAACCTGCACCGCCACCAATACGAGCAGGCTTACCGGCCAGCGTGGCGGGAATGGTTGCCGAACCGAGTGCCATCAAGATCACCAAGAGCCGCCGCCGTGATCTGGTCGATCCCGATATAACCGATGCCTATCGGGCCTACCAGCGCGGAGACTACCGCCGCGCCGAACACATCTATCGGACTGTGCTGAGCCGCCACCCGGAACAACGCGATGCGTTGTTGGGAATGGCCGCGGTCGCGGCGCGCCATGGCCAAACCGAGCAAGCCCAGCGCTATTACGGACGGCTACTTCAGATCAACCCGCGCGATAGCGCGGCGCATGCCGCGCTTTCCGGACTGCAAGGCGCGGCCGGCCGCGAGCTTAGCGAGTCAAAGCTCAAACTCTTGCTCGACGAGACCCCCCAGGCGGGACAAATCCATTTCAGCCTCGGCAACCTTTATGCGCGGGAGGGACGCTGGGCCGAAGCCCAGGAAGCCTACTTCAAGGCCTTTGGTACCGAATCCCGGAATCCCGATTACGCATTCAATCTCGCGGTCAGCCTGGACCGGATGGGCCAGGCCAAGACGGCCGTGGGTTATTACCGCCAGGCGCTGGTTCTGGCTGACAGCCGATCGGTTAACTTCAATACCTCCCAAGTCCTCTCTAGAATACGGACCCTATCTCATCCGCCAAGCAGTGACTGAATGTGAATCCCACCAAGGAGCCGCCGCGCCGCATCGGGGAACTGCTGGTACTTAAGGGAGTTGTCAGTGCGGATCAAGTACGGATTGCGTTAACGGAGCAAAAAAAGCGCAAGGAGCACCTCGGCAAAATTCTAGTCCGTCTCGGTTTTGCCACCGAAGCCGTCATTCGCGATGTCGTGGGCGGCGCGCTCGGTCAGCAGAGCACGGATCTCTCCAATGTCGTCGTGGACGGCGAAGCCATCAAGCTCCTTCCCAAGGAAATGGCGCGGCGTTACCGCGTCCTTCCCCTCACCTACGATATACCCCGGAACCGTTTGACGGTGGCGATGGCCGATACCTTTAATGTTGTCGCTCTGGACCAGCTGAACGCACTGCTGGGCGGCGACGTCGAGATCGTCCCGCTATTGGCGGGCGAAAACGAAGTCGACAAGGCCATCGATCAGTTCTATGGTTTCGAGCTATCCGTTGACGGCATCTTGCAGGAGATCGAAACCGGGGAAATCGACTACGACAGCCTCGACCCGGAAAGCGAGGCGTACAGTCAACCCATCGTGCGCTTGGTCAACGCGCTGCTCTCGGATGCGGTCAAACGCGGCGCTTCCGACATCCACTTCGAGCCCGAGCAGGGGTTTTTACGCTTTCGTTACCGTATCGACGGGGTATTACGCCAGGTGAGGAGTCTGCATAAAAACTATTGGTCCGCCATCGCGGTGCGCCTCAAGGTGATGGCGGACCTCGATATCGCGGAAACGCGCGCCCCCCAAGACGGCCGCATCTCCTTGACCTTGTCCGGCCGGCCCATCGACTTTCGGGTCTCCTCGATGCCCACGGTTCACGGCGAGAACATCGTGTTGCGAGTCCTCGACCGTCAGAAGGGCCTCGTTCCCTTGGAGGAGCTCGGATTGGAGCCCGATCTCTTGAACGTCCTGCGTATGATGGTGGCGCGACCTGAAGGAATTATACTCATCACGGGACCGACCGGGAGCGGGAAAACCACCACGCTGTATTCCTTGTTGAATCACCTCAATACCGAATCCTCCAATATCATGACCCTGGAGGACCCCGTGGAATACCCCATGGTTTTGATTCGCCAAACCTCGGTGAATGAATCGGTGCGGCTCGATTTCGCGACCGGGGTACGATCGATGCTGCGGCAAGACCCGGACATTATTTTGGTCGGCGAGATCCGCGACGAGGATACGGCCTCCATGACCTTTCGCGCGGCAATGACCGGCCACCAAGTGTATTCGACCTTGCACACAAACTCATCGATCGGGGCCGTACCGAGGCTCCTCGACCTCGGGATCCGACCCGATATCATGGCCGGTAATATCATCGGTATCATGGCGCAGCGCTTGGTGCGCAAACTTTGCGCCAAATGTAAGCAGCCTTACGCCCCCACCGATGTCGAGCGCCGCTTGCTCGGATTGCAAGCCGCGGGGCCTCTACTCTACCGCGCGAGCGGTTGCGGCTACTGCGAGCAGCAGGGGTATAAAGGCAGAACAGCCATCATGGAGGTCCTGAAATTCGATCCGGACCTGGACGAGCTGGTGGCCCGGGGAGCGACCATGCGTGACATCGCCCGGTGCGCGTTGGACCGCGGCTTCAAGCCGCTGGCCGAGGCGGGGATCGCCCGCATCCTCGATGGCACGACGAGCCTGGACGAGGTGTCGCGCGTGGTTGACCTGACCGAACGCGTCTAATCATGGATCTGTTCCACTATAAAGCCATCGACACCGGCGGCCGCATCATCAAGGGGCAGCTCGATGCGCTCAACCCGGTCGATCTGGAAGTACGCCTTGGCCGCCTCGGATTGGAGCTGGTTAATTGCAAGGAAGTTAAAGCAACTCGTTTGTCGGCGGGCGCGGGTATCAAGCGCAAGGACCTGATTACGTTTTGTCTCCACCTCGAACAGCTCCTGGAGGCGGGGGTGCCGATGCTCGATGCATTGACGGATTTGCGCGATACGCTCGATCACCGCCGGTTCCAGGAAATAATCTCGGCCATGATCGAGTCCATACAAGGAGGCAAGACTCTCTCGGAAGCCATGCGGGATTTTCCTTATGTGTTTAGCGCGGTGTTCGTCAATCTCATCAAGGCCGGCGAGACCACGGGCCAGATCACCCAGGTGCTAAGAAACGTCATCGAAAACCTGAAGTGGCAGGACGAACAAGCGGCCTATACTAAGCGTCTTTTCATGTACCCGGCGTTTGTCGCCGTGATCACGCTGGGGGCTTTGGTATTTTTGATGATTATGGTCGTTCCCGAGCTGCTAAAATTCGTTCAGACAATGGGACAGGAGCTACCGCTGCACACCCGGGTGCTGATCTTTACCTCCAATGCCGTAGTGGAGTTTTGGTATTTGCTCGTCTCAGTACCTGTACTTATCATCAGCTCTATCCTAATCGCCATTAGGCGTAGCCCGAAGTTGCATCTCGCCTTCGATGCCGCGGTGCTGCGCATCCCGTTATTCGGGCAGATCATCAAAAAGCTAATACTGACGCGTATAGCCAGCTACTTTGCCCTCATGTACGCTGCTGGGATCACGGTATTGGAGTGTTTGAAAGTGGCTGAGGAGATCGCCGGCAACAAGGCTATCGAAGAGGCGCTTCGGAGCGCCGCCCGTCAAATCAGCGACGGCGCCGGCCTAAGCAACAGTTTTGCGGCCACCGGCTTGTTTCCGGCCCTGGTATTGCGGATGCTCCGTGTGGGCGAGAGTACCGGGGGGCTCGAGACCGCGTTGCAAAACGTAAGCTATTTTTATACCCGCGACGTACGGGAGTCGATCGAACGCTTGCAGACCATCATGCAACCGGCGATGACCCTAGTGCTCGGAGTGCTTCTAGGCTGGGTGGCCTTATCGGTGGTAGGCCCGATCTATGATCTCATCACTAAGATCAAGTTTTAGCTCTGCGCGCCGGCGCGCCCTTTGCGTCGCCTCCGATGGTGTGTCCGTGTATCAATGGGAAAAGGGTGGTATCAGCGACCCCTTGGTGTTCGACGTCGATGATGTCGGCTTAGCTAATTTTGAACGGTATCTGAGGGAAACGCCGAAGGTTCCTATCTATCTGATGGTCGACGTCGTCGAAGAAGAATACCGTCACGAAAGCATACCTCATCTCTACGGGTCCGACCGACAAGCGGTCATCGAGCGCAAGCAGGCCTGGTTCTTCCGCGGCACCCCTTATTGCCACGTCATGATGCAAGGGCGCGAAGCGGAGGGCCGCCGCGACGACAAGCTGATGTTCACCGCCATCATCAACCCGGACATCGTGACCCCCTGGGTCCGGCTTTGCACCCAAAACAAGGTTGCGTTGGCGGGCATCTACTCCTTGCCGATTCTAAGCGCTTCCCTTCTCGCCAAGATGAAGGTCCCTTCCCGGGATGTGCTGCTCGTAACCATGCAGGGGTCGAGCGGGCTGCGGCAGTCCTTTTTCAACGATCGGATACTCAAGATGAGCCGGCTCGCCAAGCTTCCCAGGCTCGGCACGGTGCCCTTCGCCCAGTATATCCTCGGGGAGCTGGGGAAGTTCGAGCGCTACCTCACCAGCGTGCAGCTCCTAAAAGCCGAGCCCCTCGATATCTATATCCTCGCCCATGGCGAATCATTGGACCAGTTGGAGCAAGCGTGCCGCAACACGGAAACGGTACGTTATCACTTGCTGGACGTCGGCGATGTCGCAAGGCGTCTGGGGATCCACGGAGTGCTCACCACTCCGTTTAGCGATCATATCTTCGCGCACCTCTTGCTGCGCACCCAACCGAAGAACCATTTCGCCTCCAATGAAGAACGCCGTTACTATGCGCTGTACCAAACCCGCGCTGGTCTGTATGCGGCGAGCGTTATCGCCTTGCTCGGCAGCGCTCTGTGGAGCTGGTTCAACCTGATAGATGGCGCGTCGGACAGGCAACTAGCTCGGGATGCAGTACAAAAAGCCATGTTCTATCAAGCGCGCTACGATAGGGAAAAGGGACGGCTGCCCCCCACCGCGGTGAGCCCCGCCGATATCAAGACCGCCGTGGACATCGTCGATACGCTGACTCGACACAAAGCGGCCCCGCTCGATCGGATGGAGGTCCTCGGGCAGGCGCTCGCTGGTTTCCCCACCCTGCGGCTGGAAGAAATCCAATGGACCGTGAGCACCGACCCGCAAGCGGGCGCGGGCGCCGCCACCCCGCAGGCGCCAGCCGTTCCAGACGCGGGTCAAGCGCCCAGTTACTATGAAATCGCAGAGATCACCGCCAATGTCTATCCCTTCGACGGGAATTTCCGGGCCGCTTTAGCTGAGATCAATCGCTTCGGCGAGGTGTTGCGGTCGAAGTACCAAGCCCATTCGGTCACGGCTGTGAACCTCCCGCTCGATACCCGCTCGAGCGCCCAAATTCGCGGTGATACGAAGGACGTGAATAGACCCGAGAAAGCAGCGTTCTCGTTGCGGGTCGTTTTCGGAGCCGAAGATGCGAATGGTTGACATCGAATGGCCGCTGTTGAGCGCGCCGCTCGCGGCGCTGGTGGGTGCGCTCATCATCAGCGCCTTGCTTATCATTGCCAGCGGTTATTTTCGCGACCGGATGGCGGAGGACTATCGGCTCAACAACCAGAAGTTTCTGGAGGTAAGCCGCAAGTACCTATCCGTGGATCAGGACGAGCTTATCATCAAAGAGCAATATCCGCGCTTCGTCAATCTTTACCGGCGCGGAATCGTCGGAGAAGAAAAGCGCTTGGATTGGGTGGAGATCCTAAAAAACGCCGCGGCGACACTCAAACTTCCCGGCCTGCGTTATGAGATCACCTCGCGCGAAGCGTACAGCCCCGCATTCCCGCTCGTCCCCGGGCCTTATCAAATCAATACCAGCACGATGAAGCTGGAGCTCGGGTTGTTACACGAGAACGATCTCGCATCCTTGCTGCAAGATCTCGACGAGAAGGCGCCGGGGATCTATACCGTCAAGGCATGTACGCTCAAGCGAGCGCAAAATGTAGTCGCCGAGAATCCGGATAAGGAAAACGTCACGGCGGAATGTGACTTGCTTTGGTTTACCTTGAGCCTCGCAAGCGGCGAGACGATCGATCTCTAGAACTTAGCAAAATATATCAAAATGTAGGGTGGGTTAGGGCGCAGCCCGTAACCCACCGACTCGGCCCGCGCAGCGGGCCTCCTTTTCAAGCCGTACTCCAAGGTGTCGGCCTTCGGCCGACGGGTTGGTGGGTTACGCCGCAAACAGCGCGGCTAACCCACCCTACATTGAAGGCGATACTTTATTGTAACGTGTGGGCAGACAAAAGAGGCGTGCAGCGCCATGAAAACGCCATGATAACAATCATTGCATTAGTCGGGCTCGGGCTCCTGAGCCCCGGCATTCGTGCCGATGATCTCGGCCGGTTGTTCACGACACCGGAAGAGCGGCAGATGCTCGAAGCCTTGCGCAATCAGCCTCCGCGGGCCGAAGCGCCGCCCGAGCCGCTGGAGCCTGAAGCCCTGGCACCTGAACCGCCCCCGGTTCAAAGTGTCAGAGTGGACGGCTTCGTATCCCGCTCGCGCGGGAACAATACCGTTTGGATCAACGGCACCAATTCGCTAACGGGCGACCTTGGATCGCACCAGGTCGATGTTAATGTCCGAGGCATCCGCGGCCAAACTGTACCGGTCCGGGTCCAGAACTCCCCCGTGGGCATTGGCTTAAAACCCGGCCAATCGTTCGACCCCGCCGCTGCGCGCGTGGTTGATTTGTATCAAGAGACAAACGATGCCGAGACGACATCGGATAATGCATCGCCGGCACCGGGATCGCCCGGTAGGTAGGACGGCGTTTCGCGAAACCACCGCCAGTCTATTAATCTAAGGACCCGTCGTCTCTACCAAGACGTTAGCGAGATTGGTCAACGCTGGTCCCTTGTGGTAACTGGTACGCGGCTTCAAATAAATGATGACATTGAAGGCTAAATTTAAGTGGGGCTATCCCTAATTCGTCATTCCAGCGCAAGCTGGAATCCAGGGGTATTTGATAACGACTGGATGCCAGCCTTCGCTGGCATGACGGGACCAGTATTGTGAACGTTTTAGCGAAATGCACTATTAGAAACGATTCCGGCTTTGCCCTTATCGCATTCCTCCTCGTTCTTGTAACGGGGGTTTCATTTGTTTTGCTAAGAGGGCTAAACGCGGCGGCCACTCAATCCTACCGCAACGAGCAGACAACGCGCGCGCTGGCGGAAGCGAAAGCGGCTTTAATTGGATATGCCTCATCCTATCCTGACCAAATAAATCCAAATAAGGGACCTGGATATCTCCCCTGCCCAAGTGACACAGCGCCATACGACATGCCCCGATCTAATTGCGCTGCGAGCACGAACTCTCTCGTCGGAAGGATTCCTTGGCGATATCTGGGACTCGGCGATCTAAGGGACACCGCGGGAGAACGGTTATGGTACGCCATTACAGAAGCCTATCGATATAGCCTTCCCATTGGTTCTCCCGCCCTAAATAGTGAAGTACTAGGAGAAGTGACGGTAGATGGAGTAGGCGACATCGTGGTGGTAATCATCGCGCCGAATGCAGCACTAACAGGTCAGAGCAGAAATACCGGTCCAAATAACCCAAGTAATTATCTGGAAGAGGAAAACAACGATGGTAATTTAGTTTTCGCTACTCAAGCCTCAAATCCCACGATAGAATTCAATGACTCTTTATTGACCATAACCCGCCAAGAGTTAATGAAAGCGGTGGAAAAGCGAGTTCTTGGAGAAGCGCGAGGGGTATTACAGACCTACTATCCGACGAATAACTATTATCCTTACGCGGCAGATCTGGGTTCTACAACAGGTAGCAAGTGGGGGATGAATGGGTTGCTCAGCGGATTTTTGCCAATAGACGCCGGCGGAACTTCACCGAACCCGCGGCTTGTATTCCCGCCGCCCCCGATGGGTTGGTTTCTCCAAAATCAGTGGCCAAACTTACTCTATTACACTGTTGCAAACGCTTGTCAGTCCACAACGCTGAACTGTTCTGGAAGTGGCTTTTTGACTGTTGGCGGTGCAAATAACGTAGAAGCTTTACTCGTCTCAGCCGGCAAAACGATTACGGATCCACCATTTCCCGTGAAAGGCAGCGCCCAGGATCGAACATCTTTACCGCCGCCACCCCCTCCGTGGCCTGCAAATGAATATCTAGATAGTGCCGAAAACACTAATGGGGGTCCTATATACGATGCTGTCGGAACCGCCATCACACCGAGCTACAACGATCAAACGATGATCGTGGCGCCCTAGCCTAGCGTTTGGCGGAATGCGACGTCAGTCTGGGTTCTCGTTATTAGAGATCGCCAGCGCAACAGTAATTCTGGCCGCTGTCTAGTTCTCGTGCCGGTCATCGCACAGGGATTAAGAGTGGCCCTTGAATGAAGCGCCTGAGAGTGGACGGATTTACCCTGATTGAAATTGCAATCGCGGTAGTCGTGATCGCACTGTTACTGGGCAGTTTACTCGGGCCGTTATCGGTAAGGATCGAACAGGCGGATCGGCAAAAGACGCAAGCAATGCTCGACGAAACAAAAGAGGCACTTTACGGTTTTGCCCTGGCGAACGGACGACTTCCATGTCCGGATACCGACGGTGACGGTAGCGAAAATCGAACAGGTGGTGTCTGCACGGGTGGGGTCGTCGTCGGGAACCTTCCGTGGGTTGACCTTGCCGTTCCCGAGCTAGACGCGTGGGGCCGGCGCTTTCGCTATCGCGTCACTCCGTCCTATGCAGACGCTATCTCCCAAAACACAGTGGCACCACCTCCACCACCAGGGCTGCCTACGCCACCATGCACGACGACGCCGGCGCAGGCGTCCTTCGCACTATGCTCGGACGGCGATATCACCATCAGAGATGGCGATGCCACTATTCTAGGGACCACTGAAATCACAACCGAGGTTGCCGCAGTCGTCATTTCCCACGGGAAGCACCGATTTCTTCCCGCGGACGCCTCTCCCCACGAGGATGAAAACTTTGACGATTCATCTATCGCTGGGGATACGTTACGTACGTTTGTGTCGCGCGACTATACGGGCGGAACGGGCGAAGAATTCGACGACTTGGTGGTTTGGATTTCTCCCCTCATACTCAAGAACCGCATGATCATGGCCGGAAAGCTACCATAGATTTTCATACGCGTTGTTTCATCCACATCCACAACCCCGTGATCACGAGCGCCAAGAACAGCAACGCCGCGCCGTCGACCACATAGACCCCCCATTGGCCCACGATGCGCCCGCTATGCAGATCGAGGATCACGCGTTCCAGCGGCAGGCCGCTGCCGCGATAGGCCTGCATTAGCTTTTCCTCTAGCTCGGGCGGCAGCGCTAGCGGCGTGGCCCAACCCACGTCTGCTGTCGTGGATTTCCGCCAGTCAAACTTTTCCAAGTTGGCCAGGTAATCGCCGTGCGCCGCACGAATAACCAGTTGTCCCGAAGCTGTGAGGCCGATCCGTTTCATTCCCGCGGGGACGCCATCGGCACCGTCGATGCGCTCGATCAATTCCCCCCGTGGGGTAATTACTAAAAGCTTTCCGGGGATGGCGATGAGCAAGGTATCGCCGAGTTTCAGTGCCCCAATCAACCGTTCCGCGCGTTCGGGCAATTCTTTCGTATCGAGGTAGAGGCGATCACCTAGGCGAGTGACAAAATGCTCGCCCGCGGAAAAGGCGACTGGCGCTTTCGGTGCGGATATGTGGTAGAGATCCAGCAGCCATGGCGTCTCGACAAACCGCTTGCCGAGCCCCAGCGCGCCGGTGTGGTTTAGCAGCAGGCCGGTCGTGATGAGGAAGACGAAAAAGACGGCCCCGGTCATCCCCACGCGCCGATGCCATTGCTGCAAGGGCGCTCGCGATGAGGTATTCCCCTTCCATTTCATTGCATCCTCGGCGCGCCAGGCAGGGCCGGAACTATTTTTTCCCATCGGCGAAATCGCTATGGGGGTGCAGAAACAAGGCGAGGCGGGCGAGCTTAGTCAACGCGCGCACCGAAAGCGTGGCGCCTGAGATCCCGTCGATATCGCGGTCCAGTTGCTGTCCTGTTGCCAGCGTCACGCCGGTGAATTGATCGGTGAAGAACGGATAGCGCACTTCCCAGCCCCGGCTTTCCCGAAACACTAAGACCTTGATCCGCTCGATCGTGCCGCGATCGACCACGATGCCGGTCGTGATCGGCCGTTCTTTACCGATTTCGTCGAGGATCCAGGCGGTCCTCCCGTCCTTGCCCCAATAGCGAAGACGCAAGACATCGAGATCATGTTCCAGAATCGCGCGGATACTTGGCTTGAGTTTCTCATCGATCCAGAGCTTGGAGGGCTCGGGCGGAGCGCCGGCAAAGGCCTCGCGCAGGAAATCCTCCGGCGTTTGATAGATACCCTCCGCAGCGGAGCGGGCCGAGAGTGCGATCGTCGCGAGCGCTAGGAAGGTTAACACGTGTGGGAACGGCATGTCCTGTTACGACATCGAAGCGATGATTAAAAACGAGGACATCCGGAATATCGCTTGCGGTCAAAATTGATAACCCACGCCCAAATTAAAGCCGTCGTCATCGTTCGTATCGTCCTCACCAAATTGCTCTTGTACGTCGAACTTGAAGACGATGTCGGGATGCGGCCAGTAGTTGAATCCGGCATTGACCTGCTCTTGTTCCGTGTCAAGATCCGCGCCCGCGTTATTATTCCATTGGTTATAGCGTGCGAATAGGCCAAGTTCGCCCGGAAGCCACCCTGGCAGATCAAATCGATATGAGGGTTCGATGTACCAACCCCATTGTTCGTCGCGCCCGGGGGAAGGCCCGCTTTCCGGTCCCACGCCCGCGGGGCCGTCGTCGAGGTCCCAGCGCGCCGCAAGCGCGCGCAAGCCCCAACCACCTTTACGAAAATCGACGTGTCCCTCGAAGAGCGTGGCATCAATGCCCAGCGCACCCTGCGTGAGATCGGACTGATATTGTCCCGTAAACCCAAGCTCAAGGCCAGGATAACCGGTATAGCGAATGCGGCCGGTCACGGCCCCGTCATCCGCGAGGGCCTCCGAGACCTTCTGACGGCCCTCACGGATGAAAAATGCGTCGTCAAATCCGGTCGTGGGGGTATCGAGACCAGAAGTCAGCACGAGATCGTAATTCCATCCGGGCGCGATCTCACCCATCGCCCCCAGGCCCGCCTCCCACCAGGTTGTCGGAATGATAAAGGTTTCGACCGGATTGCGCTCTACGCCAAAAAAAGTCGGAGGCTCGTGGGTAGGATTGATGATACCGACCGGGATCAGGTCCAAGCCTGCGCGCACGCGCTGGGAGTCGAACACATCGAATTCAACCCAGGCCTGTTCTAACTCGACTTCGCCGTTCTGGCCCTCGCCGCTGACCGCGTGTTCCAGTTCCAATTCGGAGAAAAATCGGAAGCGGTCCGTGAAATCATGGCCGAAGTAGAGCACGAACCGATGAAAATCGACTTCATCTGTCTTCGTCCCGGTGAAATCATTGTCGAGATTGTTGTAATGCAATTCACCGTAGCCCCCGACTCTGGTTCTATCCGCCCATGACGCACCGCGTGGAGCCGCTTCGATCGCGTCCGCCGTGGCCTCGACTTTTTGCTCGGCAGTCTCGACCTTATCTTGCGTTACCCGAACGCTTTCCTGAGTCGATTCAAGCTTCGTCTTCAACTCTTCAATGGTCTTCTGCTGTTGCTGGATGATTTTCCACATCTCCTCCGGGCTTGGGGCGGCGTGAACGTAACCCGACGCGAGCCCCAATACGGTTCCTAAGACCTGCGCCGATCGAGTGAAGCTTAGACAACAGGGACGTTTCACTTTGCTTCTCCATTAACCTAAATCATAATGATAATACGACGCATTCAATACTCGAGAAAAATATAAAACCTGGCCTACTGGATCAGCTCTCGTCTGCTATCCAGCTCCATCGCCACCACCCGCAACCTCGTCCGCCCCGGACCCTGAACCGTCGCTTGATCGACAGCCATCAAGCTACCCGCTTGCAGGGACGAACCAAGCTGCCGGCCCTTGAGGTATTCTTCCGCGTAATCCACGCAGCAGCCGCAACTCGTACCAAGATGCAGCTTATCGCTAAGCTGGCTCACCGAAATTACGCCGTTTTGGATGGCGCGCTCAATATCTTGATCCTTGACCCCGTGACAGATACAAACAAGCATTCTCGCTTCCTCTTCAATTCCAGGCTGATGCAAATGCTATTACAAATGAGAAGCATTCGCAAGCACTTTGAAACAGCAGTTTAACGAACAACGTTCTCTGCGCTACCTAGCGCATCGACAATAGATAGTTTTCAATCCCCAGTTTCTCAATTAATTCAAGCTGGGTTTCCAACCAACCTATGTGCTCTTCTTCTCCATGCAGTATCTCTTCCAAGAGCGATCTGGACACGAAATCCCGGCTCGATTCACACCACGCAATCGCCTCCCGCAGCAGGGTCATCGCGTTGTTCTCGAGTCTAAGGTCACAGGTCAGCATTTCTGTCACGTTCTCCCCCAGCATAAGTCTTCCTAGGTCCTGGAGGTTCGGCAGTCCGTCCAAGAACAGGATCCGTTCGATCAAATGATCCGCATGTTTCATCTCGTCCAGGGATTCACGAAACTCGTACTCGTTGAGCTTATGCCATCCCCAGTTCTTGAACATGCGTGCATGCACAAAATACTGGTTGATCGAAGTAAGCTCGTTCTTCAAGACCTTATTGAGATAGTCGATCAGTTTCCCGTCGCCTTTCATCGGTGTCCTCCTCGCAGGAACGGTTGCTACCGTCATTCATGCACTATACTGAGCCCATCCCCGTGCATGTCAATGCGGCTCGGCCCTTAAGCCCATCGCAGGGCGTGTCATTTTTTGAACCTATGATAGAGTTGCCATCAAAGAACGTCGGGCCGTCGGCGCAGCGGCGCACGACATTCGACTGATAACATTCAGCGGCAAGATCGCGAACGACTCGGAAGCGAATGGAAAATCCCTTACTGACCGAGGCGGGTTTACCGCCGTTCAAACACATCGAGGTCGGTCACGTGGAACCGGCCATCGATACCGTGCTCGCCGAAAATCGGACGGCCTTGGCATCGCTGCTAGAAAACGCGGCAACGCCGGACTGGGAACTAACGCTGCGGCCGGTAGAAGACTTACAGGATCGGTTAAGCCGTGCCTGGGCGCCGGTGCGGCATCTGCATGCGGTGGCCGACAACGATGAACTGCGCGCAGCTTTCAGCAATTGTCTGCCCAAGCTCAGCGACTACACCACCGAGCTCGGCCAGAACGAAGGCCTTTATAACGCCTATAGAAGCGTGCAGATCAGCCCGGAATTTTCGCGGCTGCCTCGGGCCGAGCGCAAAATTATTGAGAATGCCCTACGCGATTTTAGGCTCTCGGGCGTGGAACTGAATGGCAAAAAGAAGGAGCGTTTCAGGGCCATCAAACAACGGCTAGCCGAGCTCGATGCGCGTTTTGAAGAGCATTTGCTCGATGCGACCCACGGCTGGAAGAAACACCTCATCGATCCTGCCACGCTCCAAGGGCTGCCGCCATCGGCGCGTGATCTTGCCCAGCAACGAGCGGCGCGCGAGGGTCTTTCGGGATGGCTGCTGACGCTCGAACTCCCGCTTTACCTGCCCCTATTGACCTTTGCGGACGATCGCGACTTACGCCGCGAAGTCTACTTAGCTTACGTGACGCGCGCATCCGACCAGGGGCCCCTTGCCGGGCGCTGGGACAACTCGGAGATCATGGTAGAGATCCTGAATCTGCGCGCGGAGCTGGCGCGGCTGCTCGGCTATCAACATTATGCGGAGCTGGCGCTGGTTCCGAGAATGGCCAAGAGCGCCGACGAGGTGCTGGGCTTTCTGGAGGATCTCGGCGCCCGCGCGCGGCCGGTAGCCGAGCGCGAGCTGGCAGAGCTTCAAGACTTCGCCAAGACGCACTACGGCCGCGATGGTTTGCATGCCTGGGACGTCGCCTACTATTCCGAAAAACTGAAGCAGCAGCGCTTTTCGCTTTCGCAAGAAGAACTGCGGCCCTATTTCCCGGCGCCGCGGGTAGTGAACGGGTTGTTCGCGATTGTCCGGGGCATTTACGGTCTAAACATCCGGGCGCGCGCCGATGTCGAGACTTGGCATTCGGACGTAGGTTTCTACGAGGTCTACGACCGCGGCGGCTCGTTGCGCGGGGGGTTTTACCTCGACCTCTATGCGCGCCCGCACAAACGCGGTGGGGCCTGGATGGACGAATGCATCGTGCGCAAGCGCTCGCCGGCGGGCGTACAGATCCCCGTCGCGTTCCTGACGTGTAACTTCGCTCCGCCGATTGGCGAGCACCCGGCTTTGCTAACCCATGACGACGTGAATACCCTGTTCCACGAGTTCGGGCATGGACTGCACCACCTGCTGACCTTGGTCGATTATCCAAGTGTCGCCGGGGTCAACGGCGTTCCCTGGGATGCCGTGGAGTTGCCGAGTCAACTCATGGAAAACTGGTGTTGGGAACCGCAAGCACTGGATCTCATCAGCGGCCACTATGAGACGGGTGCCCCCATCGATACAGCGCTCTATAAGCGCATGCACGCGGCGAAAACCTTCCAATCGGGTATGCAAATGGTGCGTCAGCTCGAATTCGCCTTGTTCGATTTTCGCCTGCACCTGACGCCGGGCCCTTACAGCGCATCCCTGATCCAGGCAGTCTTGGACCGCGTTCGCGCGGAGATTGCCGTCGTTAAGCCGCCGCTCTTTAACCGTTTTCAGCACGGATTCTCGCATATCTTCTCCGGCGGCTATGCGGCGGGTTATTACAGCTACAAATGGGCGGAGGTGCTAGCCGCGGACGCTTTCTCGAAATTTCAGGAAAGCGGGGTCTTCGATGCCGAGACCGGGGAAGGATTCATGCAGACATTCTTGGAGCAAGGCGGAACCCGCGAGCCCATGGAAATGTTCGTCCAGTTTCGCGGGCGCGAACCTCAGATAGCTCCGCTCCTACGCCGCTGGGGCCTCGCGGCGTAACCTGATTAGCAGCTATGCGACGCCTGCGCGCAACATCCCTAGCGATCGTGCTTACCCTGGAATCCCCGCATCTAATTGCCGAGCAGGCCTATGTTATCGATCGGCTGCTCATCGGTATTCACAAAGACAAGGATCTCGAAAGCGAGATCATCAAGGTGTTGCCCACCGGGACCAGACTGGAAGTGCTGAAGCGGGAAGCCGGTTTGGCGCAAATAAAGGGACCCGAAGGGATCACCGGATGGGTCGATGCCGTCTACCTGATGCCGGAGCGTCCTGCCCGCATGGTGGCGGATGCGCTGGACAAACAAAACAAGCAGTTGAACGCGGAGGTCAAGAAATTAAAAGAGCGTCTGCGGACCGCAAGCGCGAGTCCGGGTCCGGCCGCCCCGAACGCCTCGCGCGCGGAGGAGCCTGATCCGCAGGCGTCCGAAATCGAAAAATTGCAGGAACAGAATGCGGCCCTCACCCGATCGCTTGAGGCAGAACGCCTGCGGGCCAAGGAATTGCAGACGCGATTGGCGACACTCACCGCTCCGAGCGGCGGGGCCCCTCCCCCAAGCACCGTTCCCGCAAACGAACCCTTTATCGCGAAGTTTAAGTTGCACTTGCTCTTCGCGGCCTTGGCCCTGGTCCTCGGCGCCGGATGGGGGTTTTATCTCGCGGACTACCTGCAACGGCGGCGCCACGGGGGTTTCCGCATCTAGCGCGCGAGGGTTGGGCCGTGTGCTAAAGGTAGCTACCTGGAACGTCAATTCCTTACGTATGCGCACCGAGCAAATCGTGCCATGGCTGGCCCAGGAACGCCCCGATCTGCTGGCATTGCAGGAAACCAAAGTGCCGGACGCCGAGTTTCCGGCCGATGTTTTTCTCGCAGCCGGTTATCAGGCGCTTTACGCGGGTCAGAAGAGTTACAACGGCGTAGCGATTCTGAGCCGGGGCACAGGTACAGACATCGTGACGGAGGTACCGGGACTGAACGATCCGCAACGCCGGATCCTGACGGGTGTGTTCGACAAAATAACGCTCGTGAACGTTTACGTTCCCAACGGCTTAGAGGTGGGATCGGAAAAATACGCATACAAACTCGATTGGTTGCGGCATTTCACCCTCTACGCGGCGTCGCTGCTCCGGAGCGGGAACGACGTTATCATTCTCGGGGATTTTAATATCGCACCCGAGGACCGGGACGTCTATGATCCCGTGGCTTGGGAGGGAAATGTTCTCGTGAGCCCGCCGGAACGAGAACGCTTGCAGCGACTATCGGCGCTCGGGCTTACGGATGTGTTTCGACTTTTTCGGCAGGACGCGGGATTTTATTCCTGGTGGGACTATCGCGCCGGAAACTATCGGCGCAATCACGGTCTCCGCATCGACCTCATCCTGGCGAGTGAGTCACTGGCCTCGCGCTGTATCGATTGCCGCATTGACAAAGAACCGCGCGGCCAGCCCAAGCCTTCCGACCACGCGCCGGTCATTGCCGAGTTTCGGTAGTTCGCAGCAGCTCGTCTGCGCGCTCGACTTCCCGGCGCTATTTGAAGGCTCATTCACCTGCTCGAGCCCTGATCCCTGTTCGACCGTATCCTCGGACGCCTCTGCGCCGCCGAGAGACCGTACAGTAGAGCGTAAAAAAAAAGGACGCGGCGCGATCCGCGCGCCGCGTCCTTTGGGAGGTATGATGTTTAGGCCATCCAGGCCTCGTGCAGGGTTAGGGTATTCCGATCTTGAAGATACGGGAACCCCAGGTATGGTTGAGGTTCGCCTTCTCGTTGACACCCCAGGCGGTGTTGGTGCTGGTTGGGTCAATCGTGATCGCCGAGTAATCACCCCATCGGCCACCGTTCCCGCTCAGGAATGTCGGGCTGGTGAAGGCCGTGCCCAGACCGAAGCCTGCGTCTGCTGACTGCTTGCCCGCGAACCGGACCTGCGGGAAGGTCGCGGTGTCGCTCCTCGAGAAGGTGATGTACTCGTTCAAGACATCGTTCACCGCGATCGAGGCATTGAAGTCGCTCGAGATAGCGCTCGAGAAGAAGGTGGACGAACTGGCCGTACCTGCAGGGACGTTGAGTATGTAACGCCTCACCGCCGCCGGCCCGAAGGCGATCGCGTGCACGTTGTACAGCAAGTTCCCGATCTGGGTGCTGGCGTTGACGAAACGGGAATCCAGCACATCGAGTGTCTCGGCCGTCCCCGGTTGCGGCGCATCGGCCGGAACGGTGTAAGCCGCCACGGGGATATCTGTAGTCGCGACAAACGTCGGGCAGACGTGGCCGAAGTTCTTCCATTTCGTCACCCGGATCTTGCTGTCCGCCGGTGCCGCCGAGGCTAGCCAGGTTTCTGGACCAAGGTCGCGCACGATCGGCGGGGCGATGGTGCCGTTATTGAGCGGCCCCCCGAAGAAAAAGCAGAAGGGCACGCCCAGCCCGTTGTAGATACGGGACTTCGACAGCGAGATGACGCGGGATCCGACATAGCCCGGGTTGAAGATATTGGCCGTGATGATGACCGCGTCCGCATCGAAGCCGAGTTGCGGGTAATCGAAGAACTCTGTGTTATTGAAGAAATTCACGTCTAAGTTATAGATAAAGTACGCGCCTGCGGCATTCGCGGTCTTGGACACCGCCACGAAGTGCCGCTGCACGGTCGCGCTCTCGGGAAAGGCCTCGGCTGTCACAATCCAGCGCCGATAGTGGTGATCGTAGACCACGCGCGGGTCGAAGAGGGTCTGTGCGAAGTAGCCGAAGAACGCGGCCAGCGATGTGTTCAGTACCGGTGGTCCGCACGCGATGTTGACATCGCCGTTGATCCCCGCGCGGGTATAACCCCGGATGGCGCTATTGACGATCTGCACGTAATGCGTGTGTCCGATGGCCCCGTGCGTATCGGGGGGAACCAGACCGGCCTGGGAGAGGCCGTCGCAGTTGACGTTCTTCAGGGTCGCCGGGACGAGCGAGGCGCTTGAGGGTTGCGGCCTTGCGCTTTTGGATGCGGCGGCCGCTGCTCCTTTCTCGAACTCGTAGTCGCTCGCGTCCATGGTGGGCCTAAAGGGGATCTCGCCGGCAGGCGCGGCAGCCTGCGGATGCGCTGCCTCGTCCGCTTCCATCTCCTCCACCGTACGCGTGACCGGTTTCATCGGCTTAGACGTGACCAGGGAAGGGGCACCGTCATCGACGGCGGCTTCCTCGGCATACGCTGACCCGCCGAACGCCAAGACGACTGCTAGGCTCACCGCACCGGCAACCCGCATTGCCACTTCAGAACCTAGCCCTTTCGTTTCGCTAAGGTTTGGTTTCAACTTCATGATCATGCTCCTAATCGTTAAGATAGTTAAACTTCGGTTCACTGAGAATAGCTCCTATCGCACCACATGGCGGGTTGCATCGCTATTCACTCATCCCGCCACCGGCCCAATTGCCCGAGGGATGACGCCACGCCACGCAATGGCCGCATCAGAATACTTGCATTAGCATTACATATGAGGTACAGAATTGATTGCCGTGAACGGTCCCCGCCAGGAGGTTGCAACCTGCGACGACGGCGCCGATAACACGAGCCGGAAGGCAACCGTGAGCATCCCGCTTTGGAGCAAATCCAGAGTGTGAATTTGTCACAGAATCGAAAATTTGCGCATGCTAGGATTTTCTAGGGGTTCGCCCGCGGATCACGAGGGAAGGTAAGCGCGATGGAAATAACAATCTACACGTTGGGCCGATTTTCGATCCTGAGAAACGGCGACCCGCTCCGCTTCAAGTCCAAGAAACCGAGAGTACCGTTGAACCTGCTCGCGACCCTGATCGCCTTTGGAGGGCGGGAAGTGCCCGCGGAACGATTGTGCGACGCGCTCTGGCCCGACAGCGAGGGAGATCGCGCCGGACAGGCACTAGCAACGACCTTGTTTAGGCTCCGGGAACTGCTAGGGGTTGAAGCCATCCAGCGACGGGGCCACCAGCTCACCCTGAACCACGCGACCTGCTGGGTAGATTGCTGGGCACTGGAGCGTCTGTTCAATTCGAGCACGGAGGACCCCTTCACGGTTTTTTCCAAGATCTCTGGGCTATATCAAGGTCCCTTCTTGATGTCCGAAGGCGATAACGTCTCGTGGCTGCACGTGCGGGAACACTTACACCGCAAGGTGCTCCGGTACATTGCGACTTGTGCGGGTGCGCTCGAACGCGAGGGGCGCTATGACAAGGTGACTCAGGTGCTTGTGAGGGGGCTTGAGATCGACAGAACCAATGAGGATTTCGTGCGCGGCGTGATGCGTGCCTATGCCGTCCTTGACCGCCCCGGCGAGGGCGTCATTGCGTACCGCCACTGGCACAGGAGTGTCGTGAGTCTGACGGGGGGCGAACCCTCGGCGAAGACCCAGCACCTGTACCAGTCGCTCCTAGCCGGTTGAGGGCCCGCGCCAACCGCGAGAACCCGTTGCGCTGATCACGCCTCAGTCGCTAAGATCGCATAGTTTTTTTTGAAATTGATACTTTCATGAAACCCGACATTCATCCGGCATACACCGAGATAACCGTCACCTGCAGTTGTGGCAATAGCTTCGCCACGCGCTCCACGGTCGGTAAGGACATCCATATTGACGTGTGCTCCGCCTGTCACCCGTTCTACACCGGCAAGCAGAGGCTCGTGGATACCGCGGGGCGTGTGGATCGATTCCGGCGCAAGTATAAGTTGCACTCCTAGTTTACGGTGCGGTGTCTACCGTATGCGCCCAGGGAATCTGGCTTCCTCTCCTAGCGTTCGTCGCATCCTGGGGGATCGCTTGCCCGGCCCCGCAGGCCGCGCCACTCCAGTGCGCGCCGGCTGGGATCGATGAGTATGTCGCAGTTCGTTACGTTATCGACGGCGACACCGTGGTGCTCGCGGACCGGCGCAAGGTCCGTCTCATCGGCATCAATGCACCGGAGATCGGGCGTGAGGGCCGCCGCTCTCAAGCGCTTGCGGAGCCTGCCCGCGGAGCGCTAAAACGGCTGCTCACGGGCGAATCCCGCGTTGGCCTACAGTACGATCGGCAGAGCCGCGATAGGTTCGGGCGGCAACTAAGCCACTTGTTGCTGCGCGATGGCACCAATGTCCAGGCATGGTTACTCGAGAGGGGCCTCGCAACGGCGTTGATTTTTCCGCCCAACCTCGACTATGTGGAATGTTATCGCGACGCCGAAAGGGCGGCGCAGAGATCGAATCTCGGCCTGTGGAGGCTCGCGCGCTATAAACCCGTGGATGCCGGGCGCGTCGCGGGTTTGTCCCGGGGCTATCGAGTCGTCACCGGTCGTATCAGCGGAGTCCGCGCCACGCGCGCCTCCCAGTGGCTAAACTTCGGCCCCGCCTTCGCGGTTCGGATCCAGCGCACCGATCTCCGATATTTTAAGCAGTTAGATTTTCATCATTGGGTGGGTACGCTCGTCAGCGTGCGCGGCTGGCTTTCGCGCCGCGACGGTAATACCTACATGCGTTTAAGACACCCCGCGCAACTGGATGCGACACCGGGATGAAGCGGACGGTCCATGGACATCGCCGGTCTAGCGGAAGAACTTGGCCAGCGTATCGGCCAAGCCCCCGTGCGGGCGTTGCGCCAGCGATTTAAGCGCCAGCAGCGTGTCGTTTTCGGGCGCGAATTGCAACCCAATCGCAACGTATCCTTTGGCCCGGTCGTAGTTGTTGTTAGCCAGCTCGCGCTCGGCGAGAAACGCGAAGCGTTCTCCGATCGCCAATAATCCCTTACGCGCCGGTACGTTGCCGGGCTCGATCTCGAGCAAGCGCGAGTAGTAGTAATAAGCGTTGTCCTGGGGAGGGTGGGTAAGGCGGTAATCGTCCAGACTTTTTTTCGCGAGCCATGCGAGCGCCTTTACCACTTCCGCACTACCGGGATCGACGCTGACGCTCGTTGCTACGGGACTCGTGGCGCGGGCGTCTCCGAGAAGGTTCCGATCGACATCGACCGCGAGGCTCTGTAGCTCGGGATCGTGGCGCGGACCCGCATCGCGGTCGACGCGGGCCTGGGCATAAAAAAGACCCGCGTACCCTGCAACAGCCACGGCCAGCAGCCCCCCCAGCGCGTGGACCGAACGCCGCGAGGAGGTCCGCACCGGTAGCTCGATGATTCGGCCGTTGTCGAGGGACAGCGTATGCTCGCCGGAGACATCGACATCGGGAGTGAGCTTCGCCTGGGTCGATGTCTTGATAATCCCGCTCTGCATCATGTGCCGTACATGATGCAGCAGACTGTCCGCGTCCCGAAACCGATCTTTGCGGTTCTTCGCCAGCATGAGGTTGATGAGGGGCTGGAATTGATCTAGACCGGAAGGCAAGAGCGGGATCGGCGCCCGCTTATGTTGCATGATCACATCCAGCACGGAGTCGGATTGGTAGGGTTTCACGCCTGTCAGCATTTCATACAGGATCACGCCCAGGGCATAGATGTCGGCGCGGCCGTCGATGGAGCCGGGCTCCGCTTGTTCTGGAGCCATGTAGTTCGGGCTTCCGAGGACGATACCGGTTTGCGTCAGGTCGAGGTCGGTCGTAAGTTGTTTCGCAATGCCAAAATCACTCAGCAAAGGCGTCCCGTCCTTTCGGAATAGAATATTCGCCGGCTTGACATCGCGATGGACTATACCTTTTTTATGCGCAACGCTGAGCCCGCTACCGACCGCAATCAATATATCGAGGGCGCCAAAGGGGGTTATGACCGCGCGCATGCGTTTGCGCAGGTCGCCGCCCTCGACGTACTCCATCGACATATAAGCGGCGTCATCGCAGACGCCGATGTCGTAAATGGTAATGACATGCGGGTGATTGAGCGAGGCGACGATGCGCGCTTCGTTCATAAAGCGCTCGAAATCCAGCGGGTTCTTGCGCCTATCGGTATGCAGCACCTTCAAGACGACCAATCGGCCCAACGAGTCCTGACGCGCCAAATAGGCGGTCGCCATGCCGCCCGCGCCTATTTTCTGCTGGACCGTGTACCCCGCGATCTCCATATGCTCTAATTATATCAACGCTACGTGCGGCAACGTTGCTTCCGCTACGCTATCGCAATTTAAGAGAAGCAGGTTTGGAACACTTTTCGCCTTAATTACGATGTTAATTTAGGAACAATCACTACTTTCGTAAAAAAGCGGCTTCAGGAACCCCATGCTAGCGCAAGCCAAGAAACATGCCATTGCCCGTCCCCAGACGCGCTCGCTTATTACTAATATCCTAGAGGAACGTAAGGACGTGTTGGTCTTGCTCTGCAAGGTCTCGGGCTTAGCGCCATTTCCAGCGAATAAACCGCCGGTGGCCTTATTGACCGAGTTTTGTGAGCTACTGGTCGATTACATCGCAGCGGCGCATTTCGGTCTTTATCAGCGTCTTTCCGAAGGCCAGGAACGGCGGCGGGCGGTGGTTGATCTGGCAATGGAGATCTATCCGGGCATTGACCGCACCACTCAGATTGCACTTGCGTTTAATGACAAGTATGGGGGGTTGACGCTTCCGGGCGATCTCACCGCCCTGCACCGGGATCTCTCGCACCTCGGCGAAATCCTCGCCAGCCGGATCGATCTCGAGGACCGCTTGATCACCGCGATGCTGGGCGAGTCCATCGGGCCCGCCCGATCGGCCGCCTAGATCACTCGAGATCCCCTGGCTCGCCATGGGTGAGGGCAACACGGATCTCGAACAGAGGGACCTCGCCGTCTTATGGCACCCCTGCACCCAAATGAAGGATCACGAACGCCTCCCCGTGATCCCGATTCAGCGCGGGCGCGGCGTCTGGCTTGAGGACTTCGACGGCCGGCGCTATCTTGACGCCATCAGCTCGTGGTGGGTCAATCTCTTCGGCCACAGCCATCCGCGGATCAATGCCGCGGTGAAAGCGCAAGTAGAGGAGCTCGAGCAGGTGTTGCTGGCCGGGTTCACGCACGAAGCGGCCGTCAGCTTGGCGGAACGACTGGTCGCGATCACACCCGCGGGCCTGACGAAATGTTTTTTCGCCGACAACGGCTCGTGTGCCGTCGAAGTGGCACTCAAAATGAGCTTTCATTATTGGCGCAATCGCGGCGAGCTGTGCAAGACCCGCTTCATCTGCCTTGAGAATGCATATCACGGCGAGACGCTCGGGGCGCTCTCCGTGTCCCAGATTCCCCTCTACCGCGACACCTATGCACCCTTGCTCGCGGATCCGATCGTGGCACCCTCCCCGGATTGCTACCGGCGCGCGCCGGGCGAGACCTGGGCGGAATGTTCGCGGCGCGGATTTGTAGCGATGGCGGATCTCCTGGGGCGCTACGCCGATGAGGTATGCGCGGTCATCGTCGAACCGCTGGTTCAATGCGCGGGCCAGATGCGTATGTATGATCCCGTATACTTAAGTTTAGTACGCGCGGCCTGCTCTCAGCATCGCGTGCATCTGATCGCCGATGAGATCGCGGTCGGTTTCGGTCGCACCGGGACCCTTTTCGCTTGCGAGCAAGCTGCGATCGCGCCCGATTTCCTGTGCCTGTCGAAAGGGCTGACGGGAGGCTACCTCCCCCTTGGCGCGGTGTTGACCACCGATGAGATTTACCGGGCGTTCTATGATGACTATGACACGCTCAGCGCCTTCCTCCATTCGCACAGTTATACCGGCAATCCGCTTGGCTGCCGCGCCGCACTCGCCACGCTGTCGCTCTTCGAGGAGCAACCGGTGCTGGCGGACAACCGTCAGCTCGCGCAAGCCATGGCCGCCGCGACGGCGGATTTCACGGACCATCCTCACGTCGCGGAAGTGCGCCAGACGGGCATGATCCTGGCCATCGAAATCGTCCAGGACAAAGCGACTAAAACCCCCTACCCCTGGCAAGAACGGCGCGGTCTCCGGATCTACCGGCAGGCCCTCGCGCGCGGCGTGCTGCTGCGTCCCTTGGGAAACGTCGTCTATTTTATGCCGCCCTACGTCATCACCGAAGACGAAATCCGTCATTTGGCCGAGGTGGCTAGGGAGGGCATCGACCTCGCGACCTCCGATTGAGCATGCGCACCCCCCGCGTCTATGTCGAGACACCCCTTCGACGCGGCGCCACTCTCGCATTGCCACGGGCGTGCTCGGAGCATCTGGTGCGCGTATTACGCCACCAGGCGGGGGATGCCATCGTGGTGTTTAACGGCCAAGGGGGGGAATGGGAGGCCACGATCGCGTCGATCGGGCGCGCGGAGGCGGCCGTGCTCATCGGTCCCCACCACGCCATCGAACGGGAGTCGCCCTTGCGCGTAACGCTGGCGCAGGGCCTAGCACGCGGCGAGCGCATGGACTATACGATCCAGAAAGCCGTCGAGCTCGGGATCGCGCACATCGTTCCCATCGCAGCGCGACGCTCGGTGGTGCAACTGGCAGAGGCGCGCGCCGAACGCCGGCTGGATCACTGGCGCAAAGTGATTCGACAGGCGTGCGAACAGTGTGGACGCAATCGCTTACCCGCGATCGAACCCGTGCTCGATTTACCCACCTGGCTGGCGCGCGCGACTTCGGGAGTCAATGTGCTGCTTGCGACCGCAGGCGAGACCACGCTGTCCGATCTTACGCTGGCCGAACCGAGCCTCACGCTCTTGGCCGGACCCGAAGGGGGATGGAGTCAGGAGGAGGTGTACGCGGCGCGCCAGGCCGGGTTCTTAGGCTTGCGCCTGGGGCCGCGGATCTTGCGCACGGAGACGGCTGCGGTGGCCGCGCTCAGCGCGTTTAATAGCTTGTGGGGAGACCTGCGTTGAAGTCAATGTGG
Source organism: Chromatiales bacterium (assembly GCA_043673815.1). Classification (GTDB taxonomy): domain Bacteria; phylum Pseudomonadota; class Gammaproteobacteria; order JACCXJ01; family JACCXJ01; genus USCg-Taylor. The sequence goes on from JBIMKD010000365.1 coordinate 29,556, forward strand.
TAGACTAATGGCTACGTTGCCGCGCTACACCCGCGCAGCTAAGCCATCGCGTGAAACCCGACTCAATCAAAGACAGCTTCTGGAGCTCGCGGTTTTCCGAACCGACCGACGCCTTCGTCCAACGCTTCACGGCCTCCGTTCCTTTCGATAGACGCCTCTACTGGCACGATATCGAGGGGTCCAAAGCGCATGCCCGCATGCTGGCCCGTATCGGGGCGCTGAGCGCCGCCGAATGTGACGCCATCGTCACCGCTCTCGAGGCGATCCGCGACGCCATCGAGCGCGGGGAGATCGAGTGGTCGATCGCGCTCGAAGACGTGCATATGAACGTCGAGGCGCGGCTCACGGAACGCATCGGTGAGGTGGGAAAGAAACTCCATACGGGACGCTCGCGCAATGACCAAGTGGCCACCGATATCCGGCTCTACCTGCGCGCCGAGATCGACGCCATCATCGATCAATTGCACCTGCTCATGGCGGCGCTCGTCGATGTCGCCGAACGTGAAGCCGCGACCATCCTACCGGGCTACACGCACCTGCAAACGGCGCAACCCGTGACCTTCGGCCACCACATGCTGGCGTGGTTCGAGATGTTTTGCCGCGATCGCGACCGGCTCTGCGACTGCCGCCAACGCGTCAATGTCCTGCCCTTGGGCGCGGCCGCGCTCGCCGGCACGAGCTTTCCCATCGATCGCGAATTCACCGCCCGGTCGCTCGGATTTGAGCACATCGCCGAGAATTCTCTCGATGCCGTGAGTGATCGCGACTTCGCGATCGAGTTCGCGGCCTGCGCCGCGCTCATTCTCATGCACCTCTCCCGCTGTTCCGAGGAGCTCGTTCTATGGTCATCGCAAGCGTTCGATTTCATCGAGATCGGCGACGCCTTCTGCACCGGTTCCTCCATCATGCCGCAGAAGAAGAACCCGGACGTGCCGGAGCTCGTGCGCGGGAAGAGTGGACGCGTCTACGGTCACCTGATGGGGCTCTTGACGCTGATGAAATCGCAGCCCTTGGCCTACAACAAAGACAACCAAGAAGATAAAGAGCCCTTGTTCGATATCATCGACACCGTCAAGGGCTGTCTACGCGTCTACACGGATCTCGTGCCTGCCATCGCGATCAAGCGCGAGAGGATGCGCGAGGCCGCGCGCCGCGGGTACAGTACGGCCACCGATCTCGCGGACTACTTGGCGCGCAAAGGGGTGCCGTTCCGCGATGCGCACGCCGCCGTCGGCCGCGCCGTCCGCTACGCCATCGCCGAGCGGAAAGACTTGGCCGAGCTGACACTCACCGAATTGCGGCAATTTTCAACCTGCGTCGAGGACGATGTATTCGAGGTATTGACCTTGGAAGGATCGGTGGCCGCGCGTAATCATTTCGGCGGCACGGCGCCCGAGCAGGTGCGCGCGGCCGTCCAACGGGCGCGCCAGCGTTTGACGGTTAGAAAGGAAAGGCATGACTAAGTTGCTAAGAATCATCGCCGCGGTGTTCGGGTTCGTCGTCCTGTTGATTATCGCGGCCGCGATCATGATTCCCATGGTCATAAACCCCAACGATTTCAAGGGCGAAATCATCGGGCAGGTAGAGAAAACGACGGGTAGAAAACTCGATCTGGCGGGTGACATCGGACTCACGGTGTTCCCTTGGCTGGGCCTAGAACTGGGCGCGACCACGCTCGGCAATGCGCCCGGATTCGGCGAGCAGCCCTTTCTTAGATCCGAGCGCGTGCAGATGCGAGTCAAGCTGCTGCCGTTGTTGCAGAAGCAGGTCGAGATGGACACCGTCGCGCTCGAGGGTCTGGAGCTGAATCTGGCGCGCGATAAATCGGGAAAGTCCAACTGGGACGATTTGCTTCAAAAGGGCGCGCAAGCAACGCCCCCCGCCGATGCCCCCGTTGGCAAGCCGGCCGCGGCGGCCGAGGCCGCGCCACAACCGCTCGCCGCCTTGGCCCTTGGCGGTGTCGATCTCAAAGGCGGCCGCATTACCTGGGATGACCGGCAACAGGGGGAGCGCTACACGATTGAAGATCTGACCCTAAAAACCGGAGCGATCGCTCCGGGCGAACCGGTGCCGCTCGATCTCTCCCTGGCTTTCGATGCCCCCCAAGGCCTCACGGGCAATCTTGCCTTGGAGGGTACGGTCGACTATGACCTCGAAGGCCGGCGTTACGGGGTTAAACCCTTGGATTTCACGGCCAAGCTCAAGGGCAAATCGGTCCCGGGCGGCGCGCTCGACCTCAGGTTGACGGCTGATAACGTCAGCGCCGATCTCGAGCAAAACGCGGCCACGGTGTCCGGCCTGGCGCTCGATGCCGGCGGGGCAAGCCTGGGCGGCGATATCCAGGCGCAGCATCTCACGTCAGACAATCCGGCCGTCACCTACACGCTGCGCGCCAAGGGCCAAGAGCTTTCGGGATTAATCAAGGCCGCGGGCGAGGCATTCAACATCGCGGGGATCCCCAAGTCACTCACGGCGCTCAGCATCGACATGGGGATGAGCGGCACCGCGGCCAAGGTCGCCGTCGAGCCACTCAGGGTCCAAGCCGCCTTGCAAGCGGCCGGCGCGAAGGGGCCGCTGAATCTCGATTTGCAGAGCGCGCGCATGGACCTCGATCTCACCAGCAAAGCGGTTGCGGTCAAGGCGGGAGCGCTCAAAATCACCGGCGATGACGTCGTTCCGGTCTTAAAAGAGCTCGGTGTGAGCGGCTCCGGCTTGGAGACGTTGGCGATCGGGCTCAACGTGGATACGGAATTCTCGGGCACGGGCACGAAGCTCACGCTCGCGCCCTTCAATGTCAAGGCCGCGCTTGCGGGCAAGTCCCTACCGAACAAAGCCGCCGAGGTGACGCTCGCGACGCGTGCCGAGATCGATCTCGACAAGCAGACCGCGGCGCTCAATGATCTTGTCCTGCAGGGTCTCGGGCTCGATGTCCGGGGTGCGGCGCAGGCCGAGAACATTCAGAAGGATCCGAAGTTTGCCGGAACGCTTAAGCTCAAGCCTTTCGACGCGCGCAAGCTGCTCACACAATTGGGTCAGGCCGTGCCCGAGACCACCGATCCGAATGCATTAACGACCGTTGGCTTCGAGACCGCGCTCGCGGGATCGAAGAATAGCATTAACTTGAGAAATCTCGCGTTGCGGCTCGATGAGACGCGGATCAAAGGCACGATAAGCGTCGCCGATTTTTCGCAACCCGCCATCGGCTTCAAGCTCGACGTGGACGGGATCGACGCCGATCGTTACTTACCCCGTGAGAAAGCGGAGAAGGCCGGGGGAGATGCCCGGAAAAGCGACAAGCCCAAATCCCGCGCTAAGAAAGGTCGCGGCGCTCGTGACGCGGCGAGCGGTACGGATGACGGAGTCCCCGTCGGCAGCACCGCGGGCGCGTTAAACCTCAAGGGTGTGCTCACCGTGGGCAAGCTCAAGATTGCAAACGCCACGCTGACCCAGCTTAGCGTGGCCGTTAACGCGAAGGATGGCGACATCAACCTGAACCCGATCGCGGCCGACCTCTACCAAGGCCAGTTCGCGGGAAGTGTCGGCCTCGATACCCGGGCGGCGAAACCGAAGTTGAGCATGAATGAGTCTCTGACCGCCGTGCAGATCGAGCCGCTGCTCAAGGATCTCTCGGGTGAGGCCAAGCTCGCCGGGACGGCGAATCTCAAGGCGCAGCTCAATGGCGCCGGGGCGAGTGCCGATGCGATCAAGCGCACGCTCTCAGGCAAGGCGGCTTTCCAGTTTCTGGACGGCGCCCTCATCGGCGTCAATCTCGGCCAATTGACGCGTAAGGCCCAAGCAGGCTTTGTCGGCAAAGTCGATGAAAAAGCGAAAACGGATTTTAGCGAGATGGCGGGCACGTTGATTTTTGACCAGGGTGTCGTCCGCAATCAGGACCTGGTGTTGAAGTCGCCGTTGCTTCGGATCGCCGGAAAAGGTCAAGCAGATCTCGTGAGCGAGCGCATCGACTATACGCTGAACACGACCCTGTCCGCGACCGCCGAGGATCTCGGTGGGATCACGATCCCGATCAAGGTGAGCGGCACCTTCGACGATCCCAGCTATACCCCAGACGTGGCTGGTCTCGCCAGGGTCAAAGCAGCAAAGGCGTTGGAGAAAAACAAGGAAAAGATCACCGAAAAGCTCAAGGAAAAGTTGGGCGAGGATGCGGGTGGTGTGCTGGGTGAGACCTTGGGCGGTCTGCTTGGAGGCAAGAAGCCGCGGGCCGGCGATGCGGCCGATCAGAGCGGCGAGACCGTACCGGCGCCCGCCGAGGCAGCCCCCGCGCAGGATAAGAGCAACAAGGACGTACAAGAAAAGCTCAAGGATCTGCTCCGATTCTAAAAAAAGCGGCGACTGTCTGCGGCGAATATCGAGTAGCTGTGGATAATTTCAGCCGGCGGTTATTGCGTTGGTATCGCTTGCACGGCCGGAAGGATCTCCCGTGGCAGCGCCTGACATCACCTTATCGCGTATGGGTTTCCGAAGTCATGCTGCAGCAGACTCAAGTTCCTACCGTCATCCCTTTTTTCGAGCGGTTTATCATGCGCTTCCCTAACATGAAGGAGCTTGCCGAGGCGCCGATCGATGAGGTCCTGCATTACTGGTCCGGCCTCGGCTACTACGCGCGGGCGCGGAACCTCCATCAAGCCGCGGGCATCGTGTTGGAGCGCCATGCAGGCAAGGTTCCGGAGGCGCTCGAAGATCTCATGCGTTTACCCGGCGTCGGTCGCTCGACGGCAGGCGCCATATTGGCGCTCGCGTTCGGCGAACGACAGCCGATACTCGACGGCAACGTCAAACGCGTCCTCGCGCGGTACCACGCCATCGGCGGATGGCCGGGTTCGCCTTCCGTCGAACGGGAGCTATGGGCTCGCTCGGAACAGCATACGCCGGCGGCGCAAGTGTCCGAATATACACAGGCCATCATGGACCTCGGTGCGATCCTTTGCACGCGGAGCGTTCCGCGCTGCGGCGCGTGTCCCGTGCGCGCGGGGTGTCAAGCATACCAGCTCGGACTCACTTCAGATTATCCCGAAGCGAAGCTTCGAAAGGTGTTGCCGAAACGCACGACTTGCTTCGTGATCGTGCAAAATGCCAAGGCGGAAATCTTGCTGGAGCAACGGCCTCCGGCCGGGATCTGGGGTGGCCTATGGAGCTTCCCCGAATGCCCGCCAAGTATCGACCCAATCGACTGGTGTTGGCGCCACCTCGGTGTCGAGCCCACACAGCTCCAAAGCGGGCGACCGTTCCTGCACACTTTCAGCCATTTCGATCTTGAGATTCGTCCAGTGTATCTGTGGGTAGGGGAACTCCGGTCAGGGGTTAACGATCGCGGCGCGACGCTCTGGTACAGCAAAGCGTCCTCGCGTCCTCTCGGCCTGGCGGCGCCTGCCATGAAACTTCTGAAAACACTCAGTCAATGATCAGGTGTACCTATGACGCGTATCGTAACTTGCATTAAGCTCGGGAAGGACGCCGAGGGATTGACCGCCGCACCGTATCCGGGGGAGCTCGGCCGGCGCATCTATGAGAACGTCTCCAAGGAGGCCTGGCAGATGTGGCTCAAGCACCAAACCATGCTCATCAACGAATACCGCCTGACCCCGCTCGACCCCAAGGCGCGCTCGTTTCTGGAACAAGAAATGGAACGATTCTTCTTCGGTGAGGGCTCTGCAAAACCGGAGGGCTACGTGCCGCCTGCCTAAAAGCAGAGGGATCATCTCCTCACCGGCCGTCCCTTGACGCGCGCCATCCTGCCCGTTCTAATAGCGCGTCCGAAAACACCGGGCCAGGTAGCTCAGTCGGTAGAGCAGGGGACTGAAAATCCCTGTGTCGGCGGTTCAATTCCGTCCCTGGCCACCAATAAGAACAATTAGATACGCTATTTCTCTGACGTAAATTCATTGCGGACCGGTCCGCAATCTGGCCGTGTAACCGCATGATTTATTGACGTTTGGCGAGGGACTCCCAACGCCACAACGAAAGAGTCGACGGTACCGCTGCAATCGCGAACCTCCGAGATGCCCGACCTCCAAGGACGGATTACGCGTTGTGGTTCCCGAAAACTCATATGGCGTAAATCTGGCGTTAATCTTCACGTCCCGATCTCGGTGGTCTACACCATCATTATGTAAGACTTGCAGCGTGAGATCGGAGCGCATATGAGTTTTCGGGACGGACAGCGTCAGGCAAGCGGCCTAAAATTGCGTTGTTGGAGAATGACTGCGGTGAGAAAGAGCCGGAAAAATCAGTCTCAAGTTTACGCGCACCAATTTTCGGGATGGACAGCGTGACATCGGCATCCGCCATGACCGGCAAAGGCCGCTCAGATCAATCCCACGGCCAGCCCTCCGCCCACCAACAGCATCATCACCGCCACAACGACCTGCACCGCGCGCAGCGTGATCTTGCGCAGTAGCCGCTTGCCAAGAACCGCACCGATGAAGGCGCACGCTATACCCACCGCGACGGGAATCATCAGTTCCTGTGACCGCGCGAAGTGTTCGACCAGGAAAGTGACGCCATACACGACCAGACGCACCGCGTCGACGATCACCGCTGACACGACGCCCGTAGCCACAAAGGCCTCTTTGGACAGCCCGGCCTTGATCAGAAAGGCCGAACGAAACGCGCCCTGGTTGCCCGACAGGCCTCCGAAGAATCCGGACAGTAAGCCGCCCCAAAGCAGATAGTGTGGTGGTAAGACGAGCGCTTGAAATCGTGGCGAAAGCTCTAGCAGCGCGAACGCGATGATCAGCACGCTAATCACCGCTTTAACCACCGTAATTTCGTGCATTCCGCCGCCCAGCGAGTAACGCAGCAGGACTGGCAGACGGTCAACCCAGGACAAGAGCCCAGCCCCGACGACCGAGGCCAAGGCGGCGGGAATGCTGAACCGGATCACGACCCGCCAATCCGCCTGCCACGCCATCAGCCCGAGCTAGCCCGGATTTCTCACCGATAGCCAAGAAAAAGGCCGTATCTCGTGGCATAATAT
>JBIMKD010000366.1:0-2788 GCA_043673815.1 Chromatiales bacterium
ATAGTGCACTGCGCGGCACACGCGGTCAAGGCGCGCCGCCTTTCGTGCCTTTCGTTCAAAGTGCGTGTCGGAGTCGGCGCCGTTCGAGTGCCCAGCCTTGAAGCGTGTGAAGTAACCGCCCGATGCGATCAGGAATCGGTCTCGCGCACGGGTTACTTGTCGCCGGCTCCACGTGTCAGACTGTCCAGCACCTGGTCGATACCGAAGCTGCCGGTCTTCTGGCGTGGCGGAAACTCCTTGAACGTGCCTAGAAACTGGCCGACGTACTGCTGCGCCGGTACCAGCAGGAAGATGTGCTCGAGCCTCCAGCGGTTGTAGTCCATGCCCTCGTGGTCCGCCGTCTCGAAGGGATCGGAGCGGAGATTGAAGAGCTTAGGGAGGCGCAGGGTCACGAACGGATTCTCCCAGACCGCCATGCCGTGCGCGCGCTGCTCCGCGAAGACGAGCTTCCACTGGTTGTAGCGCAGGGCCACCAGCGAGCCGTCGTCGTTGAAGTAGAAGAACTCATTGCGCGGGCTGGGGCCCTTGCCGGCGAGGGCGTCGGTGACGTTGTAGCCGTCGAGATGCACCTTGAAAGTTCGGCGGCCGACCTGGTGGCCCTTCATCAGCTTGGCCTTAATGTCGGGGTCGCCGGCCGCCGCCACGAGGGTAGGGAGCATGTCCTCGTGAGCGAAGATATCGTTGAGGACCGTGCCGGGCTTGATCACACCGGGCCACCGGATAGCCGTGGGGACGCGATAGCCGCCTTCCCAGTTGGTGTTCTTCTCGCCGCGGAAGGGCGACTGGCCGCCGTCGGGCCAGGTGAACTTCTCCGCGCCGTTGTCGGTCGAGTACATCACGATGGTGTTGCCGTCCATGCCGAGTTCCTTCAGCTTGTCGAGCAACTGGCCGACGTGGCCGTCGTGCTCCACCATGCCATCCGGATAAATGCCGAGGCCGGTCTTCCCGTCGCTCTGCGGCTTGAGCCGCGTCCAGATGTGCATGCGGGTGGAGTTCCACCAGAGGAAGAACGGCTTGTCCGCCTTCTTCGCGCGCTCCATGAAGTCCAGCGCGCCCGCGGTGAATTCCTCGTCCACCGTCTCCATCCGCTTCTTGGTCAGCGGGCCGGTGCTCTGGATCCTCTGGGTGCCGTCCGGGTTCGTCCACGAGCGGATCACCCCCCGCGTCCCGAATCGCTTCCGCAGCTCGGGATCCTTGAAGTAGTCGGGGTGCTCCGGCTCATCCTCGGCGTTCAAGTGGTAGAGCGAGCCGAAGAACTCATCGAACCCGTGAGCGGTAGGCAGGTGCTCGTCGCGGTCGCCGAGATGGTTCTTGCCGTACTGCGCGGTCATATACCCCTGCGCCTTGAGGAGCTCGGCGATCGTCACGTCTTCCTTCTGCAGGCCTTCCTTTGCCCCTGGCAGGCCGACCTTGAGCAGGCCGGTGCGAAAGCCGACCTGACCGGTGATAAAGGCCGCGCGGCCGGCCGTGCAGCTTTGCTGCCCGTACCAGTCGGTGAACAACGCGCCGTCCGTCGCGATGCGGTCGATGTTGGGCGTCTTGTAGCCCATCATTCCCTGGTTGTAGGCGCTGACGTTCCAGTAGCCGATGTCGTCCCCCCACAGAATCAGAATGTTCGGCTTCTTCGGCTGCGCCTGCGCCGGCATCGCCGCCAGGCTCCCTGCAAGCCCGACGATCGCGAACAACAGCGCATACCGCAGCCATCGGAGTCGTGCCGCCGCCGTCCTCGGTTCGTTCGTCAAGGTTCGCTCCCTTTCTCTTTGAGCCCCGCGAAGTCGGCGTCGGTGCCCTCGTCCATGCGCTGGAAGTGCATCTTGCCGTCATCCATCGCGTTCACCTCGCCTGTCGCGCGTGTGACTCGTCCCCCGCGTGTAGAGGACGATGCTCTCGCCGACGATGCGCCGGACGAAGCGATTGCCCGCGGCCAGCTCGCGCGAGAGCTCCGCGCGGGTGCATACCGTCACGTCCATCGGCACCGGGCTGCCGATCGGCTTGTAGCGCGGCACGCGGTCGACGAAAGGCAAGTCCGTCGCGTCGACCACGATGAGGAGATCGGCGTCGGCGTACGGATTCGCGGTGCCGCGTGCGAGCGACCCGAACAGCCGGATCTCCTCGATCTCCGGCCGCTCGGCGCCATGGCCCGCCGCGAGCGCGCGCAGATCGGCCAGGACAGCGTCCCTATCGAGGGATCGAACGCGCACAGAACTCGAGGAGGGCGGCGGCATCGGCGATGGCCTGCTCGGCTTCGCGCTGCGTGTAGTGATCGCGCGGTGTCCCCTGCGCGAACCCGTTGGGGTACCGCGAGGGGAGGTAGTGCTTGTCGAGCCCCTTGGCCCGGTCGATCAGATCGGAGTGCGGTCGCTGCGCGGGCGGCAAGGCGAGCACGAGCGCGGTGAGATCGTGGCCCCAGGCGTCGGTGCCGAGCGCCAGATGGAGCGCCTTGCACGCCTTCTCCACCGCCTGGTGCGCGGCGAAGGCGGCCCATTCGAGGTGAGCCTGTCGGGCCGACAGGCGCGCGTGCTCGAGATCGTCGCGGGCCTGCCGAAGCCAATCCTGATGTCGCTCGGGCATCGTGGTGACCAGCCTACCGAAAGCAATGGTGGATCCGGAAGGAATTGGGCAGGGCGAGGCGCCTCCGCCCTCAGGCCAGCAGCGCGAGGGGCTCCTCGATCACGTCGGCGAGGGATCCGAGGAAGCGGGCCGCGCGGGCCCCGTCGAGCGCGCGGTGGTCGCACGACAAGGTCAGCATCATCGTCGGCCGGACGGCGGGCCGGCCGTCGAGCGCGAC
>JBIMKD010000367.1:0-7965 GCA_043673815.1 Chromatiales bacterium
AGCACGTCTCTCAGGTTCTCGATGGTATCGATCACCTGAATGGTGTGGTCGTAGACGTCCCGTAAATACACCTGGGTGTCCGGCTGTACCAGCTTGGATTCCCCGCGTTGCAAGGCGCTCAACATTTCGCGCAGCGGCCACACCGATCGGCGCAGGAAGATCATCTCCCGCCGCAGATGGTGAATCGTGGTGAGGGCGACCTGGCTCGGATTCGTTAAAAGCTCGTCTTCAAGCGCCTCGATCCGGTCCCCGACGCGCTCCAAGATCACGAAATAGTTGTCGACGATGGCGTCGATGAGGCTATAGGCCAGGAAATCGGCGCCGCGCTTGCGGACCTTTCCAGCCCCACTTCTGATGCGCGTACGGATCGGATCGAAAACATCGCCGGGCTTCCCTTGTTCTTGAAAGGATAGCAGCCAGGAGGCGCCTAATACCAAACTCACCTGTTCGACGGTAAGCGCCTCGCCTTTATATGACAGCATCTTGACCACGATAAAGAGGTACTCGCCGTAATCTTCGAGCTTAGGGCGCTGGTCGGTGTTGACGATGTCTTCGAGGACCAGCGGATGGAGACCGAAATTTTGGCCGAATTCCCGTAACAGCTCGACGTCGTGGACGCTATCGACGTTGATCCAACTATTGCTCGGCGAGTCCTTGTATGCGCGGCATTCGGAGGACCCCTGCGCCTCGTGTTCGCGCAGCGCGCCGTCATCGAAGTCGAGGATAGAGATGCGCGTGATTTCCCTGGTGCGCTCCCCGATGTGCACCAAGGTGCCAGGGGGCAGCCCGGCTTTCGGCGAGCGCCGCAAAACGAAACGTTTTTGTCGATGGCGCACGCGGGCTTCTAGTGGGGCAAGAAATAAAAGGCAATGCCAAGGATCAAATAGACCGCCAAGAGCTGTACGCCCTCCATCCAATTGCACTCGCCGTCGTCGGCGATACGGCTGACCACCAAGACGGCGAGCACGATCGCGATGACCTCGAAGGGCGTGAAGACCAGATCCATCGGAGCGCCGAAGGCATAACTGGTGAAGAGCAGCACAGGGGCCACGAAAAGCGCAACCTGCAGGCTCGATCCCACCGCAATGTTGATGGCGAGATCCATCTTCCCCTTCATCGCTACGATGACCGCAGTGCTGTGCTCGGCGGCGTTGCCGATGATGGCCACCAGGATCACGCCCACGAACACCTCGGTCATGCCCAACGTCCGGGCGGCGTGTTCGACGCTATGGATCAGGATCTCGGCCATGACCGCGACCAGCGCGGAGGAGATGACCAGCACCGCGATCGCGCGGCCTCGCCCCCAATGCGCGCCGGCCTCGTCGGCGTTGATCTCTTCGCCCGCGGCGCCGACATAAAGATGCCGGTGGGTGCGGAGGGAGAACACCAAGCTCAGCCCGTAGGTGACCAACAAAACGATCGCGATCTCCAAGCTCAGCCCGCGTTCCACTTCAGTGCCGGCCTCGGCCGCGACGAGGTGAAAGATCGCCGGGATGACGAGGCCGATGGCGCTCAAGAGCAAGAGACTCGCGCCCATCGACGCCGCGGTGCGGTTGAACGCTTGGACTGGAAAGCGCACACCGCCTGCGACCATGCTTAGTCCCAACACCAGGAGAATGTTGCCGATGATCGAGCCGGTGATGGAGGCCTTGACCACGTCATGGAGACCGGCCCTAAGAGCGAAGAAGGCAATGATGAGCTCGGCGGCGTTGCCGAAGCTCGCATTGAGAAGACCGCCGATCCCTTCTCCCAGCCGCGCCGCCAAGTGTTCCGTGGCTTTGCCCATCCAACCCGCGAGCGGGATAATGGCCAGACAGGAGGTGATAAAGACCCACAAGGGATCGGCTTGAAGCCACCGCAGCGCGATGGCGATCGGGACGAATACCAGAAGACTATCCAGCGGGGTCAGACCGATCGAGCGCTGGGTTTTTTTCATGTTATGACCGACTTGAATGGGCCACCGGCTCCGGTACAGTGTGCGGATTCGAGCGCACGACTGCAAGCGCGGAGGGCTATCACGGCGCCCGTCGTCTGCGCGCACGGTTGGCCAGGTTCGTACCGGCCTAAGAGATTCTGTACCCACCCTATGCGTTCCCCTGTAACATGCACGGCCCAGTATAGGCGCTTGGCATAAGGATTGATGTGGTAATCGCTTACGGAACCCCATAGAAGCTTCGCATGCGACGATGAATTTGATCCTATTGTTACCCGCCTTGGTCATGGGCACTCTCGAGGGTCTCACGGAGTTCCTGCCCATCTCGAGCACCGGCCATTTGATTATCGCGGGCGAGCTGTTTGACTTCACCGGCGAGAGGGCAAAAACCTTCGAGATCGTCATCCAATTGGGCGCCATCCTGGCCGTGTGCTGGTATTATCGTGCGAAGCTTGCCGAGGTGGCGCGGGGGATCACGCACAATGCCATCACCCAGCGTTTTCTCGGCAACCTCGCGCTGGCGTTTCTCCCCGCGGCATTCTTGGGCGTGCTGCTGCACCGATTCATCAAAGATCACCTGTTTCATCCGATCACGGTGGCCGCGGCTTTGATCCTGGGGGGAGTCGTGATCCTTCTGGTCGAGCGCTGGAAGGGCGAGGCCAGGGTGCATGCGGTCGAGGACATGAGTTGGCCGGAGGCGCTCAAGATCGGTTGTGTCCAGGCGCTGGCCTTGATCCCCGGCACCTCGCGTTCCGGGGCGACGATCATCGGCGGATTGGTGTTCGGCCTATCGCGGCAGGCGGCAACGGAATTCTCGTTCTTTCTCGCGATCCCGACCATGTTCGCCGCGACCTGCTATGAGGGCGTAAACAACTGGCATCTGTTACAGGACGGCGATCTATCGCTATTCGGGATCGGGTTTACCGCGGCCTTCATCTCCGGCCTCGCTGCCGTCAAGGCGTTGCTTCATTTCGTAAAAAATCATAGCTTTCGCGTCTTTGCTTACTACCGGATCGTTTTCGGAGGGGTAGTGCTTTCTTATTTTTGGTTAGTTCCAGGGAGTTGATGAATGTCTGACTACGCAACGCTCGTAGCTACGCTTAACCGCTGTGCCGAACGCGCGCGCGAAGAGACTCTTACCTTGGGGCAGGTGCTCGACTCCATCGAAGAAGCCGCCTTCGCGTTCATCTGCATCATCATGGCGTTGCCGTTTCTGCAACCGCTCACGCTCGGCCCCTTGTCCGTGATCGGCGGGCTCAGCTTCGCCGCTTTAGGCTGGCAGCTTTTCCGGGGTCATCCGACGCCGATGCTGCCAGAAAGGGCCAGGAATACCGTCATCGGCCACAAAACCTGGGATGTCTTAATCGGCATATGCTTGAAGATCCTGGGGCTGTGCCGGCGGTTTACCAAACCGCGTTATAGCTATTGGGTCACCGGAGAGAAAGGCCGGCAGATCAGCGGCCTCACGATCATGACCGGCGGCTTGTTGATGGCGATACCCGCCTTCGGTCTGCCCTTCAACAACTTGATTCCCGCGCTCGCCATTTTTTTTGTGTGCGTCGCCGAGCTGGAGCAGGACGGGTTAATGGTCTTCGTGGCCTTCGGCTGGTTGATCGCCACGGTGCTCTATTTCGTCGTCGCTTTTGCGCTGGTGTGGTTACTTGGCGAGGAGGCTCTGTCTTTCTTTAGCTAAGGAAGCTCTGCAAAAGTTGCTGCGCAGCCGATCTTCTTTGGCGCGTGCTCGCTCGTCGCTCGCCTATCTATGTGCTATGTCTCGCGACTCGCTCCGCGGCTTCGCGCATCTGGGCTTGCTCGCGACACTTCCGCAGAGCTTCCCTAACAGCAACGCCGCACTCCGCTCCACTTGCGCTCGACTTCGGCTTTAAAGAACTCGGCGCGTGTCCTCGGCGTCGCTTCCTCGGCCGCGTGCCGGGCGCGCCAGTGGGCCAAGTAACGCTCATAGGCGTCATCGCCGCTGAGCGTGCGGAGGATCTGCCAGACTCGTTGCAAAAATTGCATGCCACGCCCCGGGGCTGGTTATTCTTTCGAGTCCTTGTCGCCGCCACTCTCAGCGGCTTTCCCGTATAGAAACTGACCGATGACTTGTTCGAAGACCACGGCGGACTGCGTGTCCGTGATCACATCCCCGCCTTTGAGGAATTCTTCGCTGCCCCCGGGAGCAAGGCTGATGTATTGCTCACCGAGTAACCCAGCCGTGTAGACGTTGGCGCCGGTATCCGTTGGGATCTGATTATACTGCTTGTCGATGTGCAATATGGCAACCGCGGTGTACGACTTTGAGTCGAATTCAATGGCGTTGACGCGCCCTACGGTGACACCTGCCATCTTGACCGGCGAACGCACCTTCAGCCCGCCGATATTGTCGAACATGGCGCGGATCTCGTAGGTGCTGTCGGCGCCGAAACTGCCGAGACTCAAATTACTTATTCGCATGGTGAGCACCAGCAGCGCTCCCAAGCCGAGCGCGACAAAGGCTCCGACGATGGTTTCGATCCATTTTGAATGCATCATGAATAGCCTTTTAGTCGAACATCAAGGCGGTGAGCACGAAATCGAGCCCCAGCACCGCGAGGCTGGAGTTTACCACGGTCCGAGTCGTCGCGCGGCTGATGCCTTGCGAGGTGGGGGTTGTATCATATCCTTCGAATACGGCAATCCAGGTGACCGCGATGCCGAAGACAAAACTCTTGATGACGCCGTTTAGGATATCGTCCTGAAAATCAACCGCCGACTGCATCTGGGACCAGAAGGCGCCCTCATCGACGCCAAGCAATCCCACGCCGACGAAGTAGCCCCCATAGACGCCGACCGCGCTGAAGATCGCCGCGAGCAAGGGCATGGCCAGGATCCCGGCGAGCAGCCTTGGCGCGACCACGCGGTGCAGCGGATCGACGGCCATCATCTCCATGGCCGCCAGTTGCTCGGAGGTGTTCATGAGCCCGATCTCGGCCGTCAAGGCCGAACCGGCGCGGCCCGCGAACAGCAGCGCCGAGACCACCGGTCCGAGCTCGCGCACCAGCGATAACGCCAGCAGGATCCCGAGCGACTCCTCGGCGCCGAAATCCACCAGGGTGTTATAGCCTTGCAGCCCTAGCACCATGCCGACGAAAAGCCCTGAGACCACGATGATGACGAGCGACAGCACGCCGAGCGCGAAAACCTGCGAGGTGAGTAAGCGCCAGCGATATAGCGTGGCCGGCAACCCGCCGAGGGTGTATAGCAAAAAGATGTGTCCGCGTCCGAGGCGCTCGAAAAAGCTCAATCCGGCGCGGCCTAAGGCGCGCAGTGGGCTCATCACTCGTCACCTCCCGCCAATAAATCCTCGGCAATATCGCGCGCCGGGTAGTGGAAGCGCACCGGGCCGTCGGGGCGAGCGTCCATGAATTGCCGTACCCATTCGGAGTCGCTGACATCGAGCTGATCCGGCGTGCCCCTACCGATGATCTTTCCGCCGGAAAGCACGTAGATGTAATCGGAGATCGACGCCGTCTCGCGCACATCGTGTGAGACGATGACGCTGGTGGTGCCGAGGGCTTCATTCATCTGCTCGATGAGGCGCAACAGGACCCCCATGGAGATCGGATCCTGACCGGTAAAAGGCTCATCGTACAGGATGATCATGGGATCGAGCGCGATAGCCCTGGCCAGGGCGACCCGGCGCGCCATGCCGCCCGAAAGCTCGCTCGGTATCAGATCGCGTGCGCCCCGTAGCCCCACCGCCTCGAGCTTCATCAGCACCAAATCGCGGACCATCGGCTCGGGCAGCCGGGTATGCTCGCGTAAGGGGAAAGCGACGTTATCGAATACCGAGAGATCGGTTAAGAGTGCGCCGCTCTGGAACAGCATGCCCATGCGCTGGCGTAAGCTCATCAACGCTCCTCGCGATAACGCCGCGACCTCCTGCCCGTCGACCCGCACACTCCCCGACAGGGGCTTGAGCTGACCGCCGATCATGCGCAGCAGGGTGGTTTTACCGCAACCGCTCGGTCCCATGATGGCCGTGATCTTTCCGCGCGGCATGGATAAATCGATGTGGTCGAAGATGACCCGCTCGCCACGGCGGAAACAGAGATCGCGGATGCGGACGAGAGGCTCCAGCTCTTGATTATTGTTTTGCATTGGCCTTATGGAGACGTGAGGGCGTGATTCTCGGGAAGTCGTGGCCCAAGGTCAACCCGAGCGCCGAAATCTCCGCTCGATGGGCCAGGGCTGTTGGCGGCAGAAGACGGTAGCCGCGCCGCGGTTGACCATTACCATCCGGCCGCGACCGGCAAGCATGCTAGTCGGCTAAAAGCGGACGATCTAGTGTAGTGTCTCGTAAATAACTTCCGTAAAAGCGACTATAAAAATTCCCTCTCCCTCAGGGAGAGAGACGACCCGGCCGCGCGGTGGCCGCGAATTGCGCCCCGAAACCTGGAGGTTCCTGGGTAGGGCTAGGGTGAGGGGGTTAACACCGTGATTCTGATCCCCTCATCCCAACCTTCTCCCGAAGGGAGAAGGGGTAACTTATGCAAGCTTCTATCTGGACAGGATACTAGAAGGGCGCTCACTGAGGATATATTCGGGGGTGGCGATAATTATTCCGACCTGCCCGAGAAGGGAGGCGGGAAGGGCACGCAGCCTGCGGCGTCATCCCGTAATCGGGCGGCGCGCCGGATCCTCAAGCAGCTCGATCTTGTAGCCGTCGGGGTCTTCCACGAAGGCGAGCACGGCCGTACCCCCTTTCATCGGCCCGGCGTCGCGCACGATCTTGCCGCCGCGCCCGCGGACCGCCTCGCAAGCCGCGTACACGTCATCGACGCCGATGGCGATATGCCCGTAGGCGTTTCCCAGCTCGTATCGGCTGGTGTCCCAATTGTGCGTAAGCTCCAAGACGGCCGTGTCGCGCTCCTCGCCGTAACCGAGATAGGCCAAGGTAAAGCGGCCCTCGGAATAATCGGCCCGCCGCAAAAGCGTCATGCCGAGGACCTCGGTATAGAATTGCATTGAGCGGCCGAGATCCCCGACCCGTAACATGGTATGTAACATACGCACTGGTGACGCCTCCTAAATATTACGCAAACGGTACCACATGGAGGTATCTAAACGGAATATCGTCCTTAGTCTACTCCGTTCTCACGCGCCCTCCCCGGTTGGACCGGTACTCCCCTATGCAATGGCGTTCGAAGAGCCGGCCGACCCTGCGGCCTTGCTTCGCGCCGCTGCCCCGTCATGCGCTCGATCTTGGCATGGAAGCGCTCATTGCCCAAGGGCTGACTTTGGTTCAGCGCGAGTCGTATGGCGCGGAGGGTCTTCTCATCGAGAGGAAACCGGAACAAACCGCGGTAGGCCACTCGCCGTGCCTTGTCGGCCGGCCCGAGTGCCAGGTAGACCCGATGAGGGATTAGCAGCGGTGACACTTGTCCGAGGGCGTTGGCTCGGTAACTGGTCCAACGGTAGTGGGCCGGATCGTCCACCATCGCCGCGCGAACGGGGTTCAGTTCGATGTAACGCATGCCGGTGAGCAGATACGTCTCCGCCTGGATGAGTGAGGACTTGTAGCGGCTCTCCCAGAGCGTACCCGTACGCCGAGACTTCCGGTTGATATACTGCACGTAGCGCCGGCCCAAGGAGATGATGAGCTTCGGTACCGCCGCTGCTCTCTTGGGGGTGAGGAGCAGGTGCACGTGGTTGCTCATGAGTGCATAGGCATGTAGCGCAGAGCTTGTCTCCTTCAATGCCTCACCAAGCCAGTGCAGGTACGTCAAGTAGTCTTCTTCCCCAAAGAAGCACGGCTCACGGTTGTGGCCGCGTTGGGCGATGTGCAGGGGAATTCCATCGAGGTGAACACGCGGGTGGCGGGGCATGATCCCAATATATCATAAACAAACCGAGCCTGGCCCTGAGGTATCCCCACAGAAAAAGCTGTGTATTCAGTCAGATAAAATAAATTCCTGGGTGAGGGAACCTGCATGATGTTTGACGATCTCTAGGATTGGTAAGCCCACCAACAGCAGGGATCACATCATGCA
>JBIMKD010000368.1:0-10532 GCA_043673815.1 Chromatiales bacterium
GATCAGGAGGCGGCAATGTTCATTGCCGAGCGGGTCGAGAATAACCTGCCTGCGGCAAGTCAGGAGCTTGAGAAGCTCCGGCTTTCCTTGCCGGGCGGCAAGGCGGGTCTCAAGGACGTCGTCGCGGTGGTCACGGACAGCAGCCGCTATGACGTGTTCGCCCTGGTCAATTGCGTGTTAAAAGGGCGCCTGGCAAGATCCCTGTCCGTGCTCGCGGGACTCCGCGCCGAGGGTACCGAAGCCGCACTCGTGACCTGGTCGCTGGTGCGTGAGCTGCGGATCCTATGCCGCTTGGCTTATAACCAGGCGCAAAAGCTTCCGCTGGAGCCCTTGTTCGAGGAATTCCGCGTCGGGGATCGGCGTAAAGCGGCCCTGAAACCGGCGCTGCGGCGCCACACCGTCGCCAGCTTGCGGGAGTTGCTGCTGGCCGCCCATCAAGTAGAACGAGCCATCAAAGGCGCAAGCCCAGGAGATCCGTGGCTCATGTTAGAGGAGTTAGCGATCGGCCTCGCCACAAACAATGCCTCGCAACGGAAGCGGAATTACAATGAAAACGAGTGACCTAAATAGACCCGGCGTACGGTGTCGTTGGCGAGAACGGTCTCCGGCGCGCCCTCCGCGATGATGGTTCCTTCATTTACGATATAAGCCCGATCGCAGATCCCCAGGGTCTCGCGGACGTTATGGTCGGTAATCAAGATCCCGATCCCGCGTGCCGCAAGCTGTTTGATGACCTTCTGAAGATCGAGCACCGAAAGCGGATCGACGCCGGCGAAGGGTTCATCCAGCATAATGAACTCGGGCTCCGCCGCCAGTGTCCGCGCGATCTCCGTACGCCGCCGCTCGCCTCCCGACAGGGTTTCGCCCAAACGATCGGATACGTGGTGAAGATGGAACTCTTGCAGCAGGTCCGTCAGCCGGCGTTCGCGCTCAAGCGGATCGATGACCGATCGTATCTCCAGTACCGCCAGGACGTTTTCCCTTACCGTGAGTTTTCTGAAGATGGAAGACTCCTGCGGGAGATAGCCCAGTCCTAAACGCGCGCGCTGGTCCATCGGCAAGGCGGTGATGTCGCGGTGGTTGAGAAACACGGCGCCGGCGTCATTCGGCACGAGACCCACGATCATGTTGAAGCTCGTGGTCTTGCCCGCGCCATTCGGACCGAGCAAACCGACGACTTCTCCGCTTTTGACGTTTAGGCTGACGTCCTTGACGACCTGCCGCGACTGATAGGTTTTGGAAAGGTGCCGGGCGCTGATGACGTGAGTCGATTTTTCGCCGGGCTTATTCTTTTGGTCCAGGTCCACTAGCGCGGGAGGCGCGATCGGTTCCGTTCGGCTCCGTTTTCTTGGCCGGAGGAATGATGATCCGTACCCGGCCCTCGTCCGTGGCCCCGTCGCCGTTGGATAGCTCGCCGGGGCGCGCCTTTCTTGCTTTAAGGACATTGCGGGCGGTATCGTAGGTCATGTGGTGGCCGGTGTAAATCTGCCCCCGTTGCACGATCTTGACTTTGTTGCTCATGTGGATCAGTTGCTCTTGGGTCTGATACCTCATGTTGAGAGCCTCGCCCTCGATATCCTCCTCCTCGTTGTCGGGGCGTTGCCGGTAAGTCGCGGGTGCGCCTTCCAGGAGCGCCTCTTTTAGCTGTTGGTCAGCCGCGTATTTCAAGGTGAGGGTGTGGCCGGTGAAGTGCGTGCTCCCTTGGATGACGATGACGTTCCCGCGGTAGGTCGCAACCCCTATCTTATCATCGATTTCGACAAAGTCCGCCGTGACTTCAATCGGCTGATCGCGATCCGTGGACAACGCGGCGGCGGCCGTGACAAAGAATAAACCTGCCAGCAACACGCTGGAGGTCAATTTTATTTCGCCACCACGGGGCATGAACCCCGTGGGGCGACCAAAGGGGAGAGCTGCGCCTCTCCCCTTTGGAAACCCCATGGCTAGGGATCCCGCGGCAAGACCGCGGGGAATAAATTTAACGCTTTTCGGCATAATGAGTGCGCACGTTTTTCAACAGTTCGACCAGACCAAGCGCGAGCCGCGCACGCATCCCGATCCCGTTCGTGACGGACGTGGGCGTGATGATCGTGGTGGCGCTATCGGTTTCCGCATAGCGCTTTTCGGGCAGTATCCTGAGATCGGGCGCTTGCACCTCGATCTCGCGCAAGCCCTTGGGGTTTTGGCGCCACACGCTCACGTTTCCGTACAGCAAGACGGCATCGTTGCCGGCCCCGATCCATCCCGAGTCGGCACGGGCGAACCACGGCGCCTTCCGATTATCGCTATACAGCTCGAAGGTGGGCTGAAGGAGTTGGGTGGTGTCATCCCTGGGGTAGTGGAACATGCGCTTGGCGCGGAGCCGGCTTTCGAGCCTTCCGCGCTCGTCCATGGCGGTGCGGACGAAGTTCTCCATGTAAGAATCCGGTTCATCCGGGCCGACCGCCTCGCGGGGGATATTTTGCTCTTCCAGGCGCTCCAGGATCCAAGCGGTGGTGCCGGCACAAACGCTCAGTGCGATCACCCCCGGCCAGTGCTTTAGCTTGCGGAAGCTTAGAACCGTCACAGAAGCTGTTCGTTTTAGCGCAAGTACCGGTCGTAAAGGTTTGCGAGCGCGCCTTGCGCGTCCAGGAGCAGCTCGCACAATTCGCGCACGGCGCCGCGTCCGCCCGGTTGCCGTGTCCGCCAATGCGCATG
This sequence comes from Chromatiales bacterium, assembly GCA_043673815.1. Classification (GTDB taxonomy): domain Bacteria; phylum Pseudomonadota; class Gammaproteobacteria; order JACCXJ01; family JACCXJ01; genus USCg-Taylor. Next base: position 2,698 of record JBIMKD010000368.1, read on the forward strand.
CTGACAAACCAAATGATGCGCATCGGCCGCGGCAACCGCAAGTCCGGCCCGGATCATGACCGGCAAATCCGGCAAATCATCTCCCATGAACGCCGCCTGCTCGGCGCTCAAGTCGAGCTCGCGGAGCAGGGCATTAAAGATCGATAGCTTGTCTGAGGCCCCCTGGTAGACGTACCGTATACCGAGCTCCGTCATGCGCTCTTCGACCGCCGCCGAAGAGCGTCCCGAAATCACGGCGATGTGTAAGCCGGCTTCGCGCAGCATGGTCAGCCCCTGCCCATCGTGGGTGTGAAACAGCTTAAACTGCTCGCCCCGATCGCCTAGAATCAAGCTGCCGTCGGTCAGCACCCCATCCACATCGAATGCAGCGAGGCGGATCTTCGCGGCCCTGGCCTTGACCCGATGCAGTGGTTCCCCGAGGTCTACCATGACGGGAACGTTACAGGACCCCCGCGCGCAGTAAATCGTGCATGTTCAGCACGCCGCGCAGATTGCTCGTTTCGTCGGCGACTAATAACGCGTTGATCTTGTGCCGTTGCATCAGGTTGAGCGCTTCGGCCGCGAGGCAGTCTTGACCGACGGTGACGCATGCTCGTGTCATGACGCTCCGCATACGTGCTCGATGGACATCGACGCCGCGGTCCAGCGCCCGGCGCAGGTCGCCGTCCGTGAAGATGCCGGCGATGCGCAGCCCGTCCTCGACGATCGCCGTCATACCCAGGCCCTTCCGCGACATTTCCACCAGCGCGTCCCGCAACAGCGCCTCGGTGGTGACCACCGGGATCTCGTCCCCGGTATGCATGAGATCGGAAATTCGCAGCAGCAGCCGCCGCCCCAGTATTCCGCCCGGATGCGTCTGCGCGAAGTCCGCGGCGTTGAATCCGCGCGCCTCGAGGAGGGCGATGGCCAGCGCGTCTCCCATGGCCAGGGCCGCGGTCGTGCTCGAAGTCGGCGCCAAGCCCAAAGGACAAGCTTCTTGCGCCACGCTGACATCCAAGTTGATGGAGGCGGCGCGGGCGAGGGTCGATTCGGGCTTGCCGGTGAGCGCGATGAGCGGGATTCCTAGGCGCTTAATAAGCGGCAGCAAAACTATAAGTTCCACGGTTTCTCCGGAGTTGGAGAGAGCGAGCACCACATCCTTGGTGGTGATCATGCCCATATCGCCGTGGCTGGCCTCGCCGGGGTGGACAAAGAACGCCGGGGTGCCCGTGCTGGCCAAGGTAGCCGCGATCTTGCCGCCGATATGACCGGACTTACCCATGCCCAATACCACGATTCTGCCCTCGCAACTCAAAAGATAACGGCAGGCGCCGACGAACTCCGGGCCGATGCGCGCGCCGAGAGCGGCCACAGCTTGCGCCTCATTGTCGATGACGGAACGTCCCAAGGCTTGCAGCCGTTCGCCGGCGACGCGCTCGTCGTGAGGATGATCACGCATGGGTCAAAAAAATCCGCTACGCTAGTGGCGCGTCAACGAGAACCAAACGGTTTATCACTTTCAGGTACACCGAGCACTGAGATGAAATTCTATGGTAAGTGCGCGGGATTTGCATGTGAGCTACATTATGACCAGCCATGAAAGGAATCGGATCCGGATGCGTCACGATGATCTCAAGCTCTGGGTAACCCGGATCCTCAAGACGGGTGAGTTCCAGCTCAGCGCGGCCTCGAGCGACGCCAGCTTCCGGCGTTACTGGCGGATCCAGCATCGGGATCGTTCCTATATCGTGATGGATGCGCCGCCCGAGCTGGAGAATTGCGACGCTTTCATAGACATCGCCAAACGTCTGGGAGAGGCGGGTTTGAATGCCCCCCAAGTGTTGGCGGGTGATCTTGCGCATGGGTTTTTGCTTTTGACGGATCTCGGAACCAGGCTCTACCTGGACGAGTTACGGCCCGAAAACGCCGGACAGCTTTATAATAACGCCCTAAACGCCGTCGTCGCGATGCAGGTGCGCGCCGACGGGCGGGGACTTCCTCCTTACGATCGCGATCTGCTTATGCGGGAGACGGATCTGTTTAGGAGATGGCTGCTAGCGAAGGAGCTCGATCTGCGCTTATCGGCCCGCCAAAACGCGTCGTTAGACGCGAGCTTTGCATTCTTGGCGGAATCGGCCTTGTCGCAACCCCGGGTCTTCGTACACCGCGATTTTCATTCCAGAAACCTATTGGTCGGCGCGGGCAATGATCCCGGGATCCTCGATTTTCAGGACGCGGTGATCGGCCCTGTCACTTACGACGTTGTTTCTTTACTACGGGATTGCTACGTTCGCTGGCCGCGGAAGCAGGTCGAGGTCTGGGCCTGGCAGTATTACAGGCGGGCGCTTGCACATGGCGTTTTAAGTGACGTGAGCCTCACGGCGTTTTACCGCTGGTTCGATCTGATGGGCGTGCAGCGGCATCTCAAGGCCAGCGGAATATTCGCGCGTTTATGGCACCGCGACGGTAAGCGCGGCTACCTCAATGATATTCCTAGAACGCTCGCGCACATTGCCGATGTGAGCGTGCGCTACCCGGAATTGGAATCGCTGCATATCCTGCTGGTTGAAGAAGTCATACCTGCAATTAACGAACGGTACGCGCGATGAAGGCGATGATCTTGGCCGCGGGCAAGGGGGAACGCATGCGCCCCTTGACTGATCGTCTGCCCAAGGCGTTGCTGCAAGTCGCGGGCAAAAGCCTGATCCAATATCAAGTCGAGCGCTTGGTGCGCGCGGGGATCACGGATATTACCGTCAATCACGCGCTGCACGGCGATCTCATCGAGCAAACGCTGGGTACCGGCGCAGCCTTGGGCGCCTCGCTGCGCTATTCGCGCGAGGGGACCGAGGCGCTTGAAACCGGCGGGGGTATTTTAAGGGCACTGCCGTTCCTGGGACCGGGGCCGTTTATCGTCGTCAACGCGGACATCTGGACCGACTACCCCTACCAAAAATTAGCGGGCCAGCCGAAGCGGCTGGCGCATGTAGTGCTGGTGGATAATCCGCCGCACCATCCCGCGGGGGACTTCGCGCTCACCGGGCATAGCGTGGCATTGTCCGGGGATCGCCGGCTAACCTTCAGCGGGATCGGCGCCTATCGTTCGGAGTTGTTCGACGATTGTCTGCCCGGCACCTTTCGCCTCTCCGCGGTGCTGCGCATCGCGGTATCCCATGGCTTGGTGACCGGGGAGCGCTACGGGGGAGCCTGGGTGGACGTCGGCACGCCCGAGCGATTGTTGACGGCAGAGAACCTCGTTCAATCGCGACGCTGACCCTAGCCCGGATCTCTCACCACTGGCCGTCTGGTGAGAAATCCGGGCTTGGACGCGATGCAGTATGGTATCTGCATTGCTTCCCGTTAGATTTTTGCCGTCCAAATGTTGAACAAAATTGCTACGACAAAATGAGAAGTCCCTTCTCCCTCCGGGAGAAGGCTAGGATGAGGGGATATAAAACGATGAGTGATCCTTATTCTAATCCCCTCACCCCAACCCCCCGGAGGGAGAGGGAGTTTAACGAAATGCTTAAATATCAAATATGTTTGGCTAGTTTTATGCGCTAGTATGCTTTTTCGGTGGTTACCATGACCTTGACTAATGACCTCGCCTTGGTGCTAAGCGGCGGCGGCGCCCGCGGCGCCTATCAGGTGGGATTCGTGCAATCATTGGCTCGCCGGCATCCGGAACTAGAGATCCCCATCATCACAGGTGTGTCGGCCGGGGCCATCAATGCCGCCTATCTCGCGAGCCGGCCCATGGGCTTTCTTGAAAGGGCGGAGACGCTCGCGGGGCTTTGGTCGGGCTTGACCACCGATCAAATATTTCGCGTTGATCGGCTATCGCTCGCGTGCAACGTCGCGCGTTGGAGCACCCGGTTGCTCTTAGGGCGGTCGTCAAACCGCGTGAGCGCGCGCAGCATGGTGGACACGAAGCCTCTTTGCGCCATGTTGGAACGGCTGCTTCAGCCCGCGCACCGTTATCTGCCCGGTATCGGGCACAACCTCGCCCGGGGACGCTTGAAGGCCGTGGCCATTACCGCCTCGAGCTATTCCACCGGCCAGTCCGTGACGTGGGTACAAGGCACCGAACCGGTCCATTGGGAACGCGGTCACCGGAAACTGGTGCGCTGCAAGATCCGGCTCGATCATATTTTGGCGTCGGCGGCCTTGCCCCTGCTCTTTCCCGCCGTACGCATCAATCGCCGCTGGTTCGGCGATGGCGGGATCCGGATGGCTGCCCCCCTCGCGCCCGCGGTACATCTAGGCGCCGAGCGCATCCTGGCCGTCTCGACGCGCTTCGTTAACGGCCGTGATGCGATCCCCCAGGTCGATTCCTATCCCCCTCCGGCTCAGGTCGTCGGCGCATTGTTTAACGCCATCTTTTTGGATGTTTTCGATCACGATGCGGTGCGGCTCCAGCACGTCAATGACCTGATCGGCAAAATCCCGGTGCACGAGCGCGGGGATCTCCGTCCCATCAAGCTGCTCCTGCTCCGGCCCTCGCGCGATCTCGGCAAGCTTGCTAGCGAGTACGAGGCCGCCCTCCCGCGCGCGTTTCGCTTCATGACCCGTGGGCTCGGCACGCAGGAGACCCGATCCAATGACATCCTGAGCTTGCTCATGTTTCAGCCCGACTATCTCGCGCACCTCATCGAAATTGGATATGAGGATGCCGAGGCACGGTGCGGCGAAATCGACGCCTTCCTGGAATCATAGCTGCCTTCCTGTCGGGCGCGACTGGTAATCCGGGGCCGTCGTGCTTTCCGGTATAATGCCCGCCCATGTTTAAGCCGCTCGGACTCTACATCGGCCTGCGCTACACGCGCGCAAAGCGCCGCAACCACTTCATTTCGTTTATATCGATCATTTCAATGCTGGGGGTCGCGGTCGGCGTGACGGCGCTCATCACCGTGATCTCGGTGATGAACGGTTTCGAAAAGGAACTGCGGGGGCGCATCCTCGGGGTCACCGCGCATGCGACCATCGTCGAGCGCGGCCGGCCGTTGCGCGATTGGCAGGCCGTGAGTGCCGTGATCGATCGCGATCCCCGGGTACGCGGGTCCGCGCCTTTCATACGCGCCGAGGGCATGGCGACGCGCGCGGGCAGCGTGCACGGGGTGATCGTCGAGGGCGTTTTGCCGGACCAGGAACCCAAAGTTTCGGTGGTGGGCGAGCGCATGCGAACGGGGCGTTTGTCGGATCTCAAGCCGGGCGCGTATAAAATCTTGCTCGGCGCTGCCTTAGCGCGAGCCCTGCGCGCCGAGGTCGGGGATAAGATCACCTTGGTCGTACCGCAAGCGACGGCGACGCCCGCGGGCATCCTACCGCGCCTCAAACGCTTTACCTTGGCGGGGGTGTTCGAGATCGGCATGCACGACTACGACGCCGCCTTGGCCGTGGTCCATCTCGAGGATGCGGCGCGCTTGTTCCGGATCCAGGACGGCGTGAGCGGGATCCGCATCAAGGTCGATGATATGTTTGCCGCGCCGCGCATCAGCCGCGAGCTCATCCGCAGCTTACCCGAACACTATGCGGCCGTGGACTGGACCCAGCAACACGTCAATTTCTTCCAAGCGCTGAAGACCGAGAAGATCGTGATGTACGTGATTCTGATGCTGATCGTGGCGGTCGCGGCCTTCAATATTATTTCGACCCTGGTCATGGTGGTCACCGACAAGGCCGCCGATGTCGCCATCCTGCGCACCCTCGGCCTGACGCCGAGGGGCATCATGTCGATCTTCATCGTGCAAGGGACGGTGATCGGCTTTGTCGGGACCTTGCTCGGGCTGCTGGGCGGGGTGCAGTTGGCGACCCACGTCGATACCTTGGTCCCGGCGATCGAGCGGCTCTTTCAAACGCAGTTTCTGCCCCCCGATATCTACTACATCAGCGAGTTGCCCTCCGATATGCGCTGGCCGGATGTCATCCGCATCACCGTGATCGCCTTTACCCTCTGTCTCTTGAGCACCTTGTACCCCGCCTGGCGCGCCTCCCGGACCCAACCCGCGGAGGTCTTGCGTTATGAATAACGGGGTGGTGCTCTCGTGCCGCGAGCTGCAGAAATCGTTTTCCGAGGGTGGGCTCGATGTCCACGTGCTCAAAGGCATCGATCTGGCCGTCGAGGCCGGTGAATTGATCGCGATCGTCGGCGCCTCCGGTTCCGGTAAGAGCACCTTGCTGCACCTGCTCGGGGGATTGGACCTGCCCACGGCCGGCACGGTCGAGGTTTCGGGCGCGCCGATGAGTGCCCTGAGCGAAGCCGAGCGCGGCTTGTTGCGAAATCGCGCGCTGGGGTTCGTGTACCAGTTTCATCACTTGCTGCCCGAGTTCACGGCCCTCGAGAACGTCTCCATGCCGGTCTTAATCGCCGGGGCGAGGCCGCGCGCGGCCAAGGCACGGGCGGCTGAAATACTCCAAGCCGTGGGCCTAGGCCAGCGCTTGCAGCACAAACCGGGGGAGCTGTCGGGCGGGGAGCGTCAGCGGGCGGCGGTGGCGCGCGCGCTGGTGACGCGCCCCACGTGTGTTTTAGCCGATGAGCCGACCGGGAATCTCGACGAACATACGGCGCAGCAGGTGTTCGAGGTCATGCTTGAGCTTAACCAGGCCTACGGCGCGACCCTGGTGATCGTGACCCACGATATGCGCTTGGCCCGGCGCATGAACCGCGTGCTGCACCTGACCGAAGGGCGCTTGGAAAACTCTCAATAGCCGGTCTCAAGGCGTTGGTTACGGCGCGCTTTCAGACGCCGGAGGAAGTGCAGCCGCCACAGGCACTGAACGCTAAAATAGCCGACCACGGCGCTGGCGGCCCCGAGGAGTAGACACCCGAGCGAGAAAGGCGCCCAACTTTGGACGAGCGTCCTTGTGACCCAGTCGATCGTCGGGTCGAAATCCGCGTTGAGGGGCGGCAGGCCCAGCAACCAGGCGCCGATCTTATAGGCAATCACGCTAAAGGGAACAACCGTGATGGGGTTAGTAATCCAGGAAGAGAGGAACACGACCGGGAGGTTCACCCGCAACGCCACGGCGGAGACGGCCGCGAGCGGGGTATGGACGGGCAACGGGATGAAGGCGATGAAAAGACCGGCGGCGACGGCCCAGGACGCGGAGCGGCGGTTAATATGCCATAAGCTCGGATCATGCAAGCGATGGCCGAGAAAGCTGACGAGGCGGTTACCGGAGAGCTTATGCTTGGCGGGCTGGTAACGCTTAAAGAATTCCTTGGGATGCACCTTGCTGATCTCCGTTGGGATGCCGTTCGTTCCCGGCGCGCCGGCCGCGACGCTCGCAGTATACTGATGGTGTGGATTCTCGTCGTCAAGGAAGACGTCACGTGCGTAAGGCAACATTAGCTTTTCTCCTCGGCGTCTTAGCGCTACACGCCTTTCCCGATCTTCCCGATACAAGCTTGGGCGCGGCCGCTTTGCCGCTGTTCGTGGCGTCAATCCGGTTTCACTCCCTGCGCGTTCCGGCGTGGTTTGCGCTGGGGTTTGCTTGGGCCTTGCTCCGGGGGTCCTCTATCCTCGCTAGCGGGCTACCGCCGGCGCTCGAAGGCGAGCCCCTCGTCATCGAGGGATCCGTGGCCGGTCTTCCGCGCGCCTACGAGCGTGCGCTCAACTTCGATATGGACGTCTCGGCGGTGACCGGATTGGGTCGGAAATGGCTCTCGCCCGGGCGCGTGCGCCTGAGCTGGTACGGCCCGGAGCGCATCCTCGTTCCCGGGGAGACCTGGCGATTCGCGGTGAAACTGAAACGTCCGCACGGATTCATGAATCCCGGCGGCTTCGATTATGAAGGCTGGTTGTTTCAGCACCGTATCCGCGCGCTCGGCCATGTCATCGATAGCCCCCGAAACC
>JBIMKD010000369.1:0-2189 GCA_043673815.1 Chromatiales bacterium
CAGAAACCTCCATAAATTACTCGTTTGGTCCCGTTGGCGTGTCAACCGCAGCGGCTAATTCAAGCGGTCTTCTTTTCTGATGTCCTCATCAATGCCTTTAGCCCATGTATCGACACATTGGTGAGAAATGCGGGCTAGCGGCCTGACGGCGGTGATCAAACGATACGCTTTCAATACCCGAATCGGAACGTTTTATATTGGCGAGTACGACGGGCGATTTCACCCGATCTTCGACGACGAAAGCCTCGGCAGCTATGCTACGGCCCAACAAGCGGCAGAGGACTTAGCGGGCGGTCATACGTTCAGCGTTCGCGGCGGGGTTGATACCGCTTCACTCGGCATCCCAGAAGATGTCTCCGAGTGGGAGCGGCTACTTTGATGCTGTCCCACGTATTCGCGCAGCGTCTCCATGAGGTGCCGCGCATCTTCTATCCTGAGCTTTAGGCGAAGCGTTGAGGCTGACAAGTCGAAGCCGATGCCGATCATGCCATCGTCGTCGACCGGCGTCGTATTACGCCACCGGGCCTCCGAATACACAGAAGGCAACCGTCTAGTCATGCTCGCCGATCTCCTCTAACTGGCACTCAGCCGTTGTAACCCCTCGGGTGCGCGCGGCTATCGAGCAGGTTAAGATCCGGGCCGTTGCGGCTAGAGCCCACCGACATCTGAATCTCGGAAAGGCGGAAGCTTGGTTGAAGTCCCCACCGGAAAATGATGTAGGCCATCTGTCGCTCACATAGCCAGGTGTACGGGGCGGCCATCGCCCGCAGCAATGGAATCCACGGCGCCTTACGGCCGCCCCTCCAACCGCAACATCAACCCAGATCTCTTCCAGTGCATCGGGCAGAAAACCTGGAAGGCGTTAAAAGCGGCGCGAAAGACGGCCTCCAATCTCTGGAAAGACGCCCAGGAAGCCGTGCAGGCCACGCTGGAGGCCGCACAGCGCTTGAAGGAGAATGCAAAGGAGATGGCGGGTACCGTGGCGGCGAAGGTTAAAGACGCGGTCCGGGGTTCGCGTCGGTGCGGAATGCCGCAGGAGCTCAAAGAGTTCGTCGCTCGACATATGATCCGACCGAAGCCCGACACCTCCTGATCATCCCCAAGCGCCAGTCCTGTAGCCCGCGCCCGCTACCGCCCATGGCCCCACTCGCCCTGGCTTTCTCGATCGAGCCAAGGGTACATGGCCTTTACCGAGAGCCTCGCCGCATTTTTCTCTACGGCCGATTTTGCCGTGACCGCGACCTGGACCCCTTCGGGGGGCGGGTCCCAGCAGACGGCCCAGGTGCTCCTCGATACACCGGATGAGGAGATCCTCGACGGGCGGGCACTCTCGCGCGAGTACGCGATCACCTACCGGGTGGATCAGCTCGTCGGATTCAAGACGGGCGAGATCGTCACGGTGGACGGGATCGCCTACACCGTGCGCGAGGCGCGGGCAATGGAGGATGGGAAGGTGATGCAGGCGACGCTCTCCAAAAACTAACGGCGACGGGCGAGATCCTTGCGCAACGTATCGTTGAGCTGCGTCTGCCAACCAGCGCCGAGCGCGCGGTAATAGCCCACGATGTCGGCATCGAGACGAATGGTGATGCGGGCCTTAAGAGGCGCCTGCTGCGGTCCGCGTCCGCGTCGCGATGTGGCCTTGGCGATCTCCTCCGCCGTCCATTGAGGATGATCGGAGAGGTCAATATCTTGATCACGCATCGCGCGGACTTTGTGCCAGTCGGTACGATTAGTAACCGCGCGCTTTGAAGTACGCTTTGGTTTCATATTTGGTTGCCTTTCGAATAGAGATGACGTCAATGTCCTCGCCGCGCTCGGCATAAATCAGCGCAACGACGACGCCGTTCCAGATCCCAAGGGATTTGAAGCGCGGCTCGCCGTAAGCCTCGCGGGCATCTTCGCGCGTCAACATGAACTCGTCGAAGATGACCTCACAGCCCACAAAGTCCAGGTGGTGCTTTTTCAGATTCCGTCTGCGCTTCGTTTCGTGCCATGAAATCATAGGGATTATTGTACATACAATATAAGTAGCGTGCAATGGGCAGATTAGTCCCTTATCCATGAAATCTTGTGCAAGAAAGCAAAGAGTGTCATGCGGTGGCCGAACCGAGAGAAGGCAAGACAACGTACTCTCGGAGGGCGAGTGCGGTGGTGAGCACACGGCGACCCAATGTCGTGAGATAGTA
>JBIMKD010000370.1:0-4351 GCA_043673815.1 Chromatiales bacterium
GATGCCGCGTGACCGGTCCGCGCCGCGAAGAAATACAAGAGATGGGCATCGGCCAGCCGTTGGTCCGCGAGAAATTGACCGGCCTGCGTGTAAACCTTTGCGAGATCGTAGCTCCGGTCACCTGCTCGTATGTCCGCGATGATGGCGCGCGCGCTATCACCGGCCCGGCCGCCCTCCTTATCCACCGGTTTTTCTTGCCCGCCGGTCGTTTGGGCGAGTGGGGGTGCTTCCTCCGGTGGGACGGATACCGGCACCTTGCGCGTCCCCGAAAACAAGAACACGCTGATCCCGATGAGCACCGCCAACGCGCCCCACGTGACCGGGCTGCGAAGCGCCGAGGGCCGACGGCGTAGCGGCTGGCTCGCCTTGAACACTGCTTGCGGGGGCCGGCTGTGGAAGTCCACCGTGGCGCCCCGCTTGGCGCCTGGCCGATCGTTCATCGCCCTCTCGTAAGCATGGTCAAACCGCCTTGCCTCCGCTTTTCCGGCCGTGCTTGGCGCCAGCGTAGCAACGATAGGGGCCCAAGCAGCCTGCGAAGAACACACTCATCTCTATTATTTATAAAGGCTTAATCTAAACGATGGCGATCCATCCCCGGTGCGATCCGGCGCGTTGCAAGATACGGCATTTTTATACTGACGGCAAACCACACACAGACCAGGCGGCTGCTCCCAAAATGAATGCACGCGCCTGTGATGCCCATCACGTCGCGCGAGACAAAACCACCCCCCGCGTGGCTGAAGACTTGCGCCATCATAAAGTGCCTTCCGGAACTGTTGAAACGGATTGAAACCTTAGAGAGAGATCTAACCGAAAAAATTCCGTCAAGCGCTAAAAGCGAACGGGAAGGGATCCGCGCCGATCAGGCCCGCCCGATGGCAACGGTCAGGATCGACCGTCCTGACATCGCAGCTAAGGGATCAGTTGTTCGCATTCCCGGGGCAGTCGCACCCGTTCGCGCGCCAGGGTCTCTTGCTTTTCAGCGTCCCTTCGCGCCTCCTCCGTGAACCACCATGCCAAAGTCGTGTCGCAGCCCTCACCCGCGGGCACGGGCGCCTGCGCAACGCAACTTGGACTGTCCACGGGACATTTCAAGCGCAGATGAAAATGATCATGATGGCCCCACCAGGGCCGGATCTTTTGCAACCAGAGAAAGTCTTTAGGGCTGCGAATACGTATGCTCAATTGGCAAAGATGACGTTTAATCGCCGCGTGCACGAAGATGCGATCAACGCCGTCGATTTCCGCGGCGAGCTTGAGCACTTGCCAGGGAAAATCGGATCGCACGGGGACAAAGGAAGGCGCCGTCAGAGTCTCCCGATCGCGAGTGGTCAAGGCGCGGTCCCGCGCCAAGGCGGGCATCCAAAACCATATGTCGGCGTCGATCCCGGTTTGATGGCTGCGATGATCGGAGGGCATCGGGCCTCCCCGCGCCTGGCTCAGATCACCGATGAGTAGAACCCCATCGGTCGCCTTATGCACGCGGCGGCTCAAGGTCTCAATCGCCCGCAGCAGCGCGGGATGGCCGAACCCTCGCCGCCGGCTCGGGCGCATGCGCTGGTAGCCCGCGCCGGCCAGCGGTAGTTCTTCGGCGCCCGCGAGGCAGCCCTCCTGAACGCCCCCGATAGCACGGGCTGGCGGCGCCGTGGGATGGGTCATTCTTGCCCAGCGGGTGTTGAGATCCCTCGCCGGTAGGCCTCCGCTCATCGCCGCATAAGCGCCAAAAACCAAACTCAATACCGCCCGTACCAGAACTCCGACCATCGGTTAAGCCATCAGTTTTCGCTTAGGTACATGCCAGGAACGTAGCGCGTATAATTAAGCACATTAAGCAAAATGCGGGTGCGCCGCTAAGGACCTATCGAAAGCGTTACTCTGATTCACAATCACTCGGCAATAGAGCCAAAGGGGAAAGCAATATGAGAGGGTCAGTACGAAAAAATATCGTCTGCATACTGAGCTACGGGTTAGTGCTTAGCTCGCTATCAATGCCCCGCCTGGTAATGGCGGATTACCACGGAACCACAGCGTCCGCCGAGACCCAGGATCCAAACCGATCCGGACCTAGCGCTCAGGCCCCAACCGCGGTCGAGATGTTCGCCGATGCGGCGTTTGTCAGACCATTGATGTTAGGGGCCACGGCCTTGGGTACCGGCATCTTCTTAGTCACGCTACCATTGAGTATGATCGGCGGCAACACCGATCAGGCCGCGCAACGCTTAATCGTCGAACCCGGAAATTATCTCCTCAAACCGTGCTTCGGCTGCTTGCCGAGCGTCGATTGACGGCCTAACGCCGCGTTCATAGCGATTTCGGCGTGCCGAAATCGCTATGAAGCGCCGCTCATGGCGGCCATGCACACCATCATCAAGACCCCGGCATCAAGCCGAGGACCGGCACGGCAAGCCCGTTGAAGCTGAGCACCACACGCGTATTCTGACCGCAAACGATGGGCGAAATGTCGTCGGGATCATCGAGGTACATGAGCTTGACGATGCGCAGGCAGTAGTAGGCGCCGATAATCGAAAACACCACGGCGATCACCGCCAGCGACACAAATCCCGCGCCTAAGACCTCTTTAATCACGAACCGTTTGGCCCGCTCTTCCCTAGGAGGCGGCGCCATCGGCGTCAGTGCGAGCTGTCTTCGCTCGAGTACAGGCTCACGAGCCGCGCGACCAGCACGATCAGGTACATCTGGCCGGCCAATGCCTCGAAGATCATGATTCCCTGCGCGGGACCGTTGCTGGGAACGACGTTGCCGAGCCCGAGCGTGGTGAGCGTGAAGAAGCTCAGGTAGACCGCTTCCTGCGGACTCAGCGTCGTGATGGCGGGTCCGAACGATCCCGGCAGCTCGCGCTCGAGGAACCAGTAGACGGCTCCGAACGCGAAGCCCGCGAGCAGATAGGCGTCGAGCGCGGCGAAGATGCGCTCGGAGACCGCGTGGCCGCGCCGGAATGCGTGCTCGACGGTGAGCACCGTCACCACCATGATCGCGCTCATCCAGAGCACCTGGCTGATCGACAGCAGCACCGGAGTCCCGAGCAGCGGGTGGGCGATCCGTAACAGGATGAACCCGGCGGCCAGGACGATCAGCGACCGCATGCGACGTCCGAGCTCGACGCTCAGGACGGCGGCGACGAGGCTAAAGGCGAAAAGCCAGGGCGTCGGATCCGCCTCGGGCAGCACGATCTCGAAGATCGGGTGCAGACCCAGAGTGATGAGCAGGCTGAAGAAGAGGAAGGCGAAGCGGCGCTTCCGATAGCTGTCAACGAGCGAGTACAGTCTGCTCATCGAATGTCCTCCCGCGATCGTCGCGCGCACTCGCGGTCGAGGAGCGACTCGTAGATCGGCCGGCTCCCGAGCGCGGCGGTGACGGCGTGCGCCGAGAGGCTCCCGACGACGAGTAGCAGCAAGATTGCGCAGAAGCCCGTCATCTAGGCCATCAGCACGACGCCCGTGAAGGGCGAGCGCACGATCGCGGCGAAGAGCGGCATCGGCGCGGCGGTGCCGGGCGCGAGCGCGCCATCCGGGAATAAGAATTTCAAAAGCCCTTGTTCTCCAAAAGGAAAGATACGACCGAATCTATTAGCTGTCAAACACGCGCTATCTTATACTCCGTACCTGACCTACGAGGATCTCAATTGCGAAGATCCTGTTTAGGTGATTGATGTCTTCCAACATGACCACAGCGTCGAATATTCTGAGCGAGCGCCCTCCGCCGCAGCCATCGTTGCCCCCTGAGTTGCATTTCCAGCAGCCAACCGTGGGCACTTTGTGCGTGGGGTTCGTGGGCAATTGGACGATGGAGGCGGAATTGCCTGCGATCGACAGAGTGGCGCAGCAGTTGGAGACCGCGCCCGAGGTTCGATGCCTCACCTTCGAGACCCAGGGGCTACAGGCTTGGGACAGCACCCTGCTGCCGTTTCTGCTCAAGTGCCAGACCCTCTGCAGCCAGCGCCAGCTCACCTGTGACCTCGCTAACCTGCCCCAGGGGATCCAGCGCCTCCTGCATCTTGCCACCGCCGTGTCCGAACGCAAAGGCGCCCGCCGAGAGGCAGTCCGGGAGTCCTTTCTGGTCCGCCTGGGGGAGAGGGTGCTGGCGAACCTGGCCGCTGCCCAGGACCTTCTCACCTTTCTCGGCCAGGCCACTATTGCCTTCGGTCGCTTACTACGCGGCCGGGCGCGCTTTCGCCGGACCGACTTCTGGTTGATCGTACAAGAGTGTGGCGCCCAAGCCTTGCCCATCGTCTCCCTGATTAGTTTCCTCGTGGGCCTCATTCTCGCCTTTGTCGGCGCGGTGCAACTGGAGCAGTTTGGCGCACAGATCTATGTCGCCAATCTGGTCGGCA
>JBIMKD010000371.1:0-4689 GCA_043673815.1 Chromatiales bacterium
ATGCTGTGTACCAGAGACAGGCCGAGCCCGGTCCCCTGGCCGAGGTCCTTGGTAGTGAAGAAGGGATCGAAGACCCGATCGAGCGTGGCCTCGTCAATCCCGTGTCCGGTGTCCGTTACTTTGAGGCGCACATAGGCCCCCCGGTATCCGGACCGGCTTCGGCCAGGTAGGTCATCCCCTGCTCTTCAATGGCATATAATATCTTAGCGATAGTTTCCGTAGTTAGGTGGCGTGTGATCCTATTAAAGAATCAGCTTTGTCGCATATATCCCCTATCTAGCTTGTCTATCCGGTGGAAATCGGGCATCGTCCAGCGCGTGGCGCTTGGACTAGGCCTGCTCAGCTTCTCGTTACCAAGTGACGGGAGTGAGTTTCCAGGAGAGGTCTTGCTGTTTCCAGACGTGACGGCTGTAAAACGCTTCGACCTCCAGCAAAGCTCAAAGAAGGAGGAAGAGCTGCTACCCGCCATTAATCTATTCTCTACACTCGACTACGGACGTTTCCGCTTCTTAGGTGAATGGTTACTAGACACTAAATCGCAAGAGTTACAACGCCTGCAGGTCGGTGGACGATGGCAGGACACTACGTTTTGGCTGGGACGATTTCACAATCCGATAGGATACTGGAACACCCAATTCCATCATGGTGGCTATCTCCAGACGACCGCAAGCCGGCCAGGGATCATCGTTTTTGAGGGATCCGACGGACCCCTACCCACACACCTGAGCGGCCTGCTTGTGGAAGGGATCCAGGAAATCGGCAGAGCAGGTTTGTACTATACGTTAGGTGCAGGCGTCGGGCCTGATCTCAGAAAAAAGCTCCAGCCGTTTGATCTCCTCGATCCAAGTGGATCCTATAGACCGGGGGCCACCCTGCGGCTTGCCTACCAGCCTACCATTTACAGTGTTGACGAAATAGGCTTCTCTACTAGCTATACCGAGATTCCAGGACACAGCGCCAGTTTACAGACAGTCAAGCAGGTGATTGCAGGCCTTTTTGGAAACTGGCAACTTAAATCCGTCCGCATCCTCAGTGAGATCCTTTATGTGCATAACTGGCTGGATCAAGCCACTGGCTCTACCAAGGACGCCTTCCTCAATGCCTATGGTCAGATCGAGTGGGGGTTGGATAAGGACTGGACAGTGGTTAGCCGCCTTGAGGGAACCTGGGGTAGTGACAATGACCGCTACCTGATGCACTTTCCCGGTTTTGTCGAGGATCGTGTTTTAGGGGGTGTGCGTTATCAGTTGTACCGCAACATGGCATTGAAACTCGAGGTGTCCCAGGAGCACTTACAGGAGGATCGATTCGGCCAGGTAATTCTGCAATGGAGTGCGGTCTTTCTGTAGTAGCGTCTACGTTCCTGACTCGCCTTTTGTGCCTGGTGTTCATTGCCTTACACGGCGGCTTGGTCTTGGCGGCCGATGAGCGCACAGTGGTGCTCGCGGCAAGTGCTACCTCGGACATACCACCGCTGACTGTACAGGAAATACGCAAGCTATTCTTAGGTGTACCCCTCGATAAGAATGGGAAACGCATCATGCCGTTGCTTAACAAGAGCAACCGATTACTCTATGAGGTCTTCTTGCAAAACGTTGCCTTCATGTCTGCCCCTGCCTATGAACAGCAGGTTCTTTCCATTGTGTTTCGCTTAGGGGGAAAGCGTCCTGATAGGTACACCGATCTCAATGCGTTATTGGACGCCTTACGGAAAAACCCCGAAGCGGTCACCTACCTTTGGGACGATCAGGTGCGCAAAGATCAAGGCACCAAGTTAGTGAGTAAATTATGGACAGGTTCGGTCGATTAAGCCGAGTTTTGCACAGCTTTAACGGGCGCATGATGCTAAGCGTTGTGGGCATCCACCTGTTACTGATGCCGGTCTTGTTTCTCGGTGTGTTATTGGTTGCAAAGCCTGGTTTTGAAGCACAGTTCGTCAATCAGGTGCGCTCCGATGCATTCCTGTTCAGAACCCTCGTTACGCCTCCTCTCGCTGAGGCAAAGGAGGCTGAGGTTCAGGAATTACTCAGTGAGTTTCTGCTGAATGCTCGGGTGGTTTTCGCTGAGGTTGTGACAGAGCAGGGCGTCATCGGACCGAATATTAAGCTTGGTGTCGAACAGGACTTCAAAGAGGACTTCTTTTTCGGCCAGCATGGAGACGGTGTTTATTATCTTGGTGTGCCGCTATCGGGTGTGGAAGGCAATTCACCAGCGACTCTGAGATTAGGGTATGACGAGCGGCCGATACAGGAGCATATTTCATCCCTCTATCAACGCAGTATCTATCTAGTGGGTATCTATCTTAGTGTTACTCTACTTGTGGTAGGCTTCTTCGGCAGGCGCTTAGTTCGACCGTTAGAGCACCTGCGCGATGAAGCCAAACAGATCTCTAGTGGCCATTATTCCGGGCAGTTTAATATCGATACGAAGATCGCGGAGGTTGCGGCGCTCGCCGAGAACCTGGAGCGAATGCGCCAAGCTTTGCTATCCGCCCGCGATATTGCTCTCCAAGCGGCCTGTGCTAAAAGCGAGTTTCTGGCCAACATGAGCCACGAGATCCGCACCCCGATGAACGGCCTCATCGGCATGCTAGAATTAACACTGCGCACGGAACTCACCCCACGGCAGCGCGAGTTCCTGATGATGGCAAGTTCCTCTGCCGATTCACTCTTGCGGTTGTTGAATGACATCTTGGATTTCTCCAAGGTTGAGGCCAGGAGGCTGGAGCTGGAAAATGCCCCCTTCAGGCTACGGGACAGCATCGGCGATGCCTTGAAGCTGTTAGCGAGACGCGCGCACGAGAAAGGGCTAGAGCTGGCTTACTCCATTGATCCTGACGTACCCAATGCGCTGGTGGGTGATGTAGGGCGGCTGAACCAGATCCTCATCAACCTAGTCAGTAACGCTATCAAATTCACTTCCCAAGGCGAAGTGGTGGTTCAGGTCGAAAAAGAATCGCAGGGTAAGGAGGAAGTCTGCTTACACGTGACCGTTCGCGATACCGGAATCGGTATCCCGCCTGATAAACAGCACGTCATCTTCGAGGCCTTTGCGCAAATTGACGCTTCCCCGACCCGGCAGTTTGGCGGTACGGGGCTGGGGTTATCCATCTCGTCGCACTTGGTTGATCTGATGGGCGGGAAGCTCTGGGTCGAAAGCGAGGTCGGCAAAGGCAGCACGTTTCACTTCACCACGCACTTGGGTGTACAAAAAGATACAGTCCCTGAACCTTATCAAACCAAGGTACACGCGATAGAACTTCCTGTGCTGGTAGTGGACGACAACCCGACGAATCGCCGCATCTTCGCCGAGATGCTGACGCACTGGGGAATGAGGCCCACGACAGCGGACAGTGGAGCGGCAGCGCTCCACCAGATGAAGCAGGCAGCCGATGCCGGCAGGCATTTCCCGCTGGTACTTCTCGACGGCATGATGCCAGGGGTGGACGGATTTAAGGTCGCCGAGCAGATCAGGCAGGATCCGGGACTTACGGGGGTAACGATAATGATGTTGTCGTCCGCTGACCGGCCCGGCGATCTCAACCGCTGCCGGGAGTTGGGCATCACCATCTATGTGAGGAAACCAGTTAAGCATTCTGAGCTGTACAATGCCGTTCAAACAGCCTTGGGTAGCACGACGGCCATGGCCAGTGAAGCCTCTCAACCGTCTCACCCTGTTTTACCCAAACCGCTGCGCCGGCTTAGGATCCTGCTCGCTGAAGATAATCCCATCAATCAACAACTGGCGGCCACACTTCTTGAGGAGCGGGGGCATACCGTGCGGGTCGCAGTCAATGGCAAGGAGGCGCTGGATATCCTCGCGCAGGAGTCGTTCGACCTTGTATTGATGGATGTGCAGATGCCGGAGATGGATGGCTTCCAAGCCACCGCCGCTATCCGTCAGCGGGAGAAGGGTACGAACACCCATCTCCGAATCGTCGCCATGACGGCCCATACCATGAAGGGAGACCGCGAGCGCTG
The DNA here is from genome assembly GCA_043673815.1 of Chromatiales bacterium. Taxonomy (GTDB): domain Bacteria; phylum Pseudomonadota; class Gammaproteobacteria; order JACCXJ01; family JACCXJ01; genus USCg-Taylor. The sequence goes on from JBIMKD010000371.1 coordinate 3,981, forward strand.
TTTGGCGGCAGGAATGGATGCCTATGTCCCCAAGCCGATCCGCGAGGACCAGTTGTTTGCCGCGGTAGAGGGCTGGCCTTCAGAACTTGACAAGAGCAAGATAAGCGAGGCCGGTGAGGCGCTACCGTGCAAACCCGTCTTGGATTGGCAAGCGGCGCTGACGCGAGTCCAGGGCAAGGAAGATCTGCTAAAAAGGCTCGTTCAGCTCTTCTTAGAACAGTTCCCTAAGCTTCTTTCAGAAGCGCGAGAGGCCATCGCGCAGCGTGACAGCAAAACGCTCGAACGCGCTGCGCACACGCTCAAGGGCTCCACTGGCAGCCTTTGTGCCTTCGCCGCCAGTGATGCGGCACAGCGGCTCGAAGAGATCGGACACGATCCTGAGCTTGCCAACGCTGAGGCAGCGTACGGCAAGCTTGAAGAAGAGATCGCTCGCCTCGAACCGGTCTTAAACAATATTTTGTAACTGACACCTGCAGAGTACTCCTATGAAAGAGCAGTACCCGGGCCCGGGCTCGGGGCCGGAACCACAATTATTGTTACAAGTCCGCAGCGAATTTCTTGTTGACGCTCAAGGCGCTGGCGATGGCCTGGGCCAAGTCGCGGGAATTCAGCGGCTTTTTAAGCAGAGCCTGGACCGCCGCGCGCCGCGCCTTGTGGGCAAGCTCCGGCCCACCGAAGCCGCTCATGAGCAAGATCGGGATATCCGGGC
>JBIMKD010000372.1:0-25960 GCA_043673815.1 Chromatiales bacterium
ATGGCTTTCTCCAAGGCCGACCGCGTGCAAAGGGGCTTGAATTTCGCGATCGTCGATGAAGTCGATTCGATCCTGGTCGACGAAGCACGCACCCCATTGATTATCTCCGGCCCTACCGAAGATCGTAGCGATCTTTATGTCAGGGTTGACAAAGTTATTCCCAAGCTTACCAGGCAGCGTGAAGAAAACGGTCCCGGCGATTACACGGTGGACGAGAAGGCAAAACAAGCCTATTTGACCGAGCAGGGACATGAGCGTGTCGAGCAACTTTTTGCGCAAGAAGGCTTACTGCAGGAAAGTGAAAGTTTGTATAGTGCTGGCAACATCGCATTGATGCACCACATCCATTCGGCCCTGCGAGCACATGTTCTATTCCACAAGGACGTCGAGTATATCGTGCGAAATAATGAAGTTATCATCGTCGATGAGTTTACCGGACGGACGATGCCGGGAAGACGCTGGTCAGAAGGACTGCATCAAGCGATCGAAGCCAAGGAGGGCGCGGCGATCCAAAACGAAAACCAGACGCTCGCCTCGATTACCTTTCAAAATTACTTTCGGCTCTACCACAAGCTCTCGGGGATGACCGGCACGGCGGATACCGAGGCGTATGAGTTTCAGCAGATCTACGGCCTGGAAGTGGTCGTGATTCCCACGCACATGCCGATGATTCGTGACGACCTTGGAGATCTTGTTTACCTGCCTCAAGAAGATAAGTTCAAGGCGATTGTCGATGATATCAAAGATTGCCAAGCTCGAGGCCAACCGGTTCTGGTCGGGACCGCATCGATCGAAACCTCCGAGTTTGTGTCCGCTCTGCTGCAAAAGGAAGGCTTGGAACACCAGGTATTGAATGCAAAATTTCATGCTAAGGAGGCGCATATCATCGCCCAGGCGGGGAGGCCTGGAGCAATCACGATCGCCACCAATATGGCGGGCCGCGGAACGGATATCGTGCTCGGCGGCGGTCTAGACGAAGAGATGAAAGCGATCGAGAACCCGGACGAGGTCACGGTCGCGCGCTTGAAAGCCGAATGGCAGCGCCGGCACGATCAGGTCGTAACGGCAGGGGGGCTTCACGTGATCGGTACCGAACGGCATGAATCGAGGCGCATAGATAACCAGTTGCGCGGCCGCTCCGGGCGGCAAGGCGATCCCGGATCGAGCCGCTTTTATCTATCGCTGAAAGACAATCTCATGCGTATTTTTGCGTCCGATCGGGTTGCCGGGCTCATGCAGCGCTTGGGTATGCAAGAAGGCGAAGCGATCGAGCATCATTGGGTCACACGCGCGATCGAAAACGCCCAGCGCAAAGTCGAAGGGCACAACTTCGATATAAGAAAGCAACTCCTAGAATACGATGATGTCGCCAATGATCAGCGCAAGGTGGTCTATGAGCAGCGCAACGAGCTTATGGATGCCGAGGATATCTCGGAAAGTATTCAGGGGATCCGGCACGACGTAGTTTACAATATGATCGATACTTACATACCACCGCAGAGTTTGGATGAGCAGTGGGATCTGCAGGGTCTCGAGGATGCTCTGGAGAGCGAGTTCGGTCAGCGCCTGGAGATCAAGAGGTGGCTCGAACAGGATGAATCGCTCGATGAAGAGTTCTTGCGCGCCAGGGTGCTCCGCGAACTTGAACGCGCTTACGAGCAGAAAAAAGCTGTTGCCGGAGCGCAGGTCCTGCGCCATTTCGAAAAGGCGGTGATGTTACAGGTCTTGGACGCACACTGGAAGGAGCACCTCGCCGCAATGGATCATCTGCGGCAAGGGATCCATCTGCGAGGATACGCACAGAAAAACCCCAAACAAGAATATAAGCGCGAGGCATTTCAGATGTTCTCACAAATGCTGGAAGAGATTAAACGCGATGTCATAGGGATCGTCTCGCGGGTGCAGGTGCGCGCGGAAGAAGATGTCGAAGCCGTGGAGCGGCAGCGGCGGCGCGCCGCACCGGTCGAGTACAGCCATGCAGAAGCGGGGAGCTCTTTGGAGGATCGAGATCAAAGCGCCGCGCCGCCCGGGCCGACGGTGAGATCGCCAGTCACGCGTCAGCATCCTAAGATTGGCCGTAACTCGCTGTGCCCGTGTGGCTCCGGCCGGAAATACAAACAGTGCCACGGAAAGCTTGTATGAGCCTACGGCATATCCGGTGGGACACTGGTCAATGACGATTCCACCGCGCGGATGAACAGCCTCCTGGCGGTACCTGGGATCCGCCTCGGTACGGCCTCCGCCCGCATTAAACACATGGACCGTGACGACCTGGTGGTGATCGAGCTCTGTGAAGGTACCGCAAGCGCCGCGGTATTCACACAGAATCGCTTTTGCGCCGCGCCCGTGATCCTTGCACGTAGGCACATCGCGCAGTGTCCGCCAAGATATTTGTTGATTAACTCGGGTAACGCTAATGCCGGCACGGGCTCGCAGGGAATAGACGATGCGCTGACGAGTTGCCGGCAACTGGCCAGCCTCGCTGCTTGCAGGGACGAGGCCGTGTTGCCGTTTTCAACCGGCGTTATCGGTGAGCGGTTTCCGGTAGAAAAGATCAGGAGCGCGATTCCTGAAGCGGTCGGGTGTTTGGCAGCGGACGGATGGGATGCAGCGGCGCGGGCCATCATGACGACGGACACCGTGCCAAAGGCGGGTTCGGCGAGAGTCAAGGTGAGCGGTCGGATGATCACAGTGACCGGGATCGCGAAAGGGGCCGGAATGATACAACCGAAAATGGCGACCATGCTGGCATTTATTGGGACCGACGCGCCTCTAGGGCCAAGTGCTTTGCAGCAGGGGTTGAAACGAATCGTGGACTGTACGTTCAACCGGATCACGGTCGACGGCGACACCTCGACGAACGACGCCTGTGTTCTCTTTGCTTCGGGCCGATCCGCTCTTCCGCTCATCGAGGATATCGACAGCGGTGAGGGGCGGATGATCTATGGCGCTATTCTCGATGTCGGCTTGAAGCTTGCGCACTCAATCGTGCGCGACGGGGAAGGCGCCTCCAAGTTTGTCTCGGTGGAGGTGCGCGCCGGCGAGTCCGAGGAGGAGTGTGCGCTTATCGCTCGTGAGGTAGCCAATTCACCCCTGGTTAAGACTGCGTGTTTTGGCTCGGATCCGAATTGGGGCCGTATCCTCGCCGCGCTCGGGCGCGCGGCGCCCATGGATCTCGATATTAGCCGCGTGCGCATTAGCATCAATGATGTAGTGGTGGTTTCCGCCGGCACACGGGCGCTAGGATATAGCGAACCACAAGCCCGGGCGGCAATGGCGAAACCCGAGCTTACTATTCGCATCGAGCTGGGTCGGGGTAGCGCCAAAAGCGAGGTGTGGACATGTGATTTGTCCTACGATTACGTTCGAATCAACGCCAGTTACCGCACCTAAGAACTCTTCCGCTCTTGGCCGTTCTTCCGTTGCTGACGTGAAATCCTATGGCCAACGACCGGTGCACGTTGCCGTGGGCGTCATCGTAAATAAGCGGGGTGAAGTTCTCGTATCGAAGCGAAGAGCTACGGCTTTTCATAGCGGATTATGGGAATTTCCGGGCGGAAAAGTCGAACCGGGAGAGCGTGTAACCCAAGCTTTGGAGCGGGAGCTGTTTGAAGAACTTGGAATAACAATAGTCTCCTACCGGCCCTTGATACAGATACAGCACACCTACCAAGATAGAGACGTTTGTCTGGATTGCTGGCGCGTCGAGCAGTGGCGTGGAATTGCGCACGGCCGTGAAGGCCAAGCTATTATTTGGTCAAGCACAGCGGACCTCGGTGAGAAAACCTTTCCCAAGGCGAATAAACCGATTATTACAGCGCTTCGGTTGCCTCCTTTATACTTGATTAGCCCCGAGCCCAGTGGGGATCTCGATCACTTTCTCTGGCAACTCGATCAGTGTTTATCCACCGGTATTCGGATGTTCCAGTTGCGGTCTAAGGAGATGTCGATATCGCGGTACGAGAGGTTCGCGCGCGAGGTGCTCCACGTTTGTAGGCGGCATGAGACCATATTGTTACTGAACACTTCGCCGCGAGCCGCCGTGTCACTTGGCGCGCATGGCGTACATCTTTCGGTGCAACGTTTACGTAAGTTGCGGGAGCGCCCTGTTGCCAGATCCTATTGGGTTGCAGCCTCCTGTCATAGCCGTGTTGAGGTCGAATGGGCGAATGAGATTGGTGTCGATTTTATTGTGCTATCCCCAGTCCGTAGGACGGGTACGCATCCGGGAAGCACAGTGCTCGGATGGCAAGAGTTTAGCGAGCTTGCCAGGAGCGCGCGGCAGCCTGTTTATGCCTTGGGTGGTCTGAGCGCGCGCGATCTCGAAACGGCCTGGCAGTGCGGTGCTCAAGGGATTGCGGCAATACGAAGTCTCTGGATAGCAGAGGAGTCTTACTCTAACGGCCCGTTTGGTTAAGGCTTCAGCGGATTAATCGGCGGCAGGACGTCTCGAGTTTCGAAAAGATCGTCGGCGTTGACGAGAGGTGCTGAATCGGCGCCCGCTATCTTGCGATTTTCGTCCAGCCATTCACCGAGATCGATTATCCTGCAACGCCTGCAACAGAAGGGGCGCCATGGATTATCTTTGGAGATATCCACAGGTTTGCGGCACACAAGGCAGCGTGCGTTCATAAAATACAACACTGCAGATCAAACTCGACATCGCCCCCTGTTTGAACAGGGCGTGCAGAGGTTTCAGGTTGCTCTAAAAAGCGTATCGTAAAACGGTGTTTACCGGCGCTAACCTCCGGAAACAACTCCGCTGCGGAAGGCAATTGAACTCTAATCAGTTGGTGAGCAACAGTCGGCTCCAAGGACTGCTGATAGAAACCCCCTAGCGCGGCAACTCTTGTCGTATAAGCGCTGTCACGGATCGCGTGGAGCGCAAGGAATACCCCATCCCTGATCACAGACAGTTCGTCTAGCCAGCCATGTATGCGGGAAAGCCTATGGGAGGCCGGGCGATTGAGCCAATAGTGATACGCGGGTAGATCGAAATTACAGGTACCGCCCGGAATGGCAGCTCGTTGTTTAACGGCATTTATAAGCTCATCCTGCCGGAGCGTGTGGCCGGGCTGATAACCCGGGTGCTTCAGGATTTTAAGCGCTTTATCGTGACTTAGCAGCGTCTCGTTGAGGCGGTGACAGTCTACGTGAGGATTGCTTCTAAGGCGGCTAAAAGTCGCTAAATGGCGTTCTAGTTCCTTGATCAATTCACCTTTAATATCAGACCGCCAGAGAACATCCGTGATGTCGATCAACCCGCCCAATGCGGCACGGCTATCCCATTCCGAGAAACCGCTAATACGCTCGGAAACGAAAAGGAAAAGGTATTCTAATCGAAGTAAGACGCGGACACGTTCATTCAAGGGTTGCTCATAGGAAATGATTGCGCCACCTTCCGTCATTGGAACGTATTCCCTATGTTCGGGCGTTAAATGAGAAGTTCCACCTGTCATGACTGAAGCTGGAATCGTCAGCATACCGCACCGCTATATTGAAGTCGCGTTGCTAATGGGAATGCCTGCATGCTACAGAAGGCTCTTATTAGGTGTTGGTATAAGCTAGGTAGCGCTTATGCAACGCATGCACCTGCCTTTGTACATGAGTCAATTCCGCGTCATTTGTTAATACATCGTCCGCTGCTTCGAGACGTTCCTCGCGGGAGGCTTGAGTCCGAATGATCGCTGTAGCCTCTTCTGCTGTCAAATGATCGCGCTGCATGGCTCGCTCTAACTGGCTATCGAGCGGCGTGTCGACGACCACAACGCGGTCGAAATGCGAGGCCTGCCCTGTTTCTAGGAGCAGGGGGACGCAGCAGATGCAGTAGGGTGCGCGGACCGATTGCGCGCGTTGCCGCATTTCCTGCAAGATACGTGGATGCAGTATCGCTTCAAGTTGCTTACGCCGCGCCGCATCGTTAAAAATTATCTTCCGCAATGCCGCGCGCCTTAATTCACCATGACTATCGAGAACATCGTTTCCAAACGTTTTGACTATCAGGTTTAGGACATGTTGGCTAGACGCAACCAATTCGCGTGCGATCTGATCGGCGTCGATTACGGGGACGCCGAGGCCGGCAAAAACGGCGCACACGGTGGATTTTCCTGCACCATATCCACCCGTCAATGCAATTCTCTTAGCTATGCTAACGTTATCCACCGCATGTAGGCTGTGACGAGATCCTTCCCCCAGAGTAGCGAAATCCATCCCGCACAAGCGAGATAGGGCCCAAAAGGTATCGCCGTGCCGCGATCCGCTCCTTGAAATGCGATTTGCGTGATGCCGATGGTGGCGCCGACGAGCGATGACAATACAATGATAACCGGTATTGCCTGCCAGCCGATCCACCCGCCGAGCATTGCGAGCAACTTAAAATCACCGTGGCCCATCCCCTCCTTTCCGGTTGCGAGCTTGAACAATTGATAAACGATCCACAGGCTTAAATAGCCTGCCATCGCACCGCTGACACTGGATTCAAGATCGGTGAAGACACCAAAATAGTTACATGCGATCCCGAACCAAAGAAATGGCAGCGTAATGGAATCAGGCAAATACTTCGTATCAATGTCAATGAAGCTCAGTGCAACTAGGCTCCAGGTTAAGAAAGCCGCGCATAGGGTTTGTAAACTAAAACCCCAGCGCCATGCTATCGCCGTTGCCGCTACACAGCTTAGTAGCTCGACGAACGGATATCGTAAGGATATCGGACCGGCGCATGCACGGCAGCGACCCTTCAAGAAACAATAGCTCAAGAGAGGGATATTCTCTAACGCAGTGATCTCATGACCACAATGAGGGCAAGAGGAACGTGGAGATGCTAAGGAGAATCGCGATGTCGGAAAGCCATCGGCTTGACCAGATAACTCCGCGCACTGGGTCCGCCATTCTTGCTCCAGCATCCGTGGTAATCGATGGATAACCACATTGACAAAACTCCCTGCCGCGAGTCCAATCATGCCCATGAAGATCAGAAACGCGAGCGGGGTCGAATCGAAGAATATAGCTAGGGTTTCTACCACTAATTGGTCGCTTTCGGCGAGTGGGCCGCATACAGGCGAGATTATACCACCTGTCCCATCTTGAATATGGGTAAATACATGGCAATCACCAAGCCACCGATAACGACGCCTAAGAACGCCATGATGATCGGTTCGAGCAAGCTCGTTAGCGCCGCCACTGCATCATCAACCTCTTGTTCATACCAGTCCGCGACCTTACCGAGCATGGTATCGAGAGCACCCGATTCTTCACCTATCGCCACCATCTGAATCACCATATTGGGGAAGATTTTTGAATCGCGCATCGCCACATTCAGCTGGGTGCCTGTGGAAATTTCATCGCGCATACTTATGGTCGCATCATGGAAGATGATGTTCCCACACGCACCCGCGACGGCGGTCATCGCTTCCACCAAGGGTGTACCCGCCGCGAACATCGTCGATAGAGTACGATTGAAACGGGCTATACACGCTTTTTCAAGGATACCTTTGCCCACGACCGGAAGCTTTAACGCCAGCCGGTCTAAGAAATGCGCGAATCCAACAGAACGTTTTTTCAACTGCATGAGGCCTACAATAGTCCCGATGATGATGCCGAAGATCGCCCACCAGTATTCTTGGAAATATTCTGAAATCGTAATGACTAACTTTGTAAGCGGCGGCAGATCAGCGCCGAATCCTTCAAATAGCTGTTGGAATTGCGGTATCACGAAAATCATCAAAATGGAGGTGATGATAAACGCAACCACGATCACGGCGGTCGGGTAGAACATCGCCGATTTTATTTTCGATTTTAGGGCTTCGGTTTTTTCCAGATACGTCGCAATCTTATGCAGAATCGACTCTAAAATTCCCGAGGCTTCACCGGCGGCGACGAGATTCACATAGAGCTCGTTGAAATACAGAGGATGTTTTCCCAATGAGTCGGCGAGTGAAGTGCCTGCTTCGACGTCCCCTTTTATGGCCAGCAGGAGATCTTGCATATTTTTGTTTTCATGACCGCGCCCCACGATCTCAAAGGACTGCACTAGGGGGACGCCGGATGACATCATGGTGGCTAACTGGCGGCTAAAGACAGCGATGTCCTTGGGAATGATCTTTTTCTTCTTTCCATCGCCAAAGAGCGAAGCGCGCTTTTTCGTAACTTTCAGCGGGTTGACGCCCTGCCGGCGGAGCACGGCTTTTACCGATGCATCGCTGGCGGCCGCAAGCTCACCCTTGACGCGCTTGCCGTATCTATCGAGGCCTTCCCAAAGAAAGGTGCTCTGTTTCAGGGTTGCTACTGCCATAAGCTCGCCTCATTAATCCATTGTTACGCTATTGATCTCTTCGATACTGGTGATGCCGTCTTTAATTTTTTTCAATGCGGATTTCCGAAGATCGGGTATGCCTTCTTTTCTCGCTTGATCGGCTAACTCGATCGCATTTGCTCCATCCATGATGAGACGCTTCATGGCGTCGGAGATTTCCATGACCTGGTAGATACCTGTGCGACCTTTGTATCCGCTATTGCACTGGTCACACCCGACGGCGTGATAAACCGTAAAGCTTGTAGCCAGATCTTCCTCGGTAAACCCTTCCGAGCAGAGCGCATCCTTGGGAATATCGACCGGTTTCTTGCAACTTGCACAAAGCCGCCGCGCCAAGCGTTGCGCAATAATGATGTTGATCGTGGTGGCGATGGCAAACGCGGGTATGCCCATGTCAGCCATTCTTGTGAGCGTCTGAGGGGCGTCGTTGGTATGCAACGTAGACATGACCATATGACCTGTCTGTGCGGCTTTTACGGCAATCGAGCCGGTTTCGATATCGCGGATCTCTCCAACCAAAATGATATCGGGGTCTTGGCGTAGAAACGCTTTCAATGCCTTAGGAAACGTCATGCCCGTTTTTTCGTCGACTTGCACCTGATTAACGCCAGGAAGGTTTATTTCTATGGGATCTTCCGCCGTGGAGATATTCACATCCACGGTGTTAATAATGTTGATCCCGGTGTACAAAGAAACCGTTTTACCGCTCCCGGTTGGGCCGGTGACCAAAAACATACCGTAAGGTTTCTTTAAATTCCTCAAGAAGATTTCCTTCTGGAAATTTTCGTATCCGAGCATATCGATGTTAAGGCGAGCCGAGTCCGAATCGAGGATACGAAGCACCGCCTTTTCACCGTAAAGCGTGGGGCAGATGCTCACCCGAAAATCGATAGCCTTATTCTTTGAAATCTTAAGTTTTATTCGGCCGTCTTGCGGTACGCGGCGCTCGGCTACATTTAGCCGCGACATGACTTTAATTCGCGAAGCGAACTTGTTGGCGAGAGCCACAGGAGGCCGTGCAAGCTCGCTAAGTTCCCCGTCAATTCGAAAACGCACGCGATAATATTTCTCATACGGTTCAAAATGCAGATCCGAAGCGCCTTTTCTGATGGCATCGAGAAGCGCCTTGTTGACAAAGCGAACCACGGGTGCGTCATCAACGTCGGGATCCTCTTTTTGTTCCGTTTTCTCTTCGTTACCTATCTCGAGATCCTCGAGGTTTCCGAGGTCATCATTGCCTAACTGAGATAGACTCGTGTCCGCGGCATCGAGGGCTTTCTCGATGGCTTTGGCGAGTTTGTCCTCTTCGACGAGAACGGCTTCGGTGTTGGCGCCTACGTGGAATTTTATTTCGTCCAGTGCTTGCAGATTGGTTGGATCTGAGACACCGATAAACAGGCGATTTCCTCTTCTGAACAAGGGAAATGCGCGGTGTTTCTTGATCAGATTCTCCGCCACCATTTTGGTGATTTCATGATCGAACTCGAAGGCATTGATATCGAGGAGCGGCACCCCGAATTCTTTCGAGGCCACCCAGGCGATGTCGCTGCTGCTGATCAGGTTGGTTTCGACTAAGTAACTGACAAGCGGGACTTTTTTCTTGGCGGCTTCTTGTAAAGCTTCGTAGGTGCGTTCTTCGTTTAGCAAACCCGCTCCCGCGAGTGTCCTTGCGAGGCCCGTCAAAAGCGGTTTATTCGGAGTCGCTGACATACCCGTATGCTGAGTCAGTTGCTTCACATGGTGAACGCGTTATGCCGCCCGCGATGTTGTGTTTGTTAACTTCTGAATTGCTAAGGAAACGGCTAATTTGTCGCTTAAGTTGTGTAGGGTCACCGGGAATTCGCGAACCCTTCCGCAGACTCGTTGCGACACGGCGCCGCTATTGTCACGTTACACGTTAGGGCTGAAACGCTACTGAACGATCCCCTAATTCTCAGGGCATAATAAAGCGACACAATGATGGCTTTCCTTTAATTTGCAGATGAAATTCTTAATCGTAGCACGTCCTAAGAGATCGGATTTCCGGATGACCAGGGGTTTATACGAAAATGAAATGAAGACGGTGAGAAAACGCGGGAAGAATAATGTTATTCACAAAACGCTCCGACCTTAGAACGTATTGAATCGATGCATGGTGCCATAGCGGGTGTTCTATTGGACGTGAACTAGGCCGCTCCGAAAGAGAACCTGCGGTACGCTCTCGCGACTCCTACGTTTGGAGGAGGCATATATTAGGTCTGCTATTAGGTCTGCGAATTTTATTCTTTGAAAGACTCGGCATTCGGTTCGGTATGAGCCGAAGAGGTTTCGGATGCGCTAGAGCTCGGTGTGCGGACGCCGTTCGCCCTTAGAGCCCCCTGGGGTTGTTTGGCACGTGTTTCGTTTGTCCGGATGCGGCGGTCTTCAGGGACGTTATCACTTAGCATCACCATGTGCTCGTCGCACAGATTTAGCGAGCTTTTCGCGAGATGCTCATAAACCGCTCGATAATTTACCGTTAAGCTATTAAAAAGATCCGCGGCCTTAGAAAAATGATCAGTCACCCTCTGGTGGTATTCATCGGAGTCCGATTGCGACTTTTCAAGGGCCATCCTCGTCTGATCGAACTCCGAGCGCGTCTTATCCAGATCGGCTCTCATTTGTTCGATTTCTGCTTTGAGCGCCTTTATGCGTTTTGCCCCGGTTGAGAAAAAACGGCCGACTACCATACCGAATACGAACATGATGGGCATCGTCACCCAGAGCCACAACCTAAGATCTTCCATACAAAATCTCCATGATGTGACTAAAGACTACTGCCGGATACACGCAGTAACTGTATGCACATCTAGTATACGTCTCATTTAAAAGATTTTCTATTCGCACTTCCCTAATCGATGTAAGCATGAAATACGTCATGGAAACGAATGTAGCCATCCAGACTGCAGGACGCGTCATTAGTTTCTATAATCCTGGGGCAACAAGCTGACCTAGATGAATGGGGAAGCCCGGATAAGGTGCGTTGTATAATAGCAACATTGCATGTATCGAAAAACATTCTCGTTGCGTTTACACAAACATAGCTTTAATAATCCGGTAAATTGTGTTGTGAATGCAACTCATCCGTATAAATCCAGTTTGCGAGCATCTTAATGCATCCTCTATACGGTGGCGATATTGGGTAAACTACGGAGGCTTATTCAACGCATACCTGCAATGTCGATGGGAGCTAGGGTACCGTGAGTGTGGGCCGTGCTTTGGGGCTCTCCCAACGGCAGAACTATCTCCACGACATGGGTCTCTAGCATTGGCGTTGGCCGCACTTTATGATAGGAGCAGTGATGCACCAGTCTTGCCATCGACCACAGCCGATATGGTTATCTCTATCCGATCCAAACTTGTCCGGTCCTCCTATTAAGACTTCGGGTACTGCGGCTTCCAGGTCCGAGATCGGCGCGTTCGACCCAAGCGAAATCAACAACGACTTCAGATCGGTTGACGGGGATGAGACCGGCACGCCGCGCGGGAGACAAGGTGGAAGCTTTGGGTGTGGCTGACGGGTCATGGTAGGTTGGGAGGGCGCTGGGGTATCCCGTGTCCTGTTATACAGGCGAAGCCTTCGGTAGCACGCTGATTCTGGATGAGGACGCACTCGATTGGACTGGAGAGGAGCGCGAGTAGGATGGATAGTTAGCGCAGATCAGCTACCTCTTCTCGAATAACCGGAAGAAGATCGGATTCAATTACGGCGAATCAAGGTCCACAAGAAGGAGGTCTCATCGATCTCGGTAGGCATCCACGGTCCAGACCTGCTGCTCTGAAAGAATGCATTGCCAACAAAAATCGTCGACTATAAGGTTCCAATCAGGGAATGGTTTGACGGCGGGGAGCATGACTCGGAGGTATTTGGCGTCGGTGGATTTTTCAGCTGGCAGTTAGACAGTTTGCATCTAAAAACAGTTTTTTTCTCGAATCTAGTCGTTTCCTCCACGGAATCCGCCGCTGGGATCGAATTTGAGCCTTTTTTCGGACTCAAGTACCCTTTTTCGTGGTCTTCGGTGATCTCCACCAACCTGCGGGATATCCGGCGAAAAAGGACTTACGCGGAGCGGACCGGGGGATCGACCGGCGTTTTATCCGGTCAAGACCGGTGGCCGGGAGAGCGGCGCGGCGCATGAGTGGCGGATCGTATCCGTAAAGGGCCAATCGTTCTACAACTCGGGCGGGGAGATGCGCGCCTGCCTACGATGTTGGCCGCGGTGCATGAGAAAGCGACAGCCTTTCCGGGGCACCCGTGGCCAGGGAGGCTGAACGCGTCCGTGCGGAAGCTCGGCGCTTCGGGGTTGAGCGGCGACAGATGCGCGAAGAGATGGCTAGAATGCCGGAAGAAATGCGGAAGCTGGGGTGCGTAAAAAGGTGGATAATCGGCTTCCGTGACGTTGGCGCGGAGGCTGGCTATGCTGGGGTGGCTTAAGAAAAACTTGATTTCGCGCGAGGAATACGATTTATGAGCAACGCGGAGCGCCAGGCGCCTCGTTACTTTTCAGGCTATTTTATGGGGAATAGCTCTCAAGGACGCGATCCCAGGGGACATGCGCTATACGGTTCTAATCACGGGCTGCAATAGGGGCCTTGGCCTGGAATTCGTGCGCCAATACGCTCAAGCCGGATGGCGGGTGTTCGCGACCTGCCGTAATCCTGAACAAGCCATAGTCCTTAATCGAATCGCTTCGGCGTCGCAACAACATGTTACCGTTCACCGCTTGGATATTGCGAACCGAAAGCAAATCAAAGAGGTAGTGTCCGCAATCGGCGAGACGCCGATCGACTTATTGCTTAACAATGCCGGTATCGACGGGCAAAGAAATGCGCAGTTCGGCGCCACGGACGAAGCGCGGTGGCTGGAAGCCTTCCGGGTCAATGCGATCGCTCAAATGAAGATGATGGAGGCATTGATCGACTCAGTTGGGCGCAGCAAGAAGCGCATGATCGTTTGCCTAGGCAGTAAGATGGCGAGCATGTCCGAGAACACCTCCGGTAGCAGCTATGTGTATCGTTCTACCAAAGCGGCGCTCAACGCCATCGTTCGTAGCGCGGCGATCGATCTGCGGCCAAAGGACATCGCCGTTGTGGTGGTGCACCCCGGCTGGGTCAAGACAGATATGGGCGGAGTTAACGCCCAGATCGACGCACCGGACAGCGTTCGCCGGTTACGCGAGCTCATCGATAAGGTCACGCTCGCCGACAGCGGCAAATTCTTGAATTTTGACGGCACGCTTATCACCTGGTAACAGACCCTACGGCGGTGACCGGGGCCCTGGTTGGTTCGAGCACGGCACGTACTCGATATGCGAACCCGGTTCCTCCGCGATGAAGGCGCCGGTGTTGACCGATACGCTTTCGCGATCTAAAGCCCGCGGGTAACGAGTCCTACTATTGCGTGCTCGAATCAACACCCAATACCCAAAGACGTTAGCGCGGCTTTTATCAATAACATCGAGATTGGTTTCCTGGATAAACGTATCCAATGACAGGTCCGTTCTAAAGCCAAGAAGGCGCGACAAGGGGGCAAGAAGTCGTTCGATACCGCCCAGCACTCGATTTCGGCTCTTGAAATGGTTTAGAAAAAACAGTTCGCCACCGGGTTTACAGACTCGGCGCATCTCGTTTACGAGGCGTTCTGGATGGGGCACGACGGAGGCGACATAAATCGCGGCAACCTTGTCGAAGGTATGGTCGCAGAAATGCGTCCGTTCTGCATCCATCACGCTCAGAGCGACAACGTGGTCGAGGCCAAGGCGTTCCTTACGAGCGCGGGCGCGCTCAAGCATTTCTGAGGACACATCAATTCCCGTGATCTCGACGTCCGGTGGGTACAAATCGAGCGTGAGCCCGGTGCCGACGCCGACTTCTAGGATCCGATCCCCAGGATTGCACCCCATCTTCCTGATCGCCGTGTGACGGCCCTTCTGCATTACCGGACCAAAATAGACATCGTAGAAGCCCGCGTAGCGCCGATAAGCGCTGCGTACCGCGTCGAGATCCATGTGAGCACGCCCGTTTCGCCGCGACTTTTTCCCGCCCAACGTTAATTTTATGCTTTTTTTCATGGCGACCTCGTTATTCTCGTGCCGTGGGCTTACCTGAGCCGACCCACACGGTCCCTGGAACCCAACCGATTGCTCGGCTCGCCTCCAAGGGACAAGTTTAAATTTTAAGTAATAATGGCGTTGGAACATATGGATTTCAATGGGTAGTTCAAATCAGTTAGCGTTTTGCCTTGAAATGGTTTACGCATCAAATGCTGGGCGACGGTAGTCGAAATCGGGTTTTCAAAGCCGCGTTTGCAAGTGGAATCAGAAAACTAGCGACGTACGGTTCACGGCATGGGGCGTATTGGCCGATACTTTGCCCACTTAGAAAAAAGCGCTCTGCCTTGAATGCAAAGCTGACGGGTTAGCATCTGGTGCGCGCTGATTAAAGATCGCCGAAATGCGACAAACACTCATGGAATGCCGCTGGCACAGCCTCAGCGCCCAACTTCACCGGAACACGGAGACGGGAATGTTTACCGCCACGCTAACCGCGCCGGTGAACGAGGATAACAAAGTGCTAATCGGTGCATATGGGACCAACAACGCGATCTTGGCGTCTAACGCTTATGTACGGTTCGAACAGGCGGCTCTCTTGAGCGCCGCGGCACCCCTTCCCACAGCGGTGCGGAAACATTGAATAATTTCATGTACCTTAATGCTTACGATAGGGTACGAGAATATCCGCGGCGTCCTATTCCCCGGCGCGACCGGTCGCGGAACTGACTCGCGCCTCAGGCGCTCCAGACAGCGCGCCGCGTACAAGATGAAGTGTGTGTCGGCGCTGCCGAGTGCGGCTAGGGGGCTTGTGAGAAGTAGCCGAGTAGCCCCATCGCGCCGAAGAACAATCCGCCGTAGCCAGCCATTAATCCCAGTCCGGCAAGCTTTTTCATTTTAAACTCCTGTTGCTCCGATTCGTTAATAGCGCGGTGGCCGTAAACGACGGCCATGAGCGGGCAAATGAAAAATAAAGGGATAATAAAACCCGCCATCCCGGCGAGAAAGGAGGTAATTGCGAGTTCCGAAGCTGAGGTTATCGGTACCTTGGATTCTTTCCCGAGCCGCATCCAGCGGAACCATGATTTCGCCACCAGCAACACGAGGATTGGCCACATCAATATCAGATCGACGCGCAGGCCGTAATTGGGAATGTTGAGCTTGATCGCCCATTCATAGAATATATAAGCAATGAGGGGTATGAGCGGATAGTAGAGCACCCACGACGCTTTGTTCTTCACCTCAACGCGCATTAATACCGGAATGCACAGTAAGACGATAATTATCCCTAGCGCTTGGATCTCGGCTTTAGTGAGCGGCATCGTTACAATCTCTACTCGAAAACGAGACGCGAACAATAGCAACCTGGGGAGTCATCAGCAAGCACGGAGCGCGTTCATCGCGGAACGCATACCGCTATCGAGCGCTTCGGCGTGCACGTATTTTTTCGTTCAAGGAGCAGTCTAGCATGACAATGATCAAGCCTGTCTTTTTGAGGGGAGGATTTGCGCTTCTGGTTGCCGCGTTTCCAATGCCAACCCTTGCCGCGGAGATCACGGTATACAAGAGTGCGCAGTGCGGATGCTGCAAGAAATGGGTCGAGCACATGCGTCAAAACGGCTTTGAGGTTAAGGCTCTTGATGTAGGAAACCTAGACGAGATTAAAAGAAAGCATGCGGTGCCTAGACATCTCGCCGCCTGTCACACCTCCATCGCCGGGGGCTATGTGGTCGAGGGACACGTGCCGGCGGATGCGGTCGAACGTCTGCTGTCGGAACGCCCCAAGGTCACAGGGATTGCCGTACCCGGCATGCCCATGGGCTCTCCCGGCATGGAAGGGGACCGAAAAGACTCCTATGAAATCATGTCGTTTGACTCCGCGGGCGACACGAAGGTGTTCGAGCGGCGCTAAATCGGAGCGAGCTGAATCGTTGTTTCTAGTGCATGCTTCGGGGGTGAAGCACAGAGGCGGGACGTTGCCCGACGCAAGCGCATCGGCTGCTATTCGTGGTGCAGGCAGTGGACGGTTATCTCCGGCGGGCAGTTGATTCTTACCTCCACCATGGATGAACCCGCGCCCGCCGAGGTATAACCTTGAAGATCGCGGTAGTGCCAGGCGCCACGCGCCATCCGGCGGGGACATTTGGCGTCATAAATAATCGGCCATTGTCCGGGCAGGCAGATTTGACCTCCATGGGTATGCCCGCAGAGCAACAGTTTGAAACCCGCATTAGCCGCTTGCTCGTATATTTCGGGTGAATGCGCAAGCAGGACAGAGAGGTTGCGAGGATCGATGTCCTCGCAGGCACGCTCCAAATTATCGGTGCGGTAGTAATGGGGGTCATCGATTCCGGCTAAATGCAGCACCGCCCCGCCCCGATTGATGGCGATGGACTCATTTAGCAGTACGCGTACCCCTAGGTCCTCCATGGCCGGCACCATTTTCACCGAGTCGTGATTTCCCAGCACCGCATAAATAGGATCCTTGAGTTGCGAGCGCAAACGCGCTAAGCCCTTCAGCGCCGCTTCGCAACTTCCGAAGGTCTTATAGCGATAATCGCCGGTCATCACGCAAATATCGTAGTCGATTGCCTGAACGCGCTCCACCAAAACCTGCGGGAAATCCCCGTGCATATCGATATGCAAATCGCTGAGGTGCAGAATCTTCAATCCTTCAAACGCATCCGGGAGGCCGGAGATCGGGACCACGTTATGACGCAGCTCAATACGACGCGCATTGCGCCGTCCGCGTCCCAGCAGCAATGATAGACGCAAGCTAGTGCGGATCAGTGAGTGCACGGAATACCAGTTCTCCAGATGGAAGAACTTCAATCCTTGACCAAGTACCGAGGCTTCATGGTCGGACTCAATACCGAGGCGCTGGCGAAGGTGAATGGGAGCGAAGCGGCCATTGAGCCGCTCCATGAGATCCTGGTCGGACGGAAGCGTTTTCGAGGAGACTTGGGGAAAGGGCACAGGAGGGCGCCGATCCACAAGCGAATTCTGTTGGGTTATGGCGACGGCGTTTCCCATGTATCTATGTACTCGGTGTGGTGGTAACTAATATTCGACTAAGGCAGTAGCTTATGAGGCAAGATTTGTACTCAAATAGAGGCATTGCGGCCTCAAGCGAATTGGGTTCGTGGGCGAATCGTCGTTAACTGGCTCTGGGACGGGACTCGCGTGCGCTGTTAATGAGTTCGGCGCAAAATCCCGATGCTAGGCCCGGAATGTGTCCAGGCTATTACGTCGCCTCGAAAGCTAGGATTCGATAGCGGACAATCCCGATCCGTAAAATCGGCCCATTGTGTGTGCGCGCCAGGAGCCAAAGCGCCAAGGGTAGGGCCACGGGAGCAAAAGGGACAAAATTGGATATGACTAATCGCCGGATGCCATGGCAATGCGTTCGAAAAGGGTATCGAAATAGGGCAGCCGGACGCGAGCGGCGACGCTCGGGGGATTTCGGGCCATGAATGTTCGTAACACGGCTTGGATGTTCTAAGCCGGGCGAGCGCTGGCGGTCTTCCAACTTCTCTAGAATTGATGTTTCGGATCACGAATTAAATGATTAACCTAGGAAACGCGCTTACGGACATCCTACGGCATAAACGAGAAGAAGTTGCGGCGCGTAAGGTAGGCCGTCCGTTCGATGAGGTTCGGGCGCGCGCCAGGGATGTCGGCGCGACGCGTGGGTTCACCGCGGCGATCCGCGAGCGCATAGTTTCCGGACGCCCGGCGGTCATCGCGGAGCTGAAACGGGGATCACCTAGCCGTGGGATTATTCGAGAGGATTTCCAGCCCGCGCCGATTGCCATGAGTTATGCACGCGCTGGCGCGGCGTGCTTGTCGGTGTTGACGGATAGTCGTTTTTTTCAAGGCACCGATCCGCACTTGAAGGAGGCGCGCGCGGCGTGCGCGCTGCCTGTCTTGAGAAAAGACTTTGTCATTGACCCTTATCAGGTGTACGAAGCGAGAGCCCTTGGCGCGGATTGCATTTTGTTGATCGTGGCGGCGTTAAACGACCGGCAGTTGCGAGAGCTGTCCGCTTTGGCGTACGAGATCGGGCTCGATGTGCTCGTTGAGGTTCACGACCGCGAAGAGCTCGAACGGGGGATCATGCTGCGTACGCCCCTGATCGGCATTAACAATCGCGATTTGCGTACATTCACGACCGATCTGCAGACTACTATCCGCCTCCTGGTCGATGTTCTGGATGACCGCATCGTCGTCACCGAAAGCGGGATCCGCACGCCCGAGGACGTACGGTTGATGCAGCGCCATGGGGTCAACGCCTTCCTTGTCGGTGAAACCTTCATGGCAGCGCCGGATCCGGGCGAGAAGCTCAAAGAATTATTTCAGACGCTTCAAGCCGATTAAGCGGTCGCGCGCGCAAGCACCGGGCTATCGACTTATTTCCGGTGCGCAGTCAAAATAGACCCAGGTCCCGCTGCTTCGGCCCTCACGGCAACCGAGCATGCCTGTATAAAAAGCCCGATTCGTGTCCAATCCTTAACGACTAGAGCTAGGTGAAATCTCGCTTTCATCGGATTGCTGGCCATAGGTTCGGAATCGTTTTAAGACTTCCGCCATCTCGGCATTCGATAGGATTACCGGCGCGCCGATTTGTAACGACATGCAATAGAGCCGGGCGAGAAATTCCACCTCCTGGGCTAAGCGCGAAGCGTCTTTTAAGGCGATGCCCACGACCATCATCCCGTGGTTGGCCATCAGGCAGGCTCGCCGGCCTCTTAAAGCGCCGACCACGTGATCCGAGAGCGCTTGCGTTCCAAAGGCCGCGTACGGTGCGCACGGGATGCTGCGATCGCCGGCCACGGCGACCATGTAGTGAAACGCCGGGATCCCCATGCGGCAACAAGCCAATGCGGTAGCGTGAGGAGCATGGGCGTGCAGCGTAGCCCCGATCTCGGCCCGCGCGATGAAAATGTCGCGGTGGATGCGCCATTCGCTCGATGGACGCAGGGTCCGACCGCGCACCTCCCCTGCGAGCGTAACTTCGACGATGTGCTCGGGCTTTAGATCCGCATAGGGTATTCCGGTCGGCGTGACCAGGAAGGCGTCTGCGGTACGCACCGCGAGATTGCCCGCGGTGCCGACGTTTAAACCGCTGGCGCTGAGCTCTCGCGCCGTGGCGACAACAGCTTCACGAAGCGCTGGCTGCTGCGTGGTCAACGTCGGCCGGTTCTAGGCGCTAGTCGCCCGAGGCGATGCATTTAAACCCGCGCGTATCCGCAAACCATGGGCTTCGTGGCGCAGTAGTCGAAGAGTGGTCGGATGTAGCATCGGCTGGTCATTGACGCAAGAACATGGCGTAGGCCGGATTCTCCGTTTCTTCCGCGTGAACGAGCCCGAGTGCGTTCAGAAACGCGTCGAAACCTTTCCGCTCGCGCGCCGGGACCTGGATCCCCACTAACACCCGCCCATAGGCGGCTCCATGGTTGCGGTAGTGAAACAGGCTGATGTTCCAGCGATCGCCCAACTCGGTTAAAAAATGCAGCAGCGCCCCGGGGCGTTCCGGGAACTCGAATCGGAACAAGATCTCGTCGGCGATTGGTCCGGCGCGCCCTCCCACCATGTAGCGGATATGCACCTTGGCCATGTCGTTGTTCGAGAGATCAGCCACCGGATAACCCTTTTCTTGGAGCGAGGCGATCAAGGCGTTTTTTTCCGTAACACCGTGACGCAACTGGATCCCGGCGAACACCTGGGCGTCGCGGAGATTGGCGTACCGATAGTTGAATTCGGTAATCGATCGCGCCCCGAGCGCGTGGCAAAACGCCCGAAAGCTCCCCGGGTGTTCGGGAATGGTGACCCCGAGGAGCGCCTCGCGCTGTTCGCCGAGCTCCGCGAGCTCGGCGATATGGCGCAGCCGATCGAAGTTGACGTTAGCACCGCTAAAAATCGCCACGAGGTTGCGGCCACTGAGCTTGGTGCCGGTGACATACTGTTTCAAGCCGGCGAGCGCCAGCGCCCCGGCCGGCTCGGGGATTGAACGAGTATCTTCGAACGTGTCCTTGACCGCCGCGCATATCTCGTCGTTAGTGACCAGCAGCACTTCATCGACGAACTTCTGCGCGATGCGAAACGGTTCCGCGCCCACCTGGCGGACGGCCGCGCCGTCGGCGAAGATCCCGATGTGCTCCAGCACTATACGTTTCCCGACCTTGAGCGCCTCTCGCATGCTGGGCGCTTCGTCGGATTCGACCCCGATGACCTTAATCGCCGGCATCAATTGTTTGACGTACGCGGCGATTCCGGCAATGAGTCCGCCGCCACCGACGGGTACGAAGATCGCGTGTAGATCGCCCGAGTGTTGTTCGAGGATCTCCTTTCCTACGGTGCCTTGGCCGGCGATCACCAAGGGGTGGTCGTAAGGGTGAACGAAGCACAGCCCGCGTTCCTCTTCGAGCCGATGCGCATGCTCGCAAGCATCGTCATAGGTATTTCCGTGAAGCACGATGTCGGCTCCCAGACGCCGTACCGCGGCCACCTTTATCTCGGGTGTTGTTTTCGGCATCACGATGATCGCGTGCAGATCGAGACGCTGGGCGGACAAAGCCACCCCTTGGGCATGGTTCCCTGCCGAGGCGGCGATGACACCGCGTTGGCGTTCGGCCGGGCTGAGGTGCGACATCAGATTGTACGCGCCGCGGAGTTTGTAAGAGAATACCGGCTGGAGGTCTTCGCGCTTTAACCATACCGTGTTATCGAGCCGCCGCGACAGCTCGGGCGCGAGGTCGAGCGGTGTCTTCTTAGCGAGGTCGTAAACGCGCGCCGTGAGGATAAGCTTCACATACTCGTCTATCATGACCATTAAGATACCATTGAACGGCCTGTGCACGTGACTCAGGACGAAAAGAAACGCCGCGCGGCTGAGGCCGCGATCGAGCATATTGAAGCGGGCGCCGTCATCGGGGTGGGTAGCGGGACGACGATGAACCTCCTCATCGATATATTGGCGCGGGCAAAACAGCGGATTGAGGGCGCCGTTCCCACCTCTCTGGAGACGGAGGCGCGGCTGAAAGGGCGCCGCATCCCGATCGTCGACCTCAACCACACTGGTGGGCTACCCCTTTATATCGATGGCGCGGATGAGGCCACTAAGCACCTGCAATTGATCAAGGGCGGCGGCGGCGCGCTCACGCGTGAAAAAATCGTCGCTGCCGCGAGTCGGCGATTTCTATGTATCGTCGATGACAGCAAGCTCGTTGATGTCCTCGGCCGCTATCCTCTGCCGATCGAGGTGCTCCCCATGGCCCGGAGCTACGTCGCCCGCGAGCTAGTGAAGCTCGGAGGTCAGCCGCTATGGCGAAGCGGTTATATCACCGATAACGGCAACGTTATCTTGGATGTGCGTAATCTTTCGCTGCTGGACCCCGCCAAGATGGAGGCCGAGATCAATCACATTGCGGGTGTCGTAAGCAACGGGATCTTCGCGCGCCGCCCTGCGGATCTTCTGATCATCGGGACGGAAACGGGCGTTAAGGCGCTAAGCTGAAAGAATGCCGCGGATATTGATTACGCTCGGGCTGCTGCTGGTCGCGATTGGCCTCCTTTGGCCGTGGATGACGAAGTTGGGTTTGGGGCGTTTGCCGGGCGATATCGTCATTGAGCGCGACGGTTTCAAGCTCTATTTCCCGATCGTGACCTGTCTGCTCATCAGTTTAATCGTCTCGGCGATATTGTGGCTGTTTCGGCGCTGATTTGACGGTTTTCGGGAGATCGTGCCGCGGCTAACGCTGGTAGTTCCCGGGCTCTTTGGACCGCACGCGGATCGATTACGCTTTGACGCTGGCGCGGAGCATCTCCGGGCCCTAGCGATCTTGCTCGCGCGCGCGGCGCGGGTGGACGACGGCGCGTGTTATGAGACCCTCATCTGTCGCCTCTTCGGCGTCGAGGAACATCGAGAGTATGATCTCCCGGTCGCGGCGATCACTCATCTCGCCGATTTTATCTCCGAGCACGGCGGTGGGTGGATGCGCGCCGATCCAGTACATCTACAACCGGACCTAGCCAAGCTGATCCTGTTCGATGGCCGTAGCTATAGCCTCGGTATGAACGAAGCCCGGCGGCTAGTGAGTGATCTCAATGACGCCTTGGCAGCCCATGCGATCGAGATCATGGTGGGGCGCGATCCCAAGCGCTGGTATGTGCGGCTCGAAGATGCGGCGGCGATTAAAACGTGGCCGCCTTCGGCAGTGGCCACGCGGCACTTAGAGGGTTTCTTGCCGCAGGGCAGGGACGCCAAACAGTGGGTGCGGCTCATGAACGAGGTCCAAATGGTGTTACATGATTCCGCGGTCAACCGCGAGCGGGAGGACCGCGGTGAGCCGGCCATCAATAGCCTCTGGTTTTGGGGAGCGGGTAGCTTGCCGCCTGTCGCCGCGGTTCCCGGTCGCGCCGTTTGGGGCGCGGAACCCATCATGACGGGCCTAGCGGTCCTCGGCGGTTGCGCGTCCTCGCCCCTGCCCGAAAGTTTTGGAGCGCTGCTGGAGCAAGCCGGGCCGGCGACCGAATGCTTGGTGGTTTTCCCCGAGGAGCAGGGCGCTCACGATCACCAGGCCTGGCTTGAAGAGGTCGCGCGCCTTGATCGAGACTGGTTCCAGCCGCTTCTCACGAGACTAAGACTGGGACGCTTAAGGCGGGTCGATCTTTATACCGAAGGCTGTCATTTCGAGATTACCGTGAAGAGCCTGTGGCGATTATGGCGGCGGTCCGGACCGATAATACCGTAGACACCTTCTTGCGAAACCGGCGACGAAAGATTCATGTCGGGCGCGGCGGCCTGGTAGTGAGTCTGACTGTGCTCGCGGGGTGTGCAGGGAGCCTCACGCATCGCGAACCGGCCGCGGCGCTCGGCGGTCCACTGGGGATCGTAGCGACCGCCTTGAGCCTGACCGGGGTGGCGTATCGTTACGGCGGTGATTCGCCCGAGGAAGGTTTCGACTGCAGTGGCTTCGTTAGATATGTCTATGCCAGGCATGGAATCGTGCTCCCGCGCGATACGGCATCGATGGCGTCTGCTTTACCGCAGGTGCCCTTGGCGGCCCGTCTACCCGGCGACTTGCTGTTCTTCCAGACCGCCGACCGCCCCTATACCCACGTTGGAATATATATGGGTCAAGACAAATTCGTGCATGCGCCGAGTGTCCGCAGCGGAGCGGTGCGGGTGTCGGATCTCCGGGCAAGCTATTGGTGGCGACGGCTGACCGGGATCCGGCGGTCCGTGGTTACCTCCTGGTCTAGCGCCTATCGGGCGCGGCTCTGGCGGGTAGAGGGGCCCGCGCCAAGCACCGATAAATAATGCTTGAGGCGCGGGCTGGCGGATACCGGCGATGAAAAATTGCGTTAAAATGAAACTTACACACGCAAAGACTCTGCCCTAGCGCGCCGGAACCAGCATTTATGAAGCAAGCACTGCAGCAACGCTTAGGGCAGAGCCTCATCATGACCCCCCAGTTACAGCAAGCGATTCGCTTGTTGCAACTGTCCACCGTGGAACTGAGCCTGGAAATCCAGCAGGCGCTCGAGTCTAACATGATGTTGGAGGCTGTCGAGGATGAGCACGAAGACGGCTACGGGAGCTCGAAGTCGCAGGACACCGAAAACCTCCCGTACGCGGAGACGCCAAAAGCCGCGAGTGAGGTCGAAGATGTGGCCGGCGCCGCGATCGGCCAGGATATTCCCGAGGAACTTCCAGTCGATAGCGCATGGGATGATGTCTATGACACGTCGATGCCCCAAGCGGTTTCTGGGGACTACGCCGGTTTTGAAATTGAGAATCAGCGCACCGCGGGCGAATCGCTGAAGGACCATCTGCTGTGGCAAACCAATCTGTCGTCGATCAGTGATATAGACAAAGCGATTGCCTATGCGATCGCCGATGCGCTCGACAATGATGGTTTCTTAAGAACAAGTCTTGATGAGCTGCGCCAATCCGTCAATCAAGACCAAATCGAGCTCGACGAAATCGAGGCCGTTCTGCATTGGGTGCAGCGCTTGGATCCCCCGGGGGTTGCGGCCCGCAGCCTGCAAGAGTGTTTGTCCATCCAACTGAGTCAGCAAGACGGCGGTAGTCCATGGCTGGATCAAGCTAGGCATTTAGTGGAAAAGCATTTCGACCTCCTCGCCGAGCGTGATTACGTACGCTTGGCGCGGCGCATGAAGTTGAGCAGGGAGGAACTGCAACAGGTGGTCGCGCTGATCCAGACATTGAATCCGCGGCCCGGGGCGCACCTTCAGGATGCCCGGGTGGAATATATCGTACCGGACGTCCACGTACGAAAAAAAGCCGGTGCGTGGCAGGTTGAATTAAATGCCGAGGTCGTTCCGCACCTGCGCGTTAATCCCTATTACGCGAGCATGGTGCGCCGCGCCGACAACAGCCAGGATAACACTTCGCTGCGCACACACCTGCAAGAAGCACGATGGTTTATAAAAAGCCTGCAAAGCCGAAGTCAGACATTATTGCGGGTCGCAACGGCCATCGTTGAGCGTCAGCGCGCTTTCCTAGAACACGGTGATGTGGCGATGAAGCCGCTGGTTCTGCACGATATTGCCGAGGTATTGGGCATGCACGAATCAACGATTTCGCGCGTAACGACCCGCAAGTACATGCACACGCCCAGGGGAATTTACGAGCTCAAGTATTTTTTCTCGAGTCATTTGAGCACTTCCGCGGGCGGGGAGTGTTCGTCAACAGCCATACGCGCCGTCATCAGAAAACTAATCGCCGCGGAGAACTCGTTGAAGCCCTTGAGCGATAGCAAGCTGGCGGCGGTGTTATCGGAGCAAGGGATTAACGTCGCCAGGCGGACCGTCGCTAAGTACCGCGAGGCCATGGCTATTCCGCCCTCGAATGAAAGAAAACGCCTCGTGTAGCGGTGCCACCAGCTAATTCCGACTGTCGGGAGGTGCAATGCAGATAAACGTTACCGGCCACCATATCGAAGTTACGGAAGCGATCCGCAATTACGTCGAGACAAAATTCGAAAGGATGGAACGGCATTTCGATCACGTTACGGCAATTCATGTCATTTTGGCCATCGAGAAGCAGCGGCAACGCGCGGAAGCCAAGATGCACGTCGCGGGCAGTCATCTGTTCGCGGACGCCGAGCACGACGATATGTACGCGGCAATCGACGCATTAGTGGACAAATTAGACCGCCAGTTGCTGAAACACAAAGACAAAATAACGGACCATCATCGCGGAGACGGCGGGCGCAAAGCGTAGAGGGGTGCTTACGGTCGTAGCGCACGGAACGAGAGGAATAAGCGATGGGTATGGATGAGATCCTGGTCCGCGATCGCGTCGCCGTCCAGGTCGATGTTTGCAGCTAAAAAGGCGTGCTCGATGCCTTAGCAAGGTTGTTCGCGGATCAACCACAGAAGTTAACTAGTGACGAGGTGTTCCATAGTCTGATCACGCGGGAACGGCTCGCTAGCACCGGATTAGGACGCGGGGTCGCGACCCCGCACGGCCGGACCGCGCACGGCGATCAGCCCCTCGGGGCGTTTATTTATGCCAAGACCGGCGTTGATTTTAACGCCATCGATGAGAAGC
>JBIMKD010000373.1:0-50941 GCA_043673815.1 Chromatiales bacterium
CGACATCGAGGGCCTTGAAATCGTGCGCGGAGAGTCGCTTCCCCCCGGATGGTCGGGAAAGCTATGGGCGCTTGAGCAAGGGCGGGCTAGTGTGCGTTCGGCATTGACCTTACTTTTGGACGCCGACGTCGCTCTGCGCAGAGGGATCCTGGCGGCGTTGCGCGCCAAATTGAAAAACGAAGGGAATCATCTCGTGTCCTTGATGGTGGAGCTGCGAATGGAGGGGTGGTGGGAGAAACTGCTGATGCCGGCGTTCGTATATTTCTTCAAGTTACTCTACCCGTTTCAACTTTCTAACCGGGCCTCCAGCCAAAATGTGGCCGCTGCCGCGGGCGGATGTATCTTGGTGGAAACGCGCGTGCTCGAGGCCATCGGAGGGTTTGCTGCAATTAAATCGGAGCTTATTGACGATTGTGCCCTCGCGAAGGCGGCCAAGGCCAAAGGTTTTAAAACCTGGCTCGGCTTAACGCGCTCCGCGTCGAGCCTGCGGGCGTATACGAGCTTAGCGAGCATCTGGAATATGGTTGCGAGGACGGCCTATACCCAACTGCGCTATTCACTCATTCTATTAGTGCTATGCACTGGGATGATGCTGTTAGCGTTCTGCGTTCCCGTGGCGGGTCTTCTGGCCGCCAGCGGATGGGATAAGGGTTTATCTCTCGTTCTCATCTTTCTAGCCATGGTGAGTTACCAGCCCACGTTAAAATATTACCGGCAATCTAAGGCCTGGGCGCTGACATTACCGATCATTGGGCTATTATATGTCGCGATGACATGGTCCTCGGCCATTCGCTATTGGTCGGGAGAACGGTCCCAATGGAAGGGGCGCTACTACAAAGCCTAGCCAATAAAATATTTGAAATTTAAGCATTTCGTTATACTCCCTCTCCCTCCGGGTGAGGGTTGGGGTGAGGGGACTAAGAATAAGGATAACTCATTGTTTTATATCCCCTCATCCTAACCTTCTCCCGGAGGGAGAAGGGACTTATCAATTTGTCGTAGTGGTTTTGTTCAACATTTAGACGGTCTGCGGATCTAAGGTTTCGATGAAGGGGAATTTCACTATCATAGTGCAAAACGTCATGCAGGTCCTCGCCCTATGTCTCGGATTGACGCTTAGCGTTGCGGCCGCACCGGTTCCCAGCGAGGCCGTCGCCGTCGTCGACAGACTGCACGCGGCGTTACTGGAAGTAATGCAGAAGGCCGGAACGCTTGGCTATCCAGGGCGTTACCAGAAATTAGATCCCTTAATCCGCAAGAGCTTCGACTTCGCGACCATCGCACAGATCGTCGTTGGACGGTTCTGGAAGGAACTGAGCGACGCGCAACGGCAGTCGTTTATCGATACCTTTACGCAGTTGAGCACGGCGACTTATGCGGCCCGCTTCGATGGTTTCGATAACGAGCAGTTTCGGCATGTCGCGGGCGAAGAGCTTAAGAAAGACCGGATCCTGGTCAAGACCGAAATCGTCAAGTCGAATGGGGAGGCGGTTCGTCTTGACTACGTATTACAAACCAAGAGTGATGAGTGGTTGATCGTTAATGTCATTGCCGATGGCGTTAGCGATCTATCGCTAAAGCGAGCGGATTATACGTCAGTACTAAAAAGCAAGGGATTTGACGATCTGATTACAGTTCTGAACGATAAAATCGCTAAGTATGGGGCTGGGGAGTAATATCTACTGCGTTCAAGCCCATAACCATTAGGCGAAGTGGTCGAGGTGAGTATGAATAACAAGAAATGCAAGCTGCTGATGTTGGCGCTGGGTTTTTTCACGGCGGGTTGCGCAAGCACGCCGACAGTTGATGACGGAAACAATGATCCCCTGGAAAGCGTCAATCGTGTCGTGTACGAATTCAACGATGGGCTAGATCGGTATTTAATTAGGCCGGTCGCCCAAAAATACGCCGATTACACCCCCGAGCCCGTCCGTGAAGGGATCACCAACTTCTTCGGTAATTTGACTTACCTGAACGTCATACTTAATGCGTTCTTACAAGGAAAGTTCAATCAAGGTTTCTCCGATGTCGGGCGTTTCGCCTTGAACAGCACCATGGGGTTCGGGGGTTTTTTCGATCCTGCCACCGCCTGGGGCGTCCCGAAACACGACGAAGACTTCGGCCAAACCCTGGGGGTGTGGGGGATGGACGAAGTTGCTTATATCGTCCTGCCGCTGCTGGGTCCGAGTTCGGTACGTGACGCACCGGATCTAGCGACCAGCGCGCTGCTCAATCCGCTCTTCTATGTATCGAGCATCGTGATTGGACCGATCGGCGCACTGGGGATCGTCAACACGCGCGCGAATCTTCTCGAAGCGACGCGCGTTCGAGACGAGGCCGCGCTTGATCCCTATACCTTCACGCGCGAGGCCTTCCGCCAAAGGCGTATCAATGCTATCCATAATGGCGATCCTCCGGTCGAAAACCTGGACGAGTTTATCGAGGGTGATGGCACCGAAGAAGGCGTTCTGCTGATTAAATAGTCGCCACGGGGAGTTGCTGGGTGGGCCGCGCCATGCGGCTAAGCCATCGGGGCCGCGCCGGGATCCAAAAGCTCAATCCAATGCTTTACCGGGACTCGCGCGTTTTGCTTGAGGTGCTGGTAACAACCGATATTCGCGGTGGCGATTAGCGCCGGGCTCTGTGCTTCCAGGTGCTTCACTTTTTCCGCCAGGAGCCGGCGAGACAATGGCCCTTGCAGAATCGAATAGGTCCCCGCGGATCCGCAGCAAAGATGCGGGTCTTGCACCGGCACCAAGTTGAACCCAAGCGCCTGCAACAGCGTCTCCGTAACCCCGGCTAGCTTGAGCGCATTCTGCAGGGTGCAGGGCGCGTGAAACGCGATCGGGACTCGCACATCCGTTGCAGCGCGGATCGCTGCGCAATCCTCTTGCATCAGCACTTGGCACGGATCGCGGGCCAGCGCGGATAGACGCGCGCGGCCTTGGCGGCGTAGTGCGGATCACCCCGCAGCAAGTCACCGTAATCTCGAACCATGGCCCCGCATCCACTCGCAGTGATGACCAAGGCCTCCGCGCCACGCGCTAGGACCGGCCACCAGCGATCGATATTACCGCGCATGAAACCGCGCGCCTCATCGACGGCCGAAAGGTGATAACTCAAGGCGCCGCAACACCCACGCGCGGACACCGCCGTGATGCCCAAGTAATCGAATACGCGGGCGGCGGCGGTGTTGATCGCTGGCGCCAATACCGGTTGCACGCAGCCCTCCAACAGCAGCATCGTGCGCCGATGCTGCGGCGGCGGCCAGCCGTGCGCAACGGCAGGAGGCGCCAAAGGCAGGTTGTCGCGGTATTTCCGGGGCATGAGCGGGCGAAGGATGCGCGCTAGCTGGGTGAGATGCTGCACGCGCCGGGGATAAGGCAGGGTCATCCGTAGCGCCCGCCGGACCCAGCGCTCGAGCAGAGGACGGGCGATACGTTGTTCGAGTTCTTGCCGGCCGATCTCGAACAAGCGGCCGTACTCGACGCCCGAAGGACAGGCTGTCTCGCAGGCGCGGCAGAGCAAACAGCGATCGAGGTGTACGCGGACCGCCGGGTGGGCCGTGCCCGTTTCAAGCATGTCTTTAATTAGATAGATGCGGCCGCGGGGACTGTCACGCTCATCGCCGAGCAGCCGGTAGGTGGGGCAACTCGCGGTGCACAAACCGCAGTGTACGCATTTTCGCAAGATCGCATCCGCCGTTTTCCCTTGCGGTGTGGTCCGGAACGACGGGGGCAGAGAGGTTTGCATCGGGCGGGTGAGTTATAAGTCCGGGAGTAAGCGGCCGGGATTGAGAACGCCGTTCGGATCGAAGGCTTTCTTGATCCGTTGATAGACGCTTAATAAGGCCGGCGGCGGCCCGGGAAAGGGCTCCCCTTCCTCTGCTCCGCCGCGAAATAAAACCGCATGCCCCCCGCAACCGAGTGCGGCGTGTTTGATGTCCTCGGGATCGGCCTCGCTCTTTAACCAGCGGTGCGCGCCACCCCAGTCGAAAAACCACTCCCCTGCAAGCGCCAAAGGAGCTGCCGCCGGGGGTGCCGATACGCGCCACACGGGCCCCTCATCGAGAAAGTACGGCAAGCGTTGCTCGCGCAGATCCTCCCAGAATCGGCTGTCGGCTTCCTTGCCCCCGATCTCCGCGCAGGCGCTGGCTACCGAGACCGTGCTGCCAGTCAAGCGCCCGTACACCGCCACACCGTCATAAGCCGCTCCGGAGAGCGGCAGCGGCTTACGCGCCCACGCGTTCATCAGCTCGATGGCGCGTGCAGCCTCGACCTCTTGGCGTAAGGTGATCTCGGCCCGAGGCCGTGGTAGCACCTTGAGCGATGCCTCCACGATGATCCCGAGCGTCCCGAGCGCCCCGACCATCAGGCGCGAGAGATCGAAGCCCGCTACATTTTTCATCACCTGGCCGCCGAAGCGAAGGAGAGATCCCGTGGCGGCGATACAACGGATCCCAAGAACACTGTCGCGCACGCCCCCCGCGTACGGCCGGCGCGGTCCCGCCAACCCGGTCCCGATCATCCCGCCGATCGTGGCGTCGTCCCCAAGATGCGGAGGCTCACAAGCGAGCATCTGGCCTTCGCTCGCGAGCAATGCTTCGAGATCACTGATCCTCGTCCCCGCACGTGCCGTCACCACCAGCTCGGTCGGTTCGTAGGCTATCACCCCGGCCAACATTCGCAGTGACAAAGGCGTGCCCACCACCCTGCGCCCGTAAAATGCCTTGGAATCACTGCCGAAGATGCGTAAGGGCTCGCGGCGCCGGTTGGCTGCCTTTACCGCGGCAGCGATCTCATCGAGGGTCTCGGGCGCCAAACTCAATCTCCGGCGCGTGCCGCCGGCGCGAATCCGCGCCGCAGCGTGTTTTCGGTCACGGTTCGCGGGATCATGAACTGAAGCAAATAATCCGAACCGCCGGCCTTGCTGCCCACCCCGCTCATCTTGAATCCGCCGAAGGGTTGGCGCTCCACCCACGCGCCCGTGATCTTGCGGTTGATATACAGGTTGCCGACTTGCAGCTCGCGGGTTGCTTGCAGGATATGCGATGGACTGCGCGAATAGATGCCTCCGGTTAACGCGTAGCGCGTCTGATTCGCCACGCGAATCGCCGCATCGAGATCGGCGACTCGCATCACCGCGAGGACCGGCCCGAAGATCTCCGTTTGCGCGAGGTAGGAATCAGGCGCAACGTCGGTGAAGATCGCGGGCCCCACGAAATACCCTCCGCCCAAATCCGGACACGGCATCGCTAAGGCAAGCTCTGCCCCGCCGGCCCGGCCGCTTTCGATCGCCTCTAGCACTCGCGCTTTGGCGCCGGCATCGATGAGGGGGCCCATGAATACCGCGGGCGTCTCGGGCATCCCGATATGCACACTGCGCGTCGCCGCCAGCAGCCGTTCGAGAAAGCGATCATAAGCCTGCCGGAGAACGATGACCCTGGAACAGGCGCTGCACTTCTGTCCTTGATATCCGAAGGCCGACTGCACCACCCCGGTCACGGCTTCATCGAGATCCGCGTCGTTGTCGATAATGATCGCGTTCTTGCCTCCCATTTCCGCGATGACCTGCTTGACATGAGACTGTTCCGGCCCGACATCCGCGGCCAACCGGAGGATGCGGCGGCCGACCTCCTCCGAGCCCGTGAACGCAATGAAGGCGACCTGCGGGTGGCGCACCAGAGTTTCGCCGAGCGTGTCGCCCGCGCCTGGCAAGTATTGCACCACGCCCGGCGGTACGCCGGCTTCTTGCAATAACCGCACGAAACGCGCGGCGATCACCGGTGTCTGCGAGGAGGGCTTCAACACCACCGTGTTTCCGGCCGCAATTGCGGCCGACAACATGCCTGTAAGGATGGCCAGAGGAAAGTTCCAGGGAGAAATGATCGCGCCGACCCCGCGCGCAGCATACCGATAGACATTTTCTTCACCGGGGACGTCGTGACACCGTGGCTCCTCCCAGCGCAGCGCCTCGCGAGCGTAGTACTCGAGGTAATCGATCGCCTCGGCAACATTGGCATCGGCCTCGAGCCAGGTCTTGCCGGCCTCGAAAATCTCGAGCGCCGCGAACTCATCGCGCTGCCGGCGCAGCGCCTGGGCCGCACCTAGCAACAGATCCGCCCGCTCGCCCGCCGCTCGCCGCGACCAGTCCGCGAAGGCCCGCAAGGCCCCGGACACAGCGCGATCCGCATGCTCTGTTCCGGCCCGGGCCACGCGCCCGATCACCTCCTCGGGGCGCGCGGGATTCAGGGACACCAGCTCGTCCTTCGTCTTTACCGATTCGCCATCGATAAGGAGCGGATAGTCGCCGCCGAGGGCGGTGCGCGCCGCCAATAAGGCGCCGTGAAACGCGCGCCGCTCGGAGGGATCGGTAAAACGATGCAGCGGCTCGTTGCGGAAACGCGGGAGCGTCCGCGTCCGCGCGCCCGCCGGCTCCGCGCCGCTCGTTCCCTCGGGAGGCCGCGGCGCGGTTTCGGCTGCCGGATCGTCGCCATGCGGAGAGGCGAGCAGTTGCCCCGCTGCCAAGGTGCGCGCCAGGTTCATGCGCTGGAACGATTGACTGGAGGAATTCTCGAGCAGGCGGCGCACGAGGTACGCCATGCCCGGCAGCAATTCACCGAAGGGGACATACACCCGCAACCTGTAGCCCATCTCCGCGAGTACATCCTCGAGCCCGCTCGCCATGCCGTGGAGCATTTGGAACTCGAATTGATCGCGTTGGATCCCACGCTCTTCGGCGAGGACCATCGCGAAAGCGACGCTGCGCAAGTTATGGGTTGCAACCGCCGCCTCGATCCTGGGGTGGTGTTCGAATAAGAGCCGCACACAACGCTCGTAACAAGCGTCGGTCTGCCATTTCTTGGTCCATACCGGCACTGGCCATCCGTGCTGCTCGGCGATGACCGTCTCATAATCCCAGTACGCGCCTCGGACCAAACGTACGGTGACCGGCGTCCCGCGGCGGGCCGCCCAGACGCTGAGATCGTTGATATCGGCCTCGGTCTCGCGGAGGTAGGCTTGTAATGCGATCCCGGCATCCGGCCAGTCTCTTAGCTCCGGTTCCATCAGCAGTTGCTTGAAACAGGAGAGCACGGTTTCCTTGAGGTGAAACTGCTCCATGTCCACGCACACGAAGCTGCCGCCGCGCCTGGCCGCGAGGAGAATCGGCTTCAAGCGCGCCGCGATCCGCGCCGCGCCGGCTTCCGGCGCGACCGCGGAGAGATGAGAATCGAGTGACGATAATTTGATCGAGACATTCAGCCGGGGCAGCCGCCGTCTCTGCCCCTGATCGAGTATCGGGTGCGGCGGCCACGCCGCGGCTTTTTGCGGGATGCGCGCGAAGAAATCTAAATACCGGCGTTGATAGTCCTCGGCCTCGGCGTCGCTGACCACCGCTTCGCCGACGAGATCAATACTGGAGCCGATGCCCCGCTTGCGCAGCGCGTCAGTCGTGCTCAGTGCTTCCTCCACGCTAGCGCCCCCGAGAAAGCGCCGCGCGAGTCCGGTCATGGCCTTGCGCACGGCGCCGCCGATGATCGCATTGGCGAAGTCCCCGCGCACGTGGCGCACGCCGAAGCGCAGCAACCCGGTTAGCGGAAGATCGCCGTGCCCGAAGTATTCGTGCAGGTGTGCGGTCAGCTCGCGGTCATCGTCCAAGGCCGGTAGCACATCGACGAAGCGCAGGGCTTGCACACGGAACCCTTCGCTCTGCATGACTTGGTTTAAGAACCGGTCCAACCACAGATCAACGGAGCGCGCCGCCTGCCGCCGCTGCTCGAAGGCCGCGATCAAGCGCCGGCCCGTCTCCTGGACCCGGTGCTCGAGATCGTCGTCTAGACTCGCTGGAATCGCCATGGGCGCCTCTTCCCGTCCTCGCTCGCCATCCTCTAGCACGGACGGGTAAAAAGCAAGGCGCCTCTCGCGGCGGTAGTGTCTCAGTTTGAATTTCGGCTATCGGGCCAGGAGCGGGCCATAAAGTCCCTCCACATCGGACCGTCGGCGAAGGGAAGCGGTTGTTCCAGAGAGCCCGCAGGCGGGATTGGAAGCTAAGGTCTTACCTTGGAGACCTGGCCCCCTGCCCCCTGCAAGCAGTGGCCTGCACCTACCGCATCGCGTTTGAAGCATCCTTCCTGCTTGACAACCTCTCGGGCCTAACGCATCGTTCGTTCAAACGGGGGATTTTCATTGATGGCTGAGCGAAACAACGACAAGGGCGCCACCGAGGCTAAATGGTCGGCAGAAGCCTACAATTTCCTTCGCCTGTTTAGACGGATCGGCACCCAGCTCGACGGCTTACTCCTCCTCCAGATCGGTTGGGTGCTCCTGTTGTGGCTGGTCGGCAAGCTCTCACCCAGTGATGGCCCCTATACGATCGGCTTGCCTTGGGTCACCTTACGGGGGACCGGCGAGCACAGCCTGAAATTCATAGACGTCGCTGTCAAGGATCTATACATTCTAGGGGCGCTCGCCCTTTTTGCCATCTGGTTAGTCACTAGCCGGCTCCATCTGCTGGTGACCCGGCCGATCTTGGTGCTACTGCGCACAGTGTGTGGCACGGTTGTGCTTATCGCCGGTGTCGTCCTACTTGTTGCGAGCCTACCGGTCTGGCTGGCATTACTACCCGTCGAGAAGTATCTAGCCACACGGCAACGCACGGAAGAGAAAGAGAAGAACGCGAACGGGCAGACGCTCAGACTGGATAGGAATGCAGATCGAAATGGCCAGCCGAACCAGGGTTTCAAGGCAAGCTGGCTGCAAGATAAGATCGGCGAGACAACGGGCTTCCTGCTTGCAACCGTCGTTCCGCGGGGCTCAATTGGGCTAGCGCCCATTCACACGTTCTCGTTCGACGAGGAATTCCTCGCTGCGCGCGTGCCATTGCAGCTATTCACTGAGGCCGAAGCCCGGTTGCGAGGGGGGCTCCGGCACATGCCGTCCGCAATCTATCCGCATGTCATCGTCCTACCGCTGGGGTTACGGATCGCTGGTCCCCAGCAGGCCCGAGCGCTGCGTCGCTGGCTCGGGCTCGACGCTCTGTTATGGGGGACTTACACTTCGACCAAACCGGCACGCCTTTGGATAAACATTGCCGCAGAGCTGCCCGCTTCAGAAAATCGGGACAAGGAAAAGCATGCCTACGTACTGGGCACGTCCGCCGAGGATACGTATCAAGCCCTCATTGTCGATCAGGACTCTCCGGTGCATGCCTCCATCGCCCTTGCACTTGCTTTACGCTATGCCGCGGTCGCGCGCGATGCGCGGCGCCTCCGCTATTATCCGAAGGCTCTGGATCGATTCGGGCTTAATCGGTACGCGATCCGTGATGCAATTGAAAGCTTTGTCGTGGACCTCTTGCATGGATTCACCGGGCCCACCGCGTGGGATACGCCCGAGCCCAGCGCCGGTAAGCTGGCCGTCATCCTGGCGGTGGACTGGGTGAAGCGGCAGTTAGAAGACTATCAGTATGCCTCTCCTCGCCGCGACCGCGCTAGCTTGACGGAACTCAAGCGGGTGATCGAACGCTGTGTTGTTGTGGCTCCCGGCAATCCCGAAGGTCACTACCTTCTTGCTTTGTTCGCACTCCTGGACAGCAACTTGTCAGCCGCAACCGCTAGCATCGACCGTGGCTGGCATCTCGATACCGCACGCCGTCTCCCAGACGTTTTATTTATGTGCGCGCGTGTGTATCTGTTTATGAACGACGCGGATCGCGGCTATGAGGGCGACGAGCGCCGCCTCAACTTCGCGACGGCGGCGGTGTATGCCGCGCTCGCCCTGCGCTTGGATTCCCATAATGCTAAGGACGTACTACGGCGCTACCTCGTCGAACGCAGCGGACATAAGGGTCGTATGCTACTGGGGATGGGCGATGAACCTGTTGGCGGGGAACGGTATTTGTATGCGATCCTGGAAGTATCCTGGTTTCCAGACCCAAATCGGGATCAGGCGTCAGATTCGGTCGCTGCTGGCCCGTCCGAATCCCACACGGGAAGTGGTACAGAGTAGCCCTGGACTCGAATCTCGGCGTGTGTTGTCATGTCCATGGTCATATCTCCCTATTACGCCTAACTTCTGCGGAGGCGATCAGCCAATATCTATCCATTCCCCATTGGACGGACGTTTGATCCAGAGATCGCGCCAAGCATTGCGGCTGCTTCCCGTAACAATGTTGGCCAGAGCGCCCGGAGAGATCGGCTTTCCGTTGTAGACGAGTTGATCACCACCGACCTTCGCGTAGTAGGTCACTTCCTTGTAGCGCATGCGAATCTCCGTTCCATGGGGAAGGAACACAGATGCGTCTTTGTACTTCCATGTGTAGCCGGGCGAGCGCGACCGGAAAATTTCCGGCATCAGGTCTTCCTGCTTCCAGCTCGCATTTTCGATCCAGTAATCGATGGCATCGGCAATCGCGTCTACCGGATCTCGGTCGGAACCACCAATTGGTTGATGGGGGCAAAGCGACCATTTGCCGAATGTCAGATTTGATCCTGGCCATGGCTGCTCGCGAGCAAGCTACTTCGTGGTTGAGCAAGCGATAAACGTCTCTGGCGCTGTTCGAGGGCCACTCGGGGAAGGCATTTTGGGTATCCGAATTCGTTGACCTAGTAAGGAATATTCCTTACCATAGTTGAAACAAATTGCGGCGTTCACTATGTCCCATATCCATGGAGTTGCCACTGTTACCTCGAAAGGGCAGATCACCCTGCCGAAGCCTATCCGTCAAGCACTGGGGGTAGGTATCGGCGGCAAGGTGGCCTTCGAGTTGCGCGGCTCCGAGGTGGTGGTCACGCGAGTCGACGACGAAAGGCACGAAGACCCTGCCATCGCTGCTTTCCTGGCCTTGCTGGAAAAGGACATCCGGGCCGGCAAGAACTTGACAACGCTGCCACAGGATCTGGCGCGAACAATGGTGGACAACCTCCATCGCTCTGCTGCTCTCTCAGAGGAGATCGCCGGCCATGTAGCGCTGTAATGCTGCGGCACGGTTGGACGCTGCTCTTCCACGAATGCCTGGTCGAGCAACTGCGCAAGCTGAAAGCAGCCGCGGATCGGGCCGAATCAGCCGATCCATCAGGCTTCGAAGCCAATGCCAACGTCAAGCTGTTTCGTGCCCTCAGCCATTTGATCCTAGACACAGTTCCCGGCGATCCGTCGCGCGACGAATACCGGCAGGGCAAAAGGATGGGAACCGCATATCGTCATTGGCGCCGCGCGAAAATCGGGCGCCGCTTCCGCCTCTTCTTTCGTTACGACTCGAAGGCCAAGGTAATCGTATTCGCTTGGGTCAATGATGAACAGACGCTACGGTCCAGCGGCAGCAAGTCAGATGCGTACGCCGTGTTTCAGAAAATGCTGGATCGTGGTAATCCTCCTGACGGGCGGGATGCATTGGTTGCGGAGACGCGAACTGAATGGGCACTATGAAGCCCTATCTCGAGCGAGGCGTCTTCCGGGAACTCAGAAATGTACATTACTTCAATGACCGCGTCGGGTCGCAAACCAAACTCACACTGAGACACTAGCCAAACATATTTGAAATTACCTTACGGGCACCCCTTCCAGGTCCCTGTCCCTCCGGGAGAGGCACCGTCTTGCCTCCCTCTCCCACAGGGAGAGGGTTGGGGTGAGGGGATCAAAATCATCGACGAAAGCGTTTGATTTGATATCCCCTCATCCTAGCCTTCTCCCCGAAGGGAGAAGGAACCCCCGGACTTGTTGAAGTGGTTCTGTACGACATTGGATGTGTGAGAATGTACCCTTGCGGCGCGAGCCACGCGCAATAAAACCCGCCACTGGCAGGGGCCTGGCGTAACTACTACACTGTCCCCGAAAATCCGATGAACCTTCCTTTTCCGGTTCGATTGTTTCTTGCCGCGCTGGCGAGCCTGGCGCTCGCCTCCGCCTTGTGGGTGCTCTTGTACGCGACGGACCTGGCCTTCGCGGTCTGGGAAGGGCTGCGGTCGTTACCGCTCGTGGTTCAGCTTTCCTACGCGGCAGTGATCCTCGCGCTCACGGGGGGATTCACCTGGCTGGTGTGGCGCCTGCTGCGGCCGCGTAAACCCTCCCCGGCTAGGCCGTTACCTCCGCCCCTGAACGACGCCGCGCTGGACGCGCGGATCGCCGAGGCCGAGCGGCGCGGCGCCGATACGGGCGAGGCACGCGCCGAGTTGGCCGTGCTTTCCGAGCGGCGGACGGGCGATCAGATCTTTATCGTCCTGTTCGGCGAGAGCAGCAGCGGCAAATCCTCGCTCATCCGAGCCTTGCTCCCCGGCTGTGAGGCCGTGATCGATGCGCGCCGGGGAACGACGCAAACGCTGACACGCTATGCATGGAGCCGGCCCGACGGGACACCGATCCTGCTCACCGATCTGCCGGGTTTAAACGTGACCGAGGGCGGCGACGATAGCGCGTGGCGTGAGGAAGCCCTGCGGGCCCACGTTGTCATCTACCTCACTGACGGTGATCTCACGCGCGATCAGTATCTGGAGCTACAACACCTCGCCCGTTTTCAGAAACCCGTGATCCTGGCCTTGAACAAAATCGATCACTACACCCAGGATCAGCGTGAAGCCTTGCGCATGAGGTTGGCTACGCGCGTGGCGTCTCTGGGCGATATCGACATCGTCGCTATCTCGGCGGGGGGTATGCGTCCAGTCGTCAAGGTAGGCGCCGCTGGCCGCGAAGAGCTTGCTTCCGCTGCTGTTCCCATCGAGATCGACGCTCTCGTTCAGTCTCTCGACCGCATTCTTCGGCGCGGCGCCAGTGCGATCAACGCATCGCGTGACTCGGCCGTGTGGCGCTTGGCGGCGCACAAGCTCGATCGGGCGGTCGTGGTACGGCGCGAGGCCCACGCACAAGAGATCATCGACGACTATACGCGCAAGGCCGTGCTCGGAGCGGTGGTCGCGATTAGCCCCGGCACGGATTTACTGGTCCAAGGCTACCTCGGTATGGGACTGGTGCGCGCGCTGTGCCGGGCCTATGACGTCAGTCCCCGCGAGGTGGATGTGTCGCGCTTCCTCAAACTCGCTTCTGACCAGGTGCGTAAGACCTTGCCGCTGGTGCTGACCGTCGCCGGAAACGTTTGCAAGGCATTTCCCGGCGTGGGGACCTTGGCCGGGGGCCTTTTGCATGCGGTCGGTTACGGGATTATCTTTGAGAGCTTGGGCCGCGCTATCGCCGCTACCCTGGCCGAACATGGGGCGCTCATCGTATCACCGGCCCTGCGGGCTTTTGAGGACAATATAACCGATGATTTGGAAGCGCGTGCTCGACGCCTTGCTGCCCTGGCGCAAGAACGCAAGTCCTGAAGCGGCCGCCTCCGGCCCAGCCGGCCACGTCGATCTCGCCCGCGAGAGCTTGCAGTCCTTGCTTGCGGACCGCAATCTGCCGGCGCCGGTCCGGCGGGGACTCGCCGCCGAGCTGGCCGGGGTGCAGGCGATGCTCGACAAGCTCGAACACGGACACATCCACATCGCGGTGTTCGGGCGGGTCGGCGTGGGGAAGTCCGCGCTGCTCAACGCCCTGCTGCATGAGACGCGCTTCAGCACCAGCCCGCTGCATGGGGAAACACGAGAACCGCAATCCGCCGTCTGGCAAGAATGGGACGACGGGGGGTTGTTTCTCATCGACACGCCCGGCATCAACGACATCGACGGCGAGGAACGCGAACGCCAAGCGCGCGCCGTGGCGGCACGTGCCGATCTCATCCTGTTCGTAGTCGACGGCGATTTATCGGGAACGGAAATGCAAGCCTTGCGGGTCCTCATCGCGGCGCATCGGCCGGTGCTCTTGGTCTTCAATAAGATCGATCGCTACACGGATTCTGATCGGGCGCTGCTCTTGGATCATCTCAAGCTCCGCGGCGCGGGTCTCATCCCGCCCGACCATATCGTATGCACGGCGGCGGAACCGGCCGAACGCATCTACCTCGAGGCCGATGCCCATGGCCGTGAAATCGAAACGCGCCGTCCCGCGCCAGCCGATGTGGAAAGCTTACGCAGCGCGCTCTGGTCGATTTTAGAAGCCGAGGGAAAGACCCTGATGGCGCTCAATGCGACGCTCTTCGCCGGATCGGTGTCCGATGCCATCGGTCAGCGGATCGTGGCGATCAAGAAAGAGTTAGCAGACGGGCTCATTAGAAAATATTGTGTCGCCAAAGGCGTGGTCGTGGGGCTCAACCCGGTGCCGATTTCGGACCTGGTCGCGGCCGGGCTCGCCGATGTCGGCCTGGTGTTCCATCTTGCACGCATCTATGGACTCCCGGTCACCACCGCCGAGGCGGGCGGATTGCTGCGGACCATCGCTGCGCAAATGGCGCTCGTGATGGGCACCGTCTGGGCCGTGCACTTCGTCGCTTCGGTCATGAAGGGCAGCACGGCGGGCCTGTCAACGTTCGTAACCGGAACGGCTCAAGGTGCGGTGGCTTATTACTCGGCGTATGTCGTTGGGCGCGCCGCGCAGAGCTATTTCGCGCTCGGCCGTTCGTGGGGACCGAACGGCCCCAAACGTGTGGTGCAGGAAATCCTCGATAGCCTTGATCGCGAGTCGCTCCTCGGCGAGGCGCGCGAACAGATCGCTCAGCGCCTGCGGTATTCGGGAACGGATTAATCGTCCGCCTGGCACATCACCAACACCGCCGCCCCTTCGATGGCGCCCTCGCGCAGCCGCCGGAGCGCCTCGTTGGCTTCTTCCAGCACGAACGCCTGCACGTGGGTCTTGATCGGGACCTGCGGGGCGAGGGACAAAAGCTCCTCGGCGTCTTGACGGGTCAGGTTGGCGACCGAGCGAATGACCCGCTCCTCCCAGAGCAAGCGGTAAGGGAACGCGGGGATATCGCTCATGTGGATGCCGCCGCAGACGATCACCCCGCCTTTGCATGTCGCCCGCAAGGCATCGACGATCAGGCGACCCGCGGGTGCGAAGATAAGCGCCGCATCGAGCGCCTCGGGCGGGCGCTCCCCGGACGCGCCGGTCCATACCGCGCCCAGGCGCCGGGCGAACGCCTGACCCTCGAGATCACCTGGGCGCGTGAAGGCATAGATCCGCTTGCCTTGATGCGCGGCGATCTGGGTGATGATATGGGCCGCGGCGCCGAAGCCATAGATCCCGATGTCCTCCGCCTTCGCTCCGGCCAAGCGATAGGAGCGATAGCCGATGAGCCCGGCGCAAAGGAGCGGTGCAAGCTCCGCATCGGCGTAGCCCTCCGGCAAGCGAAAGCAGTAGTTTTCATGCGCTAGCGCGTACTCCGCGTAGCCTCCATCGACGGTATAGCCGGTGAAAAGCGCCTCATCGCAGAGGTTCTCCTGCCCTCTTCGGCAGAACCGGCAACTGCCATCCGTCGATGCGAGCCAGGGCACCCCCACGCGCTCGCCCGCGGCAAAGCGCCGTGCCTCGGCGCCCATCCCGACGATGACACCGACGATTTCGTGGCCCAGGATCACAGGCAGTTTCGGCTCGCTGAGATCGCCATCCAAGACGTGCAGGTCCGTGCGGCACACCCCACAGACACGCACCCGGATCAAGACCTGCGCCGGGCCGGGTTCGGGTACCGGCATCTGCATGGAGCGCAACGGCTGGCGCGCTGCTTCGAGCACCATCGCCTTCATCGTATCCGGAAGGGTCATCCGCTAAAGGGAA
The DNA here is from genome assembly GCA_043673815.1 of Chromatiales bacterium. GTDB lineage: Bacteria > Pseudomonadota > Gammaproteobacteria > JACCXJ01 > JACCXJ01 > USCg-Taylor. The sequence goes on from JBIMKD010000373.1 coordinate 15,642, forward strand.
AAGTGGTTAAGTCGTTGCATTCCAGCTCTTTGATTACATGATTGCAAGATGGGAGACTTGACCGTGCTATCCCCCGCAGGAACTTAGCCAGTTCTTTACCAAAACGGAACCGCCCGATTCCTATAGAGCCTCTGCGCAAGCTTGAATTAAACAACGTCCACCTAGCGCCGATAGCGATCACGGACGCGTTTCCAAACCCATAACAATCCGCGTACCAGCGAAGCAGCCCGGTAGTTTGGCACTTTATATGCTGCCATGTAGATGCCCAGTATTTGGGAGGTTGTTATGAATATATTCGCTGTCGCAGCACATCGATGCGCCGCTGCTCGAACTGCCCAGTGCTTATCAAAGGCGGCCTTGGTTGAACAGAATCGGCGATTCCTTCGCACCGGCGGTGTGAGCGCGGGCAATCGCAGTCACGGATTCCGTCCCGCGTTTGTCGATCGCGAAACCGGGACGGTTTACATTGCCCGCTTCACTGATGGGCGCCCCGCCCCGATGCATATCCTCGATGGGTTGCCCGCAAAGCTTGTGATCGAGCGGCTTCCGTCAGGGCAAGTCGCGGCTGTCAAAGGCTCGATCGAGGCCGGATTCGTTAAGGATGGATATTTTATCACTCGTGAGGAAGCCGCCGCCGCTGTCGGCGGTTGAACAGGAGGTATTCCTATGGACCGCGAACTTCTAGGCTTGTTGTTTTTGGCGTTTGTGCCTGGTATGGTGATTGTCATTGTTGGGACGGTCACCGCAATACGGCAATACGGCGCGGTTTTTCTGTGGTGCCTGAGGTTTGAACCAGTGCGCGAAAAGCTTGCTGCGCTGTTACGCGGCATGCAAGCACCCCGACCCACGCCCGTCGAAGTGCAGCGCGACACTATCATAGAAACCAAGACGGCCGCCCATGTCGCCGCTACTTGCGGAAAAACTAATTCGGTCCCGCCGCACGATCCATTCCTTCGGGCGTGAGTCGCCGCCGCGAGAGCTTGTTCTACGCGCCATTGATCTGGCGCGTTGGGCGCCGAATCACCGGCTTACCGCGCCATGGCGTTTTTACCTCTTGGGACCCGCGACCGCCGATGCGATCTGCCGCTTAAACGCGGAGCTGACCTCCCAAACTAAAGGTGCTCAAGCGGGGCAAGCCAAGCTCAGGCGCTGGCGCGAGATCCCGGGTTGGCTGGTACTTACCTGCAAAAACTCCGACGATCCTATCCGTGCCCGTGAAGATTATGCGGCCTGCTGTTGCGCACTTCAAAACATGTGTCTTTATCTGTGGAGCGAAGGTATCGGATGTAAATGGAACACGGGCGCCGTCACCCGCGCCTCCGGCTTCTTCGACTTGATCTCGGTAAACCCGGCGTTGGAAACCGTGGTTGCCCTGGTATGGTTCGGATACCCGGCCGAGGTCCCGAGCACCGTTCGCAAACCCGCCTCCGAGACTCTCGTCGAGCTTCCCTAGCGCTCTTATCCCGTCGCGCGTCAAAAATGCCGAAAACCGTGAAACCGCGGAACGAACGCTGTGCCGCGCGGATCGATAAAACGCAATCCTGCCTGCTTCTGGATCTGACCGATGCGAGTAATCGAAACCCCACCGAGATCGGGTCCTAGCTTATCGAGGTGGATCTCTGGGACGGTGAAACATAGCTCATAATCCTCCCCGCCGCCGAGCGCCAATTCCCATTGTCTAGCAAGCTCCGGCAGCGCCTGTAACGCGCTCGAGCGCGGGAGGCGATGGACTTCGATCACGGCCCCGACGGCATTCGCGGCGAGGATGTGGCCGAGATCGGCCGCTAGGCCATCGGATACGTCGATGGCGCTCGATGCACGGCCACGCAGGGCGACGCCCTGCGCGACGCGCGGCGTCGGTCGGTGCAGGCGTCTCCGCAGGTAGTCCGTGTAGGGAGCAATTTCGGGGTGCGAGCCAGCTTCCAGAGCGAGCGCGGCATCCCCCAAGGAGCCGGTGACGAAAACCGCATCGCCCGGTTGCGCGCCGATGCGCCTGAGAGCGCCGCCTTCGGGAAGGATCCCGTGGGCGGCCACCGAAACCGTGAGCGGCCCGCGGGAAACGTTACCCCCGACCAAATCGAGCGCATGCCGACGGGCCAGGTGAAAAAATCCGCCGGAAAAACGCTCAAGCCAGGTCTCATCTGCCTGGGGCAGTGTCAGCGCAAGGGTGGCGCAGAGCGGCTCGGCGCCCATCGCGGCCAGGTCGCTCAGGCTGACCGCCAAAGCTTTGTAACCAATCGCTTCGGGCTCGGCGTCATCGGAAAAGTGCGTGCCCGCTACCAGGGTGTCGACCGTGATAGCGAGGTCTCGGCAACCCGGCACACGCAATATGGCGGCATCGTCACCGACCCCGATAATCACCTCGGGGCGATCCGGCGGCCGTGGGCGGAAATAGCGGTCAATGATCTCGAATTCCGAGAGCGCCATGAGGCAGGTGCCGGCCGTACGCGGAGTTTTTCGTGGGCGGGCTAGCCGCGGGACAGCGCCCGGCTCTCAGCCGATCTGGATGTTCCCACCACCTTGTCGAGCACGCCGTTGACGTACTTATGCGCTTCTGCGGCGCCAAACATCTTGGTCAATTCGATGGCTTCGTTGATGACCACACGCCAGGGTATGTCAGGGCTATACCTCAATTCGTAGGCGCCGATCAGGAGGATCCCGCGTTCTATCGGATCGAGCTCCTCAAACGGGCGATCGAGAGCGTCCTGTAAATCGGATTGTAATTCGTGTACGTGCGCCGGAATTTCACGCGTGAGTGTCGAAAAGTAATCCATGTCCACGTTCACCAGCTCACGCTCGGCGACAAACTCCTTAATGATATCGAGCGGATCGTGTCCCGCCAGTTGCCATTGATAAAGGGCCTGCACGGCGCAGCGCCGCGCGCGCACGCGGCCGCGGATAAGGGGAATCATAGGCGTAATTTACGCATGAGCGAAATCATTTCGATTGCGGTCAGCGCGGCATCGGCCCCGCGGTTTCCCGCTTTGCCGCCGGCCCGTTCGATAGCCTGCTCGACAGTTTCTACGGTCAAAACGCCGAACACGACCGGAATACTTGAGCCGAGGCTGACCTCGGCGAGCCCGTTGGCACAGCCCGCGGCGATGCGCTCAAAATGAGCCGTGGCTCCGCGGATGATGGCGCCTAGTACAATGAGCGCATCGAACTTAGCGCTTGCCGCCATGGTCTTGGCAATGAGCGGCGTCTCCCATGCGCCGGGAACGTTAACGAGGGTAATATCGCGCTCCAGAACCCCGTGGCGGTGCAACGTCTCCACGCATCCGCTTACCAGTTTTTCAACGATAAAGGAGTTAAACCGGCTCGCGATGATCCCGAATCGCGCCGGCGGATCCAAAAGCGCCTGGCCGGCGATGGTGATGATGTCACCCATAACATATACCCGCTCTATCGTTAATTCACGTATTCTACGACTTCCAAGCCGAAACCGGAGAGCGAGTGGATGCGTTTAGGCGCACTCAGGACCCGCATCTTGCGCACGCCAAGGTCCGCGAGGATCTGTGCCCCCAGGCCGATCGTTCGTAGATTGCCCGGCTTGTGGCGGCTCCCGCGTGATTCGGCCGCGCTTTGCTGTTCGAAGCTATCGATCTGGCGGATGAGATCCGCCGCCTCGATTTGGTTGCAGAGGATGACGACGACACCGCTCGATTCCCGCGCGATGCGCATGAGCACGTCGCGCAAGCGCCAGCCGCATTCCTCTCGCAGGCTCCCGGTTAAATCACAAAGCGGATTATTGATATGCACACGAACTAGCGCCGCTTGCTGCGCGTCGATGGGGCCTTTGACCAGCGCGAAGTGCAGGCTCTTGCCGATTTGGTCTTGAAAGGCTACGAGCCGAAATTCCCCGAACTCGGTTGTCAACGCGCTCTCGGCGACCCGATCGACGGTCTTCTCGTGTTGCATCCTGAAACGGATGAGATCGGAGATGGTTCCGATTTTCAAGCTGTGCTGCTCGGCGATCAGTTCGAGATCGGGCCGCCGGGCCATCGTGCCATCGTCTTTTAGAATCTCAACGATCACCGCGGCGGGTTCGAAACCCGCGAGGCGGGCGAGATCACAACCGGCCTCCGTATGCCCGGCGCGGGTCAAAACGCTACCGGATTGGGCCATGAGTGGGAGCACATGGCCGGGTTGAACGAGATCGTCGGGTTTGGCGTCCGGCGCCACGGCGGTGCGTATTGTCAAGGCACGATCCGCAGCCGAGATCCCTGTGGTTACGCCGCGGGCGGCTTCGATCGATATCGTGAAATTGGTGGTGTGGCGGTAGTAGGTATCGCGCACCATCAGGGGGAGGTTGAGCTGTTGGCAACGCTCCTTAGTGAGTGTCAAGCAGATGAGGCCGCGCCCATGGCGCGCCATGAAATTGATGTCCTCGGCCCGCACGCAACTGGCGGCGATCAAGAAATCGCCTTCGTTCTCACGGTCCTCGTCATCCATGATGATGACCATTTTGCCGTGGCGGATTTCGTCGATGATCTCTTCAGTGGCTTGTATCGGCATCGGTGATCCAAGAGCGCGGCGCGTTCCAAACCGCCGGCGGTTCAGCTTACACTTATTGTATTGAAGTGTAGGTCATGAGGCGTTCGACATAACGCGCAACGAGGTCGACTTCGATATTAACGGCCATCCCGGCGCGATAGCCGGCGGCAACGGTCGCCTGGAGCGTATGCGGAATAAGCATAACATCGAATGCGGCGCCTGCGGCATCGTTGACGGTGAGGCTCACGCCGTCCACGGTAACGGAACCCTTGCGGCTCACGTATTTCGCCAACGCTTCCGGTATGCTGATTCTAAGCCGAACCGTGGATCCATCCTGAATGCGATCCGTAATCTCACCCATGCCATCCACGTGACCGGTCACGATGTGGCCGCCGAAGAGCTCACCGAGCGCGAGGGCTTTCTCCAGGTTGACGCGGGCGCCGGGCCGGAGGCTCCCTAGCGTCGTTCGAGCGAGTGTCTCTTGCGATAGGTCCATGTCGATACGGCGGTCACGATAGCCGAGCACCGTGAGGCAGCACCCATTCACCGCCAGGCTATCACCGCTTTGGAGGCCGCTGAGATCGAGGCTCCCCGGATCGAGCGAGAGGCGGGTGATGCCGTGACCGGATTGCAACGCGATGACGCGTCCTAGCGCTTGGATGATTCCAGTAAACATGGGTCGATGACGGCTCGAAACTCAGTGACGGTAGTTTACCCGCGCTCTCACCCGCACATCGGGTCCTATAGCGCGGGTGTCGAGGATCGACAGTTCGATGCATTCTGCCATCGTTGCGATCGTGTCGAGGCGCGCCATCGGCAGCGCTTCACTTCCCATCAGCTTGGGGGCGATATAGATTACGATCTCATCGACGAGGCGGGTTTGCAGTAAGGCGCCGTTGAGGGTGGGCCCCGCTTCGACCAGGATCTCATTGAACTCCAGTCGTCCAAGGTGGTTGAGCACCGATTCGAGATCGAGACGCTCTCCACGCATCGCGCTTGCGATGATCTCGGCGCCGTTGGCAATGCCCGCCGCGGACTTATCCCGCTCGCCGGTCCCCGTGAAAACCAGAATGCGGCCCGGTTCGGACAGCATCTTCGCGGTCCCCGGAAACCGCAACCTGGAATCTAGAACAACGCGTACGGGTTGGCGGAATTCCGCCACTCGGAAAGGGTTCCGCACGGCGAGCACGGGATCATCCGCCAGCATCGTGCCGATGCCGGTCATGACAGCGCTACTTTGCGCTCTTAAATGCTGCACGTCAGCGCGTGCGGGGGCGGACGTGATCCATTGGCTGGCGCCCGAGCGGAGCGCGACTCGACCATCGATGCTGATCGCGATCTTGGAGGTTACAAAAGGCAGGCCGCGTTGCATGCGTTTGATGAACCCGCGGTTCAGCTCGATTGCCTGCTCCACCAGTACGCCGGTCTGTACAGATATTCCGGCTTGCTCTAAGGCGAGCAAGCCCAGTCCGTTGACCCGGGGGTTGGGATCGAGCGTCGCGGCGACGACGCGCGCGACGCCGGCTCGAATCAGCGCCTCCGTGCACGCGGGCGTATTACCATGGAAGCAGCAAGGTTCCAGACTGACATAACAGGTCGCGCGCCGCGCGCGTTCTCCCGCAGCCTTGAGGGCCAGCACTTCCGCATGGGCTTCTCCCGCAAACCGGTGCCAACCCTCGCCGACGATGCGACCCTGGTGCGCGAGAACACAGCCAACCCGGGGATTGGGATGGGTTGTGCATAGGCCGCGGCGCGCCAGTGACAAAGCGCGCGCCATCAACCGAAAGTCTTCCGCGGAGAAATCAAACACGCTCTAACTCGCGGGGTCCTTCCCCAAACGTTCGATCTCGTCGACGAAAGCTTGGACGTCTTGGAAGCTCCGGTACACGGAGGCGAAGCGCACAAAGGCGACGCGGTCCAGGGACCGTAGCTGTTCCATTACCAGATCCCCGATGAGCAGCGAGGCCACCTCCCGCTCACCGCCGGAGCGCAAGCTGCGCTTGATCTCTGCGAGGGCCTGCTCGACGCGCTCGCTCGGCACCGGGCGCTTTTCGAGCGCACGAAGCAGACCGGTGCGAAGCTTCTCCTCTCTAAAGGGTTCCCGGCGTCCGTCGGACTTGATAACGCGCGGCAGGTTTAACTCCGCCGCTTCGTAAGTCGTAAAGCGCTCTTGGCAAGCCGTGCATTCGCGTCTGCGCCGGATCTGATCGCCGTCACCCACGAGCCGAGAATCGATGACGCGGGTCTCGGGCTCAGTGCAGAACGGGCAACGCATGCTACCGCCTTCTGCGAGCGGGGCGAGTCTCCCTACCCGCCGCTAATTCCGCGACGCGTGCGCGACCCGCCGCGGAAAGTGAGGCCGCGTCTAGTTGCCGTAGACGGGGAAACGTCGGCATAATTCAGCGACCTCCCCTTTAATGCGCGCGATCACCGCGTCGCTCTTGATGTTCTCGATGATCTCACAGATCCAAGCGGCGACCTGAGCACACTCGACTTGTTTGAATCCGCGCGTCGTCACCGCCGGAGAGCCAATGCGGATCCCGCTGGTAACGAACGGCGGCTGCGGATCATTCGGCACGGCGTTCTTGTTCACCGTGATGTGGGCGCGGCCCAATGCCGCGTCCAGCTCTTTCCCGGTGAGCCCCTTAGCGACGAGGTCGATCAAGAACAGGTGATTGTCGGTGCCGCCGGAAACCACCTTGACGCCGCGCTGCAAGAACACCTGCACCATGGTTTTTGCGTTCCTGATGACCTGTTCGGCGTAGGCCTTGAACTCCGGTTGCATCGCCTCCTTGAAGGCGATGGCCTTGGCGGCGATGACGTGCATGAGCGGCCCCCCCTGATAAGCGGGGAAAACCATGAAGTTGATCTTCTTTTCGATCTCGGGGTTATCCCGGCCCATGATGAGACCCGAGCGCGGGCCGCGCAGCGTTTTATGGGTGGTGGTCGTGGTGATATCGGCAATATTCATCGGGTTCGGGTAGAGGCCCGCGGCTACGAGACCGGCCACATGCGCGATATCGGAGACCAGGTAGGCGCCGACTTGATCGGCGATATCCCGAAAACGTTGCCAGTCGACGATCCGCGAGTAAGCCGAGAATCCGGTCATCACGAGCTTCGGTTTGTGCTCAAGGGCGAGGCATTCCGCTTGGTCGTAATCGATCTCTTCGGTTTCGGTATTCAAACCGTACTGCACGGCCTTGAATATTCGACCCGACACATTGACGCTGGCGCCGTGAGTTAGGTGCCCGCCGTGGGCGAGACTCATACCCATAATCGTGTCGCCGGGGGTCAAGAGCGCGAGATACACCGCCCCGTTGGCCTGCGATCCGGAATGCGGCTGCACGTTGGCAAAGCCGGCGCCGAACAACTGCTTGGCGCGGTCTATGGCAAGCTGTTCCACGATATCGACGTACTCGCAACCCCCGTAGTAGCGTTTACCGGGGTAGCCTTCCGCGTATTTATTCGTCAGCACCGAACCTTGGGCCTGTAGCACCCGCGGGCTGGTATAGTTTTCGGAAGCGATAAGCTCGATGTGATCTTCCTGCCGGCGGCGTTCGCCCTCCATGGCATTCCAGATCGCATCATCGTAACCGGCAATAGTCATATCTTTCTTAAACATAGCGAGACTCCGTGAGCTGCAAGCCCAAGAGATTATCAAATAAGCTTAAGCCTGAGAACCTGGAAGAACCCCCTGGCAGGGCATTGTGGTGTTCTTCCCGCCCGGGTATCTTACTCAGTAACTAGATCTGGGGCCAGGATGCAGACAAGAGGGCCATGGCTGGTGCTGGGCGGGTCACCGCGAGAGACAATAGAAGTGGAATTGCTGCCCTCAGCGTCCTTGCGAAGGGCAGCAATTCCGGACCGTTTAGCGGTTACTGCGCGCTTTTGGGCATACTGACGTCAAGACTCTCGCGGTTCATCTCGACGGTCTTCTCGCCAATGCCTTGGACCATCACCAGGTCGTCCACGGACTTGAACGGTCCGTGCTTTTCCCGATACGCGACGATCGCTTCGGCCTTGGCCGGCCCTATGCCTTGGAGTGCGTTTGCCATGGTTGCGGCGTCCGCACTGTTGATATCAACAGACTCTCCGGCAAAGACAAGGGCGTTGAACAGGAACAGAGAAGCAAACAATAGTTTCTTTAGCATAGGACTCTCTTCAATGGAAGTGGGATTTCGGTGGATGCTTCGCAAACAGCGCCGATATCGGAAGCCGCGGACCGCGCAATTTCTGCTGCGCGTGCCGCCCGGTAGTCGCCGTTGCGAAGCGTTTTTTGCCTGCCGGATTGGCGCCGCAAGACGGTTGGATGGTCGTGGGGCGCTTACCGTAGGCCGCTAACGTAGCGGATCCCGAAGCGAAATCTATAGGGGCTAAATCGGTGCATCGTCTAATGATAAGCACCGAATGCGACGCGTATCACAGAGCCTCGATTCCAAGGTGCGGAAGCGGCGTCGGATGCAGGGCGTTTCTTGGACGCTGTTACATGGTGAACGTCACGCCGTCTATCAACGCCCCCGCAAGTAACATGCTTGCGGTGGAGCGCCACTCGTAGGTCCCAGGATCGATGATACGCTCGCGCTCGGCGGTGAGCCCGGCCAGTCCGTCGCCCAGGAGACGATAGAGGGTTTCATCCATGCGCATCGTCGTGATCGGGGCTTGGAGCGCTCCGTCCTCGACCCAGAAGCACGCGAATCGCGTCGTCGCGGTCACGCGGCAGTCGTGACGATCGGAAAAATTGCAATACCAAAGGTTGCCGATATAAAGGCCTGTCTGAAGTTCTTCCAGGAGATCCAAGGACGAAGGGAGGTGCCCGCTTTCCATGACCAGCGACATGGGCGTTTCGGTTTCGGCGTTGAGCGCGATCCCATATTCAGCCGCGCTGCGTTGATCGGCGAGACAATCGACGAAACGGCCATGTTCGATCAGGCTTACCGCGCGGGGTTTTAGAAAACCCGAGGAGGTAAATTGTGGATTTAGACCGCGCGCATGCTCCTCCACGAGCGTGACGCTCGGATGCAGAGCCTTCTCATGGCGCATGAGTTTGATTAACGGTGTGTGCTGGGTGCGCAAGCTTTTCAAGCTAAACCCGCCCCAACCGGTCAGTCCAAGGATTTCGCCGAGAGCCTGAGGCGCAAGGAAAGCACGATAGCGCCCGGGCGCGAGTGCCTTGGGGCGGCTGGATAACACCTCGAGGTGCTCCCGAACCCGCCCAACCGCTTGCCGTAAGTCCTCGCTCTTCCAGGCCTGACCCGCGTAGCCGAGCTTGACGGATTGCCCGTTATCGGCATGGCAACTGCTGTCCAAATGGAAGCTACCTGTAGAAAACCAATTTGTCTGCCCGAGGCTATTTGCAAACCCTCGATACAAGGTCCCGTTGGCCCACAGTCCCACGAGATCGAGCCCGTCCGTCGCCGTCAGGATTTCCTTGAGCGCTTGTTCACTGTCCGGCAAGTCAAAGGGGCGATTGTCCTCGGTGCTGCAGACCGCGGTGGCATAGAGCAGATAGGGATCATCGTGGACGAAATCGAGTTGTAACCGCAGTTCGGAAAACAGCCTCTCCAGGCGCGCGCGGTTGTGCGTGAGATCTTGGGTTAGGGTACAGGCGCCCTGGGTCTGGCGCCGGCCCCGGATCAAACACGCGCGCAGCTCACTGTGCAATACGTGGCCGGCCTGCCGGATCCGTCCGCGGCTCAGGCGCACGAAATCCGAATCTTCGCCCAAGAAGTTCAGTAAACAGATTTCATTCGTCCGCGTGAGCGCGGCCGCCATGGCACGCGCGGACTCGAATTGCCCGCGCGGGTCATGCATTCGAGAAGACATCGACGTCGCGGAAGACACAGGCGGGCGCCGCGTGCCCGACATGGATGGTCTGGTTCGGTTCGCCTTTCCCGCACGTACTCAGCCCCATTACCCGCCAGGTGCTAGCATCGCCCACCGCGTCAAGGTTGCGCCAGAAGGTCGCGGAAGTGCCGCGATAATTGGGATTTTTTACCAGGCCTTTTACTTCTCCGTCCTTGATTACCCATCCACACTCGCAGCCGAACTGAAACTTGTTTCGCTGGTCATCGATGGACCAAGAGCGATTGGTGTCCATCATGATCCCGTGTTCGATGCCCCGCACCAGCGCCTCAAGCGGGCTTCTGCCGGGTTCGAGATTGAGATTGGCCATCCGATCGATCGGCGGGCGGTGCCAGTGTTCGGCGCGCGTGCATGCGACCCCGGCGATCCGGGCTCGAGCCTGTGACGACTGACCACCGAGGGGCCGTTCGAGGATACCCGCCCGGATCAAGTACCGGCGTTCCGCCGCGCTACCCTCGTCATCGAAGGCGTAGCTCGCGAACTGCTCCGGGCAAGTGGGGTCGAAGGTCACGTTTAATAGCTCCGATCCGTAGCGGTAGTGGCCGAACATGTCCAAGGTGACGAAGCTCCCACCGGCATAGTTGCGCTCGTCCCCGAGGATGCGATCGAGCTCGATTGGGTGGCCGATGCTCTCGTGGAGCTGCAGGATCAATTGACCCGGCAAGAGGAGCAGGTCCATGCGGGCGGCGGGGCAATTCGGGGCTTCGAGAAGCAGGAGCGCCTCTTCGGCGATCCGCGTAGGCAGGCCAAAGAACCCGAGCCTCTCGAGTTGTTCGAGACCCCCTTGGCGGCCGCAGTCCGCCCCGAAACTACGCCGTTGTGTATCGATACCGTTACTTGCCACGGCGACCAATTCCGGGATTAGGTCGGTCCATTCTTGCTCGATCTTACCGCCCAGGCTCGTGCACAGGACCGTGCGCGTGTGACGCAGCCGAACACTCGCCTGCCAATCGACGATTCTCTCATGGCATTTGATCTTCTGGCCAGTGTCCATCAGGGCGGTAATGAGATCACCGAGAGCATTGCTTTGCCAGGGGTGCGCCGCGGTATAGCCGCCGCGCCAATCGACCCGCCGTAGGTATTGTGCCTCAAAGAGCGCCCGGGGAGCCGATGCACGGGCCCATTCGCGAGCTTCCAGAGCCGCCGTTCGCAGCCCCTCGCGACTGAGATCGCAGGTGGCCCCGTAGCCCGCGCCCTCGCCTTCAAGCACCGTGATAAGGGCGCCGGATCGCAGGCGTCTGAGCGTAGGTTCGAGCACATTTTGCCGCACCTGGATGATCTGTTCCTCGCTCTCGGTCCAGCGTAGCGACCAGTAATCGACCGGCGGCATGGTGTCGGCGCAGAGATCGGGTAGTGGACTGTTCATGCTATTGGCGGATGCATACGAGGCATTCCAGAATTGGCGTAGGGAACGATCATGGAAGGACGCTGAGGTCCTGAGAGAACCCCGCGGCTAAGCCGCCACATCATCGGCGAATGCAGCGCTCATTTCAACGGGTTTACCCGTGAAATAACCTTGCGCGTAGTCGATCTCGAACTGTGCCAGCAGATTCAACACCGCGCCGCTCTCGACATGCTCGGCAACGGTTTTCTTACCAAATGCCTTCGCAATCTGACCCATAGCTTTTACCAGGGCTTGATCGTCGGGACGATCGGCCAGCCCGCGTATGAACGATCCGTCGATCTTGACATACTCCATCGGTAGCTCTTTTAGGTAATAAAAGGAGGAAAATCCGCGCCCGAAATCATCGAGCGCAAACGCGCACCCGAGGTCTCGAATCGATTCGATCAGGCGCCGTGCGCTGCCGAGATCGGCGACCGCGGCGGTTTCCGTCATTTCCAGAATGATCTGTTTCGGGTCCAGGTTGGTCTCATAGAGCAATCGCTGCACGAAGGGGAGGAGATCGGGATCGTTGAATGCGTGCGCCGAGAGATTGATCGAAAGGGAGATCTGCCGTCCATGGCGTTTGAGGCTAGCCAAGCTCCGCATCGCATCCGAAAGCACCATGCGGTCGATTGCGTGAATTAAACCCGCCCGCTCGGCGATCTCGATAAAGTTCGCGGGGCTGATGAGGCTACCATCATCGCCGCGCATCCGCACCAAGACCTCGTAATGACAGGTGATGCCTGAACGGATGTCCACAATCGGTTGCACGAAGAGCACGAACCGCTTCTCGGCGAGTGCATTTTCGACTCGTTCCTTCCACAGCACACGCTCTTGCATCAGGCGCTGCCCCTGATCATCGAACGAAAATACATGCCAGCGTCCGCGCCCGGTTTCCTTAGCTTGATACATGGCCAAATCCGCGTGGGTGAGCAGGTCTTTAACGTTAGATCCGTGTGCGGGAAACAGCGCGATGCCGATGCTTGCAGACACTTTGTGGATCTTGCTGCCGAAGCGAAATTCGGAGTTCGTGATGTGCTCAAGAATTTTTTTTGCAACTTGGCTTGCCTCGTGCCCGTCCGCCCGGCCCAGGACAATCGCGAATTCGTCTCCCCCGAGGCGGCCGATGACATCGATTTCTCGCAGTACCTGAGGCAGAGATCCCCCCAGGTCTTCCAGTAGGCGGTCGCCGGCGGGATGACCGCTGGTATCGTTGACATATTTGAATTGGTCGAGGTCGAAGAATATCAGGGCGCCGCTATGCTCGTAGCGCTTGGCGCGCGCAATGGCTTCCTCCAGCTCTTCTTGGAGCCGGCGCCGGTTAAACAGGCCGGTGAGCGGGTCATGGTCGGCCAGCCAAGCGAGCCGCATTTCGGCCCGCTTGCGCGCGGTGATGTCCATTCCGACCGAGAGAATCATGGGATCGTCGCGCGATTGTCCCTTGAGCCGTGAGTGGTGCCACACCACTTGTAATGTAGAATCGTCCTTACAGCGCAGATCGCATTCTTCTTGAACGTGCGCACTCGCACCGGAGGCCAGATCGGCCAGATGGCTGGTCTGTCCGACGGTTGGTTGGTCGCGCGCCAGCAGGGAGAGGAAGGATCGCCCGTACAGCTCCGCGCGAGAATAACCGGAGAGTGTTTCCGTATACGGATTCGTCATGAGGATTTCGTGGCGGCGGTTCTGAGTCAGGATGATGACTTGGGCCGTATCCAACACTTGGGTGACGAAATCACGCTCTTGGCCTAGCTCGTTGACCCGTTCGGAGAGATCCTGACTCTTCTTCGCGATCTCGCCGTGCAAGGTCTCGAGTTGGGACGAGAGGGTTACGGCGGTCGTATTGAGGACATCCACCTCATCCCGAAGCCAACGGCCTGCGTGCATTCCAGAGATCGCCGCTCGAACCTGAGCGAAGGCGGATTCCGCAAGCAGCGGCAGATTCGAAGCCGCGCGCTTGAGGCGCGACATGGGCCCCCACAGGACTGCGAGCAGCAGCGATTCAGCCACGATAAGCCCCGCGATACCCAGCGCGATATTCCGGTGCGTGGTTTCCTGAATTTCCTGCATCTGGCCGGTGACCTCGGCGATCACGACGAGATGGGCTTGCCCCATCTTCGGTGATCCCGCGAGCGGCACCAAACGGACTTCGAATGCGTGCCCGTCGAGAGACTCGTAAATCGCGGACTCGATCGGCTGCGAAAACGGAAAACGCGCGGCGACGGCGCTTAGCAGCGGGATATTGCGCGCGGAATTGCTGACCGCGACGACTCGCTGGCGCCAGTTTTTGAGGTATCTTGTAATGTCGGCGCTTTCGGGGTTTGGAATGGGTGCGGATGCGATCAAGCCCATGTCGGCGCCCGAGACGCGTTGGAACTCAAGCACCACCTCGGCGAGCGAAACACCCAATACCATGGCCCCGGCTCGATCCCCCGGACCAAGAACGGGGATCACCGCGAACTGGAAGCACTCGTCCGCGCAATCGTAAAATCCTTCCGGCGTCTCGTTTTCGATCACGCGTTTAACCGTTTGCGCGAGGCGCTTAGCGCGTGTATCACCCGCGCGCCATCCGCGTGCGATGACCACGTGGCCGGGATCCGAGAACAGGACCAAGACCTCGATGCCCCTGTCGATTGCAAGATTGGTCCACAAATGATCGAACGCGGCTGCCATGTCACCGCTCGGCGGCCCGCCCAGTTGCCGCTGTATATCCGGGAGTGACGCGAGTACAGTGCCGAGTTGCCGCAACCGTTGACTCGACTGGTCGAGTAAGCCTTGCACCTGGCGCGCGTACTCTTGTTGAATACTGAGGCGCCGCTTTTGGAACTGCTGATTTAAGGCGAAGTAATTAAGGCCGGTGTAGGAGACGGTAACGGCAACCAGCACGAGGCTGGTCAACAGCAAGGCCTTCCACTTGAGGCTAAGGAATCGCACCCCGTGGGGCGATCCATTCCTGAAAAATGCGTTCAGCATCTTGAGCACCAATCCGAGCGGATATACAACGCGACGCGAACAGATGGTTCTTAATCGGGCAAGCATAACGCTTCCCAACACATGCGATCAATTGCGCAATCGGTAGAGGGCACTGGCCGCCGAGCCGGCGCCGCAGGCATCAAAAACCGATCAACGGCTACCGTGATCAGGGTAACGCTGCAAGAGAAGCCGCTTTTAACTTCGACCTCAGCCAGACTTGCATGCCAGCGTTCAAGCGCCGCGGATCTGAGCGGTCTGAGTGGCCCCGCGAAGGCCCCATATTGACGAGCAGCGTACCATTCGACATACTCGCAACAAAGTAAGGACAGTTCTCAAAACCGGAGACTCTGGTCATGACGCCTGACAGTGGGTGGACGCGGAGACAATTGACGTTTGGTCTATTACGCCATCGTCGCCTGCCGTGCCGCTCCGGCGTGCCGGCCACCGTTCTGGTCTCGGCCAGCCTATGAGCCTCCGGGACGCATGCTTGCCCTCATGCTCGAATCCCAGTCGCTAACGCCCGCAATGCGCCCTCCAGCGGAGCAGCGATGCTGTGCGTAGGGGCACCACCGGGCTCTTCGGTTCAGGAGTTTTCGGATGAGTCTGCCCCACGATCTCGTCACTCATTTTGAGCAATACTTTGAGATTCTGCGGGCCGACACGCCCGATCTCTTGGAGCAAGCGTTCCGTCTGCGTTACCAGGTCTATTGTCAAGAAGGCCTATTACCGGGCTATGATCCGCTGGACTATCCCGATGGACTCGAGCGCGACATCTACGACTACGAGCACCGCTCGGCGCACTGCCTGCTCCGCCACCGGCCCACCGGCACCAACGCGGGAACGGTCAGGCTGGTGCTCGCCGACCCCGTCCGGCCGGATGCGCCATTCCCCATCGAGATCGCGGCTGGGGAGCACATCGACCGGGACTATCTGCGCCAGCACTGTGCGGCCCGCAGCACTATTGCCGAGTCCTCCCGCTTCATCCTCGCTAGACGGTTCCGTTCCCGCCGGGGGGAGCACCAATGGCCGGATGGCCTGGTAGAAGAGAGTTTCGACACCGATCGCGGGAGCGACGAGCGCCGGGTCCTACCGCATCCGGTTCTGGGTCTCATCAAGGCAGCCATGATCATGGGTTGGGAGCACCAGGTTCGTTATTTGTACACGGCGATGGAGCCGCGGCTGGATCGACGACTGCGCCAGTTCGGATTGGAGCTCCGGCCGGTGAGCCCGCTGATCGAATATCACGGACCAGTCCGCGCCTACTGGGGCTTCGTTCCGGAAGTCTTTGCAAATATGCACCAGCAGCGTCCCGAGGTATGGTGTTTGCTCACTGAGAACGGTAAGATCTGGCCCGCGCCACGCGATGATGCAACCAGTGGAGCACAGCGCCAGGCGAGTTAAGCGATAGACAGTCACGAGGGGGATTGCTCGGGCGTAGTAGCGCTGAAGGTGCTACGCTCGCAAATCACATACCGCCGATGGCATTATCAATGCCGTTGCCTGTTGCTCGTCGGCGAGCCACACCTGCTGCAGGTTTTGCGGCAGTGCTATGCCACGCCGCCGGTCCATCGAAGGGGAAGCTTACCGGCTCGACGCTCCGGGCAGGGGCGCTTTGCCTGATCCTGCTGTGCGGGTGGCCAGCGCGAGCAAATTCGGAGGAGGTGGTCGTCGCCGTCAATCCGGCGGCACCCGCGGGCGACGCGATCGCCCGAAATACACTTTCTGCCATTTTCGGCATGCGGCTGCGCGCCTGGGAGGACGGTACGGCAATTCGCGTGTTTGTACTCCCGGACAACCATGCGGTGCATGTCATGTTCTGCAAGCAGATCCTCGGGGTCTTCCCACACCAGTATCGGACGGCTTGGGACCGCCTCGTCTTTTCGGGTACCGGCCAGGCGCCTCTTGAGGTGGCGAGCGAGGAGGAAATGCGCGCCAGGCTGGCAGGCACCCGCGGCGAGGCGCCCGTCGTGGTGCGCAGCGAGGAGGAAATGCGCGCAAGGGTGGCGGGTACGGACGGCGCGATCGGGTACCTAACGCGGAAGATGATTGATGCGAGCGTCACTGTCCTGCCGGTTCAGTAGAAGCGCGCGGGGGCCCCAATCCTTGCCGTGGTGGCCGGCGCTAGTCCTCTGGCTCGGGCTGTGTCACCCGGCGGTTGCTTTCGAGGTCTTCGATGCCTTTCAAGTCCACGGCTTTCTCAGCCAGGGCTATATCTTGACCACTAACAATAACTTCTTCGGATCGAGCGAGCGCGGCGGAAGCCTGGATTACACCGAGATCGGGGTCAATGCTTCGTGGACTCCTCTGCCCCGGCTCCTGTTTGCGGCGCAAGGCCTGTTCCGGCGTGCGGGCGCCGGCCACGGTTCCGATCTCGATCTCGACTTCGGATTGATGGACTATGCCTTTGTATCCACTGCTGACTGGCAGCTGGGGATGCGTCTGGGGCGCTTCAAGAACCCCCTGGGCCTTTATAACGACACGCGCGATGTGGCCTTCACCCGCCCGAGTATCCTGCTGCCCGAGTCCATCTATCTCGACAGCTTCCGTCAAACGTTCTTATCGGGGGATGGCGGCCTGGTGTACGGCGAGATCGACAATTGGTGGGGGGACTTGTCGCTGGAGTTCGGGGGCGGATTGCCGCGGGGAGCCGACCTGGATACCGAGCTAGCGATTTTCTTGGCGGACTTTCCTGGCACGTTCCAGAACGAGCTTTCGTACGTCGGGCGATTGACCTACCAACTGGACGGGGGGCGCTATAAGCTGGCCGTGAGCGGTGCTCAGCTCAACCTGAGTTACGAGCCCAGATTTCTCCCTCCCCAGGATCTACAGGCCGGTACCGATCGGTTCGAGTTATTGATCCTGTCGGCCCAGTACAACGGCGAGCATTGGGCCTTTACCAGCGAGTATGCCCTGCGGCATACGGAGGACCAGGGATTCGGACCCGGTTTCCCCGATGTTGCCATCACCGGCGAGAGCTATTATTTCCAAGGGATGTATCGCGTCAGTTCAAAGTGGGAGGCATTCCTGCGTTACGACGTTTTTTACGCCAACCGCGACGACCGGGATGGCGCGAAGCTCGAGGCGGAATTGGCGGAATTCGGCATCCCCGGTCATATCCTGTTTGCCAAAGACTGGACCATCGGCGCCCGTTACTACGTTACCCCAACGTTCATGGTGGCAGCCGAGTATCACCACGTAGACGGCACGGGATGGTTACCGTTCCAGGACAATCCGGACCTGGGGGCACGCGACAAGGATTGGGACCTCTTCGCCCTGCTGGTATCCTATCGGTTTTAGCCGGCTCGCCTCCGTTGTACATGCCCGCCTATCATGAGTTAACGCTTCGCAATGCCGGTTACATAATAGATGAGGTCCAGGAAAAGATCCGCGCGACCCATTTGCTCATCGCCGGATGTGGCATCGGTAGCTCCTTTGCGGAAGCCGCCCTGCGACTCGGCTTCGAGAACGTGACTCTGGCCGACGGGGACACGGTTTCTGCGCATAATTTGAACCGGCAGAACTTTACCGCGGAGGATATCGGCCAGCCTAAGGTGCAGGCCCTCGCAAGGCGGCTTCGTGCCATCAACCCCGCGGCGAACGTTCAGGAATTCGACGCCTATCTGAATCCGTCGAACATCGTCTCCATGGTGGCGAAGGCCGATCTGATCTTCGATACCATTGACTTCCTCGATCTGGTCGCGATCGTGGCCCTGCATGATGAATGCCGCCGGCAGAAGAAACCCGCACTAACGGCACTGGCTGTTGGATGGGGCGCGGGCTGTGTCTACTTCCCTGTCGCCGGGGCTTACTCGTTCCGTAGACTGTTTGGTCTACGGGAAGACGGTCCGGTGGAAAACGATTCCTATGTGACAGCCTTTGCCCCGCTGATTAACGGCCTGGAGGGACGCCTGGATCCCGACGTCATCAAAGCGGTGAAGCAAGCGTTGACGGTCATGCAAGACGGTGCTCCCTGCCCTGCCTCGCAGGTGTCGCCTGGGGCATTTGCGGTAGGTGCCCTAGGGGGCACACTGGCCGTGCGTATCGTCGCCGGTCGTCCGATCCTGCCCGCGCCCCACCTGCTGCTGGCGGATATGCCGATGGCCTTGACGACGGAGGGAATCGATCTGTCCAAGTAAGCGCAAATCCGTTGAACTGAGAATCGATCGCTACCCTGGCCTCATCCAGGTGGATGGCCTTGCCGGCTTGCGCTTTCTTGGTTCCTTTGCTCGAGCTTCCCGCTGCGCAATCCGCCGTCATCGTCGGTCTCTTAATCGCGGAAGGTTTCGCAGGCCAAGTTGCAATCGGCCCGGCCTGTGGGATTATAGTCTTCATGACGCCCCAGGAACGCTATCAACAGGATCTACGTCGCGCGGATTTTTCACCCGATCCCGGCCAGCGTGTAGCCATACGCCAGGCGCAGCGCCTATTTGACGGTCTGCTCGCATCCACGCCGAGTGCGAAAGGCTCTGCATGGTCTCTTTGGACGTTCCGGCGCGGTAGAGCCAGCGCCAAGATCACCCGGCTGAAGGGGATCTATTTTTGGGGCAGCGTCGGGCGCGGTAAGACCTATGTCATGGATACCTTGTTCGAGTGCCTCCCATTTAGCGACAAGCTGCGCGCGCATTTTCACAGCTTTATGCTGGGGATCCACCGTGAGATCAAGGGTCTCGATAATGTGCGTAATCCGCTTGATACCGTCGCGGAGCGCTTAGCGGTGAGCACACGCGTCCTGTGCCTCGACGAGCTTCACGTCGGCGATATCACGGATGCGATGCTGCTGGGGAACTTTTTTTTTGCGCCGCCTTCGAGCGAGGCATTACTTTAGTGGTGACCTCGAATGAAGCACCTGAGCGCCTTTACCGGAACGGGTTACAGCGTGAGCGCTTTCTCCCGGCTATCGCCCTCAACCACGCCCATACGGATATTGTTCATATCGGGGGAGACGCGGATTACCGCTTGCGCCGCTTGGAGCGCGCCCAGATCTACCATTGCCCCTCGGACCCGACGGCGGACACTAGCCTGCGATCGAGCTTCGTTCGCTTAGCGCGAGGGGAGGGCGTCATGAATGCGGCGGTCGAAGTCGAAGGCCGCCCGATCCCGGCCGTGCGCCACCCGGACGGCGTGGTTTGGTTCGACTTCGATCAGATCTGCGGCGGACCGCGCGCTCCCTCCGACTACATCGAGATTGCGCTGTGCTATCAAACGGTCCTGATCGCTAACATCCCGTGCATGAACGACAAGGATAATGATAAAGCCAAGCGCTTTATTACCTTGGTAGATACGTTTTACGACCGCAATGTAACGCTCATCGTGTCAGCCGACGCAATGCCGGTATCACTCTACCGGCGCCGGGGCTTGCAGAGCGCTTTCCAGCGCACGATTAGCCGCCTGGAAGAGATGCAAACTCACGCATATCTCGCCAAAGAACACCTTCCCTAGCGATGGGGTTTCCAAAGGTCGCCCCACGGGGTTGCATACCCCGTGGTGGCGAAAATCAAATTGATTCGCCTCACGACGCGGTTGACATCGATAACAGCCTGTAATATGCTGCGATGCAGTAATGGTGCGCTGCACCAATATCTAACTGAAACCTTCGTTCGATCAAGGAGTAAGCCATGTACATTGATTATCTAACTAGCGCCAAGGATTACAACGCCTTATGGGTGAAATCGCTGAACGATCTGTCACAGATCCATGGCGAGGGTTATCGAAGCCTTGGTAGACACCACGTCGAGGTATGCGAAATCGGTGTCAAATCAGGCAGCGATCAACTCAAGGCGGTCAGCCAGGCCACGGATTTCGCGGCCTTCGCAACCACCCAGAGCGAGTTGATGGCCACACGCGTGCAGGACTTGCTGGCAGTAGGCGCCAAGGCGCGGGATCGCCTGCTTGACTGGAACGCGCAAACTGGCGCGTGGTTCGAGAATTACCTCGGGGAAACCCGAAAGCTAGCCGCAACCAAGACGGCGTAAGATTGCCTCCGACGTTCGCGTAGCTGTTCCGGCTGCGCGTTTTCTTCTTGTGCCCCCGGGAGGGATCGCGTGGCCGTCACGTTTAAGATAATAATATACAATAGCTTAAAAGATGATATTGATCTTGTATAGTTCATGTAGTATACTAAGTCAGACATTTAATGATTTGTAAAAAATGAAGTTAATAGATTCCATTCCATGAACGCATTGGATCGTGCAAACGCTTCAAACGAAGTGGAGATCGCGTCGGTGCTGCGACACCACTATGGCGATGGTGATCTTTATTTGCCGGAGGGGACGCCGGAATCTGTCGTCCATAAGGCGATCGCCATGGGATACGTGAGTGAGGACGGTTATCTCACCCGCAAGGGGAGAGATCTGCTCGCACAGCATGAAATTTGACGCCTACCGGGCAGGCCGGTAAACCTCCCGGGAACGACGACACCGCTGCCGCTTGCGTGTTCGTCACCAGCGCCTTGGGGCTGACCGAGTCAGCCCCATTTTTTTCTTGCGCCTTTTGTATTGCCTCTTATACTCCGAAGTACGTGGCTAACAAGAAAACTGCGAGGTAGGGCATGGCAGGCTATACAACCCAGGATGTACGAAACATCGCGCTGGTGGGACACGCGGGAGCGGGCAAAACGACGCTGGTTGAGGCGATATTGGAAAGGGCGGGTGCGATTAAGACCGCCGGAACCGTTGAGCGCGGCAACACCGTCTCCGATCACGACCCCCTGGAGAAGGCGCATCAGCACTCGTTGAATAGCACGGTCCTTGGGTTCGATTATCAAGGCAAGCATCTCAATCTCATCGACACTCCGGGTTATCCGGACTTTATCGGGCGCGCGCTCGCGGTCCTTGCGGCGGTTGAAACCGCGGCTATCATCGTCAATGCCCAGGCTGGGGTGCAGATGGTTACGCAACGCATGATGGCATGGGCGCGCGCGAGGGAGCTCGATCGGCTCATCGTCATCAACCAAATCGATGCAGAAAACGTCGATCTCTTCGGTTGTTTGGAGCAGATCCGGCGCGTCTTCGGGGATGAATGCTTGCCCATCAATCTCCCCGCCGACAACGGCCGGTCGGTCGTCGATTGCTTTTTCGAGCCCACCGGAGAAGCCACGGATTTCTCCTCGGTGGCAGAGGCGCATACTCGGCTCATCGACCAAGTCGTCGAGGTCGATGACGCGCTCATGGAGCTTTATCTCGAACAAGGGCAATCCCTCGACCCGGAACAACTGCACGACCCGTTCGAGAAAGCCTTGCGCGAAGGGCATTTAATCCCGGTCTGTTTCGTTTCCGCGCGGACCGGGGCGGGGCTTGCGGAGTTACTCGAGATCCTGGTCAAGCTGATGCCCAATCCGCTGGAAGGCAATCCGCCCGCCTTTCTCAAAGGCGAAGGCGCGAGCGCCGAACGCGTCGAGATCACACCTGATCCCGCCCGCCACGCATTGGCGCACGTCTTCAGAGTGGCCATCGACCCCTTCGTGGGTCGTTTGGGGATGTTTCGCATTCATCAGGGGACCATCACGAAGGACAGCCAGTTGTTTATCGGGGATGGCCGCAAACCGTTTAAGGTTGGACACCTGTTTAAGCTCTTGGGGAAAGAGTCGAGCGAGATCCCGGCTGGGATCCCGGGTGACATATGCGCCGTCGCCAAGATCGACGAAATCCACTTCGATGCGGTGTTACACGACTCCCACGAAGAGGACCACATCCACCTCAAGTCGGTCAGCTTCCCGTTGCCGATGCACGGCATCGCGATCGCGGCGAAAAGCCGCGGAGACGAACAAAGGCTCTCCGATACTTTGCATAAGCTGGAAGCGGAGGACCCGAGCGCGCGCGTCGAGCACAATACCGCGCTCAACGAGACCGTGTTGCGCGGTATCGGGGATCTCCACGTCCGCGTCCTGCTGGAAACCATGAAAGAGCGTTTCCACGTCGAGGTGGAAACCCGGCCACCCAAGATCGCTTACCGCGAAACGGTCACGGCGCCCGCCGAAGGGCACCACCGGCATAAGAAACAAACCGGCGGCGCGGGCCAATTCGGTGAAGTGTTTTTACGCGTCCGCCCACTCGATCGCGGCGAGGGCTATAAGTTCGTCGACGCGGTGGTGGGGGGCGTCATACCGCGGCAATTTATTCCTGCCGTCGAGAAGGGGATCCTTCAAGCAATCCAGGAAGGCGTCATCGCCGGCTACCAAATCCAAGACCTTGAGGTTACTTTGTATGATGGCAAGTACCATCCCGTCGATTCCAAGGAAGTCGCCTTCGTCGCGGCCGGTAAGAAGGCGTTCAGCGAAGCCTTCAAGAACGCTAAGCCCGTGGTGCTCGAGCCGATCGTCGAGATCCGCATTACCCTGCCGAGCGCGAATATGGGTGATATTACTGCAGATCTCTCCACCAAGCGGGGACGCGTGAGCAATACCAGCGCCTTGCCGGGCGGGCTGATCGAGATTGCGGGGCAGGTGCCTTTGAGCGAATTGGAACAGTACCAATCACAACTCAAATCTATGACCGGCGGTCACGGCAGCTATACCATCGAGTTCAGCCATTACGATCCGGTCCCAGTGAGGACGCAACAGCAATTGATGGCGGCCTTCAAGCCGCAAGCGGCTGAAGATTAGGAGCCCGGATGAAACGAAGTGAACCCGGGGACGCATGAAGTCCATGCGTCCTCGAAGCGCGTACCACGCCATGACGACCTATCGATCGGTAGTCCGGAATAATGGATTTCGCTACGCTCTCTAATCGGAGGTTTTCAATTTTCTGGCTCTCGCGGAAACAACTCGCTTAGCGCAAGACTAACGTCAGGTACGCGCATTGGGGTAACGGCACTGCGTTCGATCCGCTGGACGCTTTCGTAGCGCCGCTCCGCGGGGGATGGTTGACGAAAGATCTCGATGCAGCGCTCCGTCACATTGATGAGCCAGACCTCCGGAATGCCATGTGCGGCATAAAGTGGCACTTTGAGATCGCTGTCATAAGTTAAAGTGCTGTCCGATACTTCTATGATCAAGAACACATCGCCGGGGCCCGGATGCGCGTCGAAATAGCGGCGCTTCCGCAAGATCGCTATGTCGGGATACACCTCACCGTAATCCCCTAGCCCGGATTTCTCACCGATAGCCAAGAAAAAGGCCGTATCTCGTGGCATAATATGTGTGTGATCAGCATGTTATGCGCAATGACGAGGACGGCCTTATGGAAACACAGTGTAACGGGTGGCAGATGGAATTTCACGGTCTTGGAGCTCGGCGGCTGGTCGGGAGGTTTGATGGGGGAAGGATCAGCTCCGATGGGGGTAGTGTGCTGTTGCGGGAGGTGGAGTCGCGGACGCATATTCTGAAGCGCCTGGCGGGGTGTTTCATCGATCACCGGGATCCGGAGTTGATCGAGCACTCGGTGGAGTCACTCATCAAACAGCGGGTGGTTGGGATGGCGCTCAAGCCGAGGCGGTGGTTCTGGATGGCAAGCTGGAAAGGGAATTGGCACCTATTCGCACCGACTTGGCTGTGCTCAAGTGGATGATGGGCGTGCTTTTGGCGGGGGTACTTTCGTTGCTCCTCAAGGCGTTTTTTTAGCCCCCGTATTACGGCGGACGACATATAACGTAGCCCGCGTAGCGGGCCTCTTTTTCAAGCCGTACTCCAAGGTGTCGGCCTTCCGGTCGACCGGGGTGGTGATCGCGGTAGGGACGTGAGTACAGAAACGGACGATGAGCTTCGGCCGGAGTATGACGCAAAATATCTTTGGCGCCGATTCGGCCGGCCGAGCGCCGATGCCGACGCTGTAGGGCGGCCCGAGGCTACGAACCCCAACACCTCGCGGACTCGCGTGATGTTGGGGTTCCCTCCGGTCACCCCAACCTACGGGACCTCCGGTCACCCCAACCTACGGGGCCTAAACCTACTCCGGCTAACAACCATTTTTTACCCAGGACTCAGTTGAGGGGCAAGTATTACTATATTGATGGCAATGGTTGTACCCTCCTATGTGCCTACAGGTAACACCACAACCACCCAGCGTCACAAGAAACAATACAAGGCCAACAAACGAAGGTCTATTTAGTGTCATTTGACTGCCTCCACGGTTAACGAGACATTACTGCATGTCTTGGTTATGGCATTGGAACTCCTTTTCCCCTGCCCGTTTGAAAGGCTGGACCCTGAATATATCTAGTTTCCTATCTTTGACTCATGGGCAACCTTTTTTTACCCACGTTTCGCCCTGGGGACATACGGTACCCCAATGACAGTCTTGGAATCCACCAATATGTCGGCACGTAACTTTCTGTACAACGAAAGCCTTATAACCGGCTGCGCCTACACCTACGCCTATGAGAAACGATATCGCGCCAGCGACAATAGTCTTGTTCATTTGCTCACCTCCATACCTTTTCTAAGAAGCTATATATTGTACTTATGACCTCGACTCTATTCTAAAAGGCCAGTGTTACTTGCCCAAAAAAAACTCGTTCGGCTACAAATGTAGGCGGTAAGAAGGGTTCTCCCTCCAGTTCTCCAACGGGATCGAAATTGGTATCTTGATACGAAAACTCGTTGTCGAGGAGGTTTCTTACACCAAAACTAACAATTCCCCAACGCTTTGGTAAACGATATCCCAGCGAAGCGTCCAGAAGCCAGAAATTATCGCTTTGTGGCGAATCGGTGCGCTCCGAGCCTCTTACAACCACATCCTGGTTTACATACGTTGCAGTTAAGTTTGCGAAAAGGCCCCCGGGGCTGTAATAGCTCAAGGAAAATGGTGCACGATGTGTTGTCAATTCAAGCGGCACTCCACTATCTACATCGATCCGCGGCCCCCTATCGAAGCTTTCGAAGAAATACTCGGCGGCAAATGCGAAATGATCCGTTGGCGTCCAGTAAATGTAGGCTCGGTGCGCCTCTTCGTTTTGCTCTATCCGGTGCACCCCTTCATCGACGCCTGTGATGAACCTTGGTATGTCCACGTCACGCCAGCTAATTTCTCCCCCGGCCTTTATCCGCATAGGGAACGCTTGGTCAAGCGTAAACCCGTAACGCTCTGACCTTGTAGCATCAGCATCGTCATATAGTTGATTGAAACCCGCGACGTGAGTTGGCTCTATCGTCTGACCCGAGGCAAACGGTCGTTTCACGTTTTCGAACCATGCTGCACGCACGGTTGTCCCTGTCGATGGCCGCCATACCGATCCAATCTTGGGTAGCACATACTGATGTGAGAAATCTAAGCTGCTGCTCTGAGGGCTATCACGGTCTATAGAATGAAATGCGACACCAATGGTCAAGCTTAGATCGTCAAAAATCTCTAGGTTTGCATAAGTGTAGGCGTTGCCATACGCCTCATCAGGCTGGTCTTTATCTGATCGCGGGATGGTTTCGTCTGCAATGAAGCTGTTAAGAAAGTCTAAAATTGCGCTGGCCAATTCTGGGTCCATTACCTGGCGTTGCAACTGCTCTGGAAGATCCGCCGACAAGGGGGATGTAAGCGAAGTCGTAGTGCCGGTGGTTTTCGTTCTTTCTTGGTGCGCATAATCCCCACCAACGATCACGTTCCACCGATTCCAACGCTGTATGTACTGAAGTTCAATGCTGCTATTCTTGACTTCGTTGTCTGCGAACGCTTCTCTATTAAAGCCGGAAGGCAAAAGGGGCACGGCAAATAATAATGGCGAAAGAGCAGGATCAGCAGAGAAACGGTCGGAAAAGCTTTCAAAACTCGGTAGGGTAGCGGTTCGGGTAATCTCTCTGTAGCTGAGAGACGCAAGCAGAGTCGCATTTGAAGCAAGCCCGATCCCCAGGCCAAGCCTTACGGTATCTCTCTCGAATGACTGTCGAAGGCTTTCGAATCTAAATTCGGGGTCGAAAAGCTGCCGAAGATCTCCGGTTTCTGTAGCCTGGTGCCGCGCCTCAAGCTGTACGTTACTCCTTGGGGAAAACTCAAGTTGCGTAAAGACGTTGTAAATATCTGTATCTACGTCACTATTAGGTCTAAAACCCTCGGTTTCGTAGTGAAACTGGCCTAGGCTATACGAAAGATTCTTCCATAATCCAGAATGTACGACCTCATCCCCGTACGTTTCGTTACTACCCACTAAACCGGAAGCCAATAGGCTAAACCGATCTCGCAAAAACAGAGAGTTAAATTCATTAAACGAGGACTGTGCGGGGCCGAAGCCACCCAGTAAAAATAAATCGCTTTCGGCGAGCTGAGGTTGCACCGGGGTGATGTTGATAGGTTGGAGCAGCTGGGACTGGAGTAGCTCACTCACGCGTGCTATCTCGTGGCGTGGCAGGGCCGCGTAATTGTCGGCCAGCAGTCGATGCGCGGAGTAGTTGCTTGGGTCAGTGTTTACCGATTTCCATCCTTCCACGAGCCCTAATTGTTGGAACCCGAGGTCATTATAGATTTGCCCGAGCGCCGCGCTCCTTGCCGCAAGGTCCTGGTCTAGTAGGAGCTTCGAGCGGTAAACCGCCCGGTTGTTGTTCAGCTCGATGGAGCGCTGCAGGTCGTGGAGTGCCTCGACCGGCCGGTTGATGGTCTGCTTTAGGATAGCGTCGTAGAACCAGGGCGTGGGGTCCTTGGGATCGAGCAGCTTCGCCTGGTCGAATTCGGTTTTGGCGAGACCGCTCCGCTTCTGATCAAAGTAGGCCTTGCCCAAGTAGCTTCGAACCAGCGAGTTGTTGGGGTCGAGGGAGGCGGCTATCTCGATCTCGCGGGTGCCCTCGTCCAAGTCTCCGTCGCGGATCTTGGCGAGGCCGAGGCCCAGGCGCGGCAGAGGATCGGCGGGATCGAGCGCCATGGCGCGCTCGAAGGCGGTCTTGGCGCGATCCACCTCGATGCGGGTGAGGTAGGCGAAGCCAAGCACACTCTGGGTGCGCGAGAGCCTAGGGTCGAGTTGCTCGGCGTTGCGCGCGGCTTCAAGGGCGGCGTCGAGATCCCCGAGGGAAAGTTTGATGTCGGAGAGCCGCGCCCAAACAAGCGCATCCTCGGGGGCGAGTCGGGAGGCTTGTTGCAGGCTTTGGTGGGCTTTCTCGATCTCGAAGGCCGCCTGCTCGGCATAGGAGCGGGCGATATAAGGAGTCGCCGAGCCCGGGGACAGCCGCACCGCCTCCGCGGCGAGCTTGAGGGCTTCCTCTTGCTCGTTCCGCACCACGGCGATGACCGAACGCAGGGCGTAGGCGGTGCCGTTCTTGGGGTCGAGCCGCTGGGCAGACGTAAGGTCTATCTCCGCCTCGGGGACGCGGCCGACCAAGAGCAGGAGCCCCGCTCGCAGGGTGTGGTAGCGGGCATCGCGCGCACCCTCCGGCACCCCATCGAGCGCCGCGAAGGCCGCGGGGAAATCGTTTTGGCGATAGGCCAGCATGGCCGGGCGCAGGGCCGCGGGGTAGGCCTCGGGGCGGCTGTCGAGGAGCGGGGGATAGTAGAGCGCCCATTCCACCGCCCGGCGGGGCTTGATGACGATGCGGTGCTCCGGGGCGCGGCCCGGCGCGGCGGCCGCGGCCTCGCCGCTCGCGATCAGCAACTGCCCGAGCCTGTTACTGAACCGCACCCGCCCTTCGTAGACCCATAGCTCCGCTCGGGCCGGATCGACGCGGAGCGCAAACTCGGTGCCTTCGATGCCGGCATTCACGAAGGGTGTGCGGATATTCAGCGCGCGCGGCACGCGGCTGATG
Source organism: Chromatiales bacterium (assembly GCA_043673815.1). Taxonomy (GTDB): domain Bacteria; phylum Pseudomonadota; class Gammaproteobacteria; order JACCXJ01; family JACCXJ01; genus USCg-Taylor. The sequence continues at coordinate 44,003 of JBIMKD010000373.1, forward strand.
ACATGCAGCGCCCCGCGCAGAAACTCGAGCCACGCAGGCTTGTCCGGTTCAATCGCCCGTAACGTAACGACACTGCCTTCATCGAGGTGGATGAGCGTCTCATTCGGGAGCAGGAGCACCGCGCGGCTCTTCGCCATCAGACGCACCTGTTGCCCGGCGCATAGGACTTGATTGAGCTGAACGTCCCGCCAGTGGGCTCGATCGCTATCGCTGACATCCACATTTCCCTGTACCGAAATCACCTTGGCCGCCGCCGGCTCGCAAGATTGAGCACGCGCTCCCGAAGAGTAGGCCAATACGATCCCCGGTATCGCCAAAAGCGCTCCCCATCGTTCCCCCATCGTCATGATCCGAAGCCCCCCTCGAATGAAGGGTGGGTAGCCGCAGCGTAACCCACCATCTTTTCGGCAGGGATGCCGACTGATCGTACAGGTTTCAGGAGACAAGCAACACTTGTCGGGTCGGTGGGTAACGGGCTGCACCCTGCCCCGCCTATTTTTAGTCCCTACCGTGAGCATAGTACACATCCCTTGCGTAAGCCAGCATACTAAAGCCGCACACATCCGGTCCACGGCGGCTCCGGAGGAACGGTCTCGAATTGCCGGCAAAGATCGAGATAAAACCGCGTTGGCCCATCGTCTCCGAATTCCTTCAGCAAAGTCTCGAAGATCTGTTGTGCCTGGTCGAAATCCTGGAGCTTGAACGCCGTCAGCGCCGCGTTGAAGTAGAGATGCTTACGCTCGGTCGATCCCAGGGTTGAAATCTCGGGATCGACAATCTCACACAGGACCACCGGGCGGCTCGTTCCCGGCAGATAGAAGGAGCCGACGTCGCGGATGAGGAGGCCTTCGATCCCCGAGGTCACATCGTAAGAGGCAAGAATGCGGGTCCCCAAGCGCTTGTTTGCCCGCTCGATGCGTTCGGTCTTATTCACGACCTCGCCCACGGCGCGGTACTCGAATCTCCCGCGTGCGCCGACATTGCCGAGCACGAGCTCGCCGCAATGGATGCCGACCCGCGTCGGCAGGCAGTGAGGATTGGCGGCGGCGATGGCACGGATGATGTCCAGGGCGGCATCGCATGCGGCGCGCTTGGCTTTGGGTTCGGGCGCTGCGGTCGGCCACACCGCCAGCATGGCATCGCCAATCACGTCGGATACCCAACCCTCATGTTTTTTAACCGCATCGAAGAGCGGTTCGTAGTAGCCGTTCAGCAGGCCCCGTAACGGCACCGCCTTCATGGTCTCCGACAAGAGAGTGAACTGGCCGGCGTCCGAATGGATGCAGACGCCATACATGACCTGGCCGCTTGAGAGGATTGCGGGAGTATTCCGCGCGATGCTTTCCACGACCTGACGCGGGAGGTGAACGCGCAAGCCGTCTTTGAGCCGAGCCAGCTCGTGCTCGTTGCGCGCGCGCTCGCGCCGCTCCTCCAGATACCCGCGCAGGAGCGCGATGGCCGCGGCCAGCGGTGTTTGAATAGCGATCGGAACGGCGAGCGGCAGCCACAGGCCATAATGGGCAAAGGCGAGGTAAGCCGCGCTGCTGTATGCCGCGCTCAGCGCGAGGATCCCGGACATGGCGAAGCCGGTCGAGGCTGTCGTGGCCAAGCGGCCTAGGAGTGCCGCCCACAGAGCCACGATGCACAGATGCCACAGCACCGGCAAGGGGCGGAGGCTACGGCGCTCCAACAGGTTAGCGAAGACGGTGGCGCCGATTTCGACGCCGCTGAAATTTCCGTAGACGGTGGGAAACCGATCCATCACGCTGCCATGCCGCAGGTCGGAAAAACCGACGAAGACAGCCTTCCGGTGCAGGATCGAGAAGCGTCCCGCGGGGAACGCGTCGCAACCCCCCTGTATAATGCATTGATAGGGGATGGTGGTCACGGTGCTCGGCGGACCGTAATAGTCGATGTGGCGCGCCTCGAGCGTGCGCACGGCGTCGATGAGCGCCATGAGCACGGCGCGGGATTGCTGGTCGAGGTCGTTCCGATGATTCAATTGATCAATAAGGCGATCGGCAAGCTCGGGATCGCGGGTGAACCGAGTGTACAACTGCTCAGGCAACGTCTCGAGGCGGCTGACCTCCACGGGCTGTCCGGAGACCTCGCGCACCAAGGCCGCGAGCGTTTTCAGGTGTGGTTTGGAATGCACGAGCAAGGCAGCCAGGGGAAAGATCGGCACGTTTTCGCCCGCGGGATCCCGGAGCAGCAACTGATCGAGATCGTGTCCGTCGGGCAGCAGGAACGGTACGACCATCGCTGCGGCGTCCGCGAGAGGCGAGATGGGGAGCCGCGATCGGCGTTCGGTGATCTCGATGGAGCCCGGCAAAAGCGCGCGCGACCGCGCCGGGATGAGGTATTCCATCAGGACTACGTTTCCAGCGTCCTTAATCGCCTGCGCAAACTCGCGGTCCCCGCGCGCATCGCGCGCCTTGTTGAAATGAAAATCAAAGCCAACAACTCCCGGCCGGACTGTTTCCAGCCGCCGCAGAAGTTGCGCGTGTAACGCCCGCGACCATTCACCGAGGACGTCGGGAAAGTCGGGTTCGTCGAGGGTTGTCTGATCGATCAACACGATGACGACCTCCCGAGGGGGTTCGCGAAACCCGCGCAGTCCGTAAAGGATCCTTAAACCCGCCGCGCTCTCAAGATCGGTCCGCGTCCCGCCAATCCAGGGTGCGACGGTCGCCAAGATACCCAGGAGCGCGGTAACGATCCCAACGATAAGGGATTTATTAAGTCCGAACGACAGCGGTTGCCGGCCGGTCCGTAATGGCCGTGCCGGGATCGGCGGACGGGCGGCTGGGTGTGTTTCGGTCAGCGGCATACGCCACGGGTTCCTCGAGCGCAACGCATTTATAGTATAGTAGTTCTGTATTAATACCTTGAAACCCACTAGGTTAAGGCAATATTATCAACAAGAAGCTAGCCTCGATTCGCCGCGGGGACATTAAAGTTATGGCAAGCGATTTCACCTGGTTTCCTAAGCTGGTCCGAGCCGACTTGGAGCTCCTCGCGAAGTGCGGCATCACTAAGCGCTATAAGAGTAAGACCGTGCTCATCACCGAGGGCGAACCGAGCCACGAGCTGTATATCGTGGAAAGCGGTCTGGTGCGCGTTTACACCAGCGAGAAAAGCGGTAAAGAGGTCACGTTGACTTTTCTTGGGCCCTGGGAGTGCTTCGGAGAGCTCGGATTGCTCGATGACGCACCCCGTTCGGCTTCGGTGGCGACGCTGGAGACCTCGACGCTCCACGTGGTGTCGAAACCGGCTTTCTTGAATTGTCTGTCGAAGCATCCTGAAATTTCGATCAAGCTTCTGCAGGCCTTGGTGCAGCAGGTCCGGTTATTGACGGGACGAGTGCGAGATATCGCCTTGCTCGATGTCTACGGCAGAATTGCCCGCTCGCTTATGGCCCTGGCCCGGGAGCAGGGCGGCCAGTGGGTGATCGAACAACGCATGACCCAGCAGGACCTAGCAAGTCTGGTCGGTTGCGCGCGCGAGATGGTCGCTCGGGTGATGAAGGACTTGACGACCGGCGGTTACCTGGAGGTCAAGGGTAAACATATCACAATCAAACGAAGACTCCCGGATCGATGGTAGAACGAGACGGCGATCACCACTGCCGGGTTTCCTTTCACAAGTGCTCGCGACCGATTCGTTCATGGCCTTTTCTCCCGTGACTTGAGGCTGGCGATGTTCCGTTCCTCGGCCATCTCCAGACTCCGGAGCTGGTGCTTCGGCTGGCCGTTAAAATTCTTATCGATGAGAGTCCGGTCGGCGAGCGCGTCCAGCGTGAAGCCGAGCCCGTGGCAGGTGAGGCACACGCCGCGGGCCATTTTCTCGTTGGGGCGCAAGTTCTGATTTTGGTTATGCTGGATTCGCACTAAGGATTGTCCCCCGCGGCGAGAAATCTCCCGCGGCAGATGGCAGGTCGCGCACGAGACCCCACTCCCCGGGCGGTCTTCCCGAGTGGTTTCTCGCCGCCAAAGGCGCGCATGCGGGGAGCGCCGGTAGGCGCGGGTATGCCGATCGTTGTGGCAGCCCGTACAGGCCTCGACCGCCGCCCATTTCGTATCGTAGCGGTGTGCACGATGGCAGCTATTGCAGGTGAGATCCTTGTGTGCCGCCGCCCGCTTCATGGGCTGGCGCGCCGCCTCCGGGGTCATGGGCTGGAGGTGATGCTTTAGACGCATCCCATGTTTGCCTTTTTGAAATCCTTCGTGTTCCGCGTCATGACACTCGCGGCACGCGTTGGCACTGGGTTTATCCTGCCAGGGCCTCGCTTGATCGCTTGCGGTCTTGCTACCGTGACAGTCGGTGCAATTAATACCACCACGCGCATGAGCCGTCACCGACCAAGCGGTGATGAGCCGCGGATGCACGCTGAGACCGAGGGGTGCGTCCTGTTGGGCACGGCCGAGAGGCGGGCGCGGCGGTTTACCCATCGCGAGTAACACCGCATCCAGGTCGCGCGGAGGAAGCGTTGCCCGAGGGAAGGTCGCGGCGTGGTCTAGATGTTTGACCAGGAAGTCCTCATAGAGCGCGCTGTTGTCGTGATAGTTATGGCAGCCTCCCGTGGCGCAGCTCGTAGTCGGAAAATCACGGTGGCTCGGACGCTCCTTCCTCACCCCCGCATGACAGAGCATGCAATGATCATCAGCGACGGTGACACCCATGACGCGGGTCATTCCCGGGCGGTGCTCCTGGTGGCAGGTGACGCAGCGCTTGGCGTCGATGGCGGCGACCCGATCGGCATTGCGCGGATCGGTGAACAGCCGCTTGGGATGAGAATCTCCCGCGGACTTCAGTTCTTCGCCGTGACATTCGATGCAGGCTTCTTGCAGCACCGTGCCGCCCCCGAAGGGCTGGGTATGGCAGGCGTCACACACGCGCTCGATCTGATAGTGGCCGTCGGAGGTCCGCCCGGTAACGAAGAGCCCTTCGTTCTGGCCCCATAATGCATAGGTGAGATAACCGCCGCTCAGCAAGGTAGCGGTCCCCCAACTGGTCCAACTTGCCCACCGCTTTTTCTGCATACGGGCATGCGCGGCCCCGGCCGTTCAGTACCAATACACCGTGAGAATGTGAAAAGCGGTCAAGACCGGAAAGAACCAAAAGAGCCACAAGTGCACCGAGACCGCCCTTTGTTTCCAGCGTTGCCAGGCGGCGGAAGGGACCGTACCGTCAGTTGCGGTTAGATAGCCCAGGACCGCCCCGGCGCAGGCCAAGCCGAGATAATTGAGCATCAAGAGGAGGTTCAGTCCAACACCGAGGTGTAAGCCGGTGTGGGCGATGACGACGATGAGGCTCAGAGCCCCGATGACAGCGTGAGCCAAGCGCCATTTCTGGAAGGAATAACGGGACAAGCGCCGCCAGCGCTTTCGAGCTGACAGGCTCAGCCCGATCGCGCTCAGGCCGATCAGCGTGTAACCGCTGATTTGCATCAGCACGCCATCGCGCCACCAGCGGTCGATTTGCGGGCCTTCTATCAGGCTTTCGGAATACGGTATCGGCCCGGCGCCGAGAATTACCGCAACCAGCATCGCCGCGGCGGCCGAGGCGCGGAACAAGGTGCTTCCGGCGCGCTGGCCCAATACGCGTGGCTGCGGGGTGGCGGTGCGCCTTACAGATAAGAGGGCGAGTCTCAGCGCTGATTGAACACTTCTTTGACGTCGACGTGACAAAGTCTCAGGGTTCACTGAACTCATGGGGCGGTGGTAAGGCGACTCGCGAAAGAGAGGGTGCCGATCCGGGTCACCTCGCCGCAGGGACTTCAACCCCTTGTCAATGGGATCCGGATCACGATGCCGCCCATGACATCGTTCAGCTTAAAATCCCTGCGCGGGCTGTCCTTGTGATTGTTGTGGCAGGTGACGCAGGCCTCGGCGACGGCCTTGTCCGGGTAAACGGCGGTAAAATACTTCGTGCCGCCCAATTCCTCGGCACCGTAATAGTTTTCGTCGGGATGGTCCGCCACGTGCTGGAGCCCGGTCTTTTCGCTCGCGGTGACCGGTGCGTTTTGTTTGTTCACCGGCCAGAGCGAAAGCAGCGCGTAGCTGAAGCTCTCGGTCTTCTCCGCCACCAAGTCGGCGCCTAAACGCATGAACTGGGCCGGCAAAGGGAGTGCTTTATCGTCTTTCCAGTGCTCACTTGCCTTGATGACCTTCTCTTCATCCTGCAGGCGGTTCACGATCTCCTTGGCGTAAACCGTGCGGTCCGCTTCCATCACCGCGTGCAGCGCATCGGCCATCTGTTTCGGTGTAATGATCGCCGCTTCTTCCTCACCACCCCAGGAGGAGCCGGTGAGCAAAGACGCCGCCGCCAATACAGTGGCGTAGCTTGCGAATTTCTTGAAGCGCATTTTTTCCTCCTCGCTCATGGGGCCAATATTTCTAATTGAGCTGGGCTATGGCCGAACACGCGAACCGGCTATGGCATCACGGCTACAGGTGTATTAAAGCAGGGAAGCCTCTAGAATTCTGTGAGAAATTCACGTTTTGAAGGGCATCGCATTGCCGTATCCAGCGAAAATTTTTCCCTGCGTTTGGTCGTTGTCGTTCTCACCCCCAATGAGGCCAAGTGCAAGGTGCTCGAGCACGGGCGACGGATTGTCTTGGGTGTAGATCGACCCCTCACCGCGAGCGACCACCACCTTGTATAGTTCCTCTACAGCAGTCCAAGGTCGATCCCCGTAAGCAGTTAGGTTGAACCCGTCCGCCTCGCACCAAGCCACCCACGGAGTAGCCAGCCTCGGATTAAAACGCAGGTGAACACCACCCGCAGCAGCGAACAACTCTAAATCCCGTTCATCAAGTTTATTGTCCATCATAGGGTTAAAACCACCGGCTTTTAGCCGGTTAGCTTTAGCTGCGAAAATGCTGCGCAAGGAGGTGCATCATGGACTACAGATATGGCAGTCATACAGTTTTTCAG
>JBIMKD010000374.1:0-18948 GCA_043673815.1 Chromatiales bacterium
AATGACATGGCCGCGACGGTGCCCGTGCCTCTCCCCCCGAACGTATTGTTCATCGCCGTGCGTCTGCGCGCCGGCGCCAGGATGCTGTGCCGCCATCGAACATCCCTCCGTCATTGCGAAGATCCTCGCCCACCTCGGCTTGCCCGCCCGGGCACCGCCCCGATCCCCGGCCAGGGTCTTCAACCGATTCCAACTGGCCTGAGCTCCCGCGGATCTCCGACCCCATCCGGTTCAGCCCCTGAACCGACCGCCTCCCTTGGCCTGCGCCCGCCCGAGACGTGAAAACGCTCCGAAGCATAGCCCCCGGGCCGATGAAGGGCCCGACAATGCCCTGGTCCCAAGCCGAGGACCGGTATGCTTGACGGCTCACGAGCCCAGGAGTACCGTGCCTCTTGAAGAAAAAGTGCGTTTGAAATGCCTATGCTCGTCGCAGACCATCCAGCTTGTGGCGACACCACGCTTGCGGGTCGGCACCGAGTTCCCGGCATTCCCCAATCAACCGGAACGCAGCGCGCACATCGGCCAGTCGAAGTCGGCCTGATTCTGCCATCGTCAAACCGGCGTGCTACGGCGACGCTCTTCTCGTCGCCCGATTGGTGCATTTACGGTAATTGATCGGCCAGCCCGCGGCAACTATCCTGAGCGCGATAACTCACCGCAGCTTTGTAGAAGTGGCCACGAATCTCAGCAGTGAAAGCAATCTCAGCACTGGCAGCCGCCACTCGTCGCAGCGGTCCGACTCGCACGCGCCGCAACTAACACTGCCAAAGGGAGGCGGCGCGATCCGTGGCATCGGGGAGAAGTTCGCTGCCAATCCCGTAACCGGGACGGCGTCGCTGGGCATCCCGGTGTTTGCGAGCCCAGGCCGGGCAGGATTCGGCCCCAAGCTTTCACTCTCGTACGACTCCGGCGCCGGCAACGGCCCCTTCGGCTTCGGGTGGGCGCTCGACCTGCCGGCCATCACCCGCAAGACCGACAAGGGTCTGCCGCGTTACGCGTCCAACCCGGCCGATGTCTTTCTCTTGTCTGGCGTCGAGGATCTGGTCCCGGTCCTGGTCGACGCCGGCAACGGCCTCCGGCCTTATGCGCAGAATCGCGATCTTTGGGGTCGCACGTACCGCGTGGAGCGCTATCGGCCGCGGATCGAAAGCTTGTTTGCGCGAATCGAGCGATGGACCAATACGCTCGACCGAAGTGACGTCTTCTGGCGCTCGATTTCGAGGGACAACACCACTACTTGGTATGGCCGGACGGCGGAAAGCCGTATCGCCGACCCCACAGATGCAAGCCGCATCTTCAGTTGGCTCATGTGTAAGAGCCATGACGACAAGGGCAACGTCATGGCCTGCACGTACAAGCCTGAGGATTCTCTTGGCATCAACCGGCTGGCGCTCCATGAGCGCAACCGGACAGAGGCGAGTCGTTCGGCGAACAGGTATCCGAAGCGCATCACGTACGGGAATCGCGTGCCATACTTCTTCGATCCCGCGTTACCACAGCCGCCAATTCACCCAGACGACTGGCTGTTCGAACTCGTGTTCGATTACGGCGAGCACGACACCGACGTCCCTACGCCGGACGAGCGCACGGCCTGGCCCGCACGGCTCGATCCGTTCTCTCGATACCGGGGGGGCTTCGAGGTCCGCACCTATCGCCTCTGCCAGCGGGTGCTGATGTTCCATCGATTTGCCGAGCTCGGCGAGGCGCCGTGCCTCGTCCGATCGACGGATTTCACGTATTCCTTCGAGGTCGATCCGACCCAGGCCAGCAACCCGGTGTTCTCGTTTCTGGTGTCCGCAACTCACACCGGATACACAAGGGACTCGGACGGCAGCCTCGTCGCGCGTTCGCTCCCGCAGGTCGAATTCGAGTACTCGAAGCCAGTCATTCAGTCGGCCGTCCACGAAATCGACGCCGCCAGCCTGGAAAACCTGCCGGCAGGCCTCGATCCCGCCCATGTTGACTGGCTCGATCTCGATGGCGAAGGCGTGTCCGGCGCGCTCACCCAACAAGGCGGAGCGTGGATGTACAAACGTAGTCTTGGTCTGGCGTCACCTGAGTCGTCAGGCAGCGTGCGCCTTGGCGCCATCGAGCGCTTGCCGTTGCAGCCGGCGATGGTCGCGGCCGCGGGCCCCACGTTTCTCGACCTTGCCGGCGACGGTCAGCTCGACATGGTCGGTCTGGACCGGCGCGCCCCAGGCTTCTACGAGCGCACGTCCGAGAGCTGGGAGAGCTTCACCTCGTTTCAATCGCTCCCGAACATCGATTGGCAGGATCCGAACCTGCGATTTGTCGACCTTACCGGTGATGGCCACACGGACGTCCTGATCACCGACCATGACGCGCTCTGCTGGCATGCCTCGCTGGCCGAGGCTGGATTCGGCCCTGCGGAGCGGCTGTTCAACGCGGTGAATGAAGAGCAAGGACCGAGGGTCGTGTTCGCCGACGGGACTGAGTCGATCCAGCTAGCGGACATGGACGGTGACGGCCTGACCGACATCGTGCGCGTGCGCAACGGCGAGGTCTGCTACTGGCCCAACCTCGGGTACGGCCGGTTCGGCGCAAAAGTCGCGATGGACAACGCCCCGTGGTTCGACGCGCCTGATCGGTTCGACCATCGGCGGATCCGTCTTGGCGACATCGATGGCACGGGCTGCATCGACATTCTCTACCTGGCAGAGGAGGGAGTGGCGGTGTACTTCAATCAGTCCGGCAACGCGTGGAGTGCGCGCGCCACGGTTCCCGCGTTCCCCGCTGTCGACAGCCTCGCCTCGGTGCAGATGTCCGACTTGATGGGGAATGGCACCGCCTGCCTCGTCTGGTCGTCGGTCCTGCCGGGCGACGCTCGCGCCCCGCTCCGGTACGTCGATCTGATGGGTGGGCAGAAGCCACATCTGCTGGTCAAAGCCGTCAACAACCTCGGCGCCGAGACACACGTCACCTACGCGCCTTCGACCAGGTTCTATCTGGCCGATCGCGCGGCGGGCAGGCCGTGGATCACGCGACTGCCATTTCCAGTGCACGTGGTCGAGCGCGTCGAGACGCTCGATCGCATCAGCGGCAACCGCTTCGTGACGCGCTACGCGTATCACCACGGCTATTTCGACGGTACCGAACGCGAGTTTCGCGGCTTCGGGATGGTCGAGCAGTACGACACCGAGGAGATCGCCGCGCTATCCGCGCTCGAGACGGTGGCGCCTTCCACCAACAACAGCCCAGAGTCTCATGTACCGCCCGTGCTGACGCGCTCGTGGTTCCACACCGGTTTCCACGCCGGCCGGGGTCGCGTGTCCGACTTCTTTGCCGGCCTGCTCGATGCGGACGATACCGGCGAGTACTACCGCGAGCCGGGGTTGAGCGATGCCGACGCGCGGCTGCTCCTGCTCGACGACACGATGCTGCCGCCAGGGCTGACGCACCAGGAGGAGCGCGAAGCCTGCCGCGCGCTCAAGGGCTCGATGCTCCGGCAGGAGGTGTACGCGCTGGATGGCACCGATTGCGAGGCTCACCCGTACCTCGTCACCGAGCAGAACTTCAGCGTGCGGCTGCTGCAGCCGCGGGCTGGCAACGCGCACGCCGTCTTCTTCGCGCACCCACGCGAAGCGCTGAAGTACCACTACGAGCGCGAAGTCGCCACCTCGCTCGCGGGCCGGGCCGACCCGCGTGTCAGCCACGCGCTCACGCTCTCAGTCGACGACTTCGGCAACGTGCTGCGTTCGGCCACGATTGGATATGGCCGGCGCACGTCCGATCCGGACTTGACAGCGGCGGACCAGGCACGGCAGGCAGACATCCTGGCGACACTTGCGGAGAACAGCTTCACCAACACGATCGATCTGGACGACCAGCACCGTACGCCGTTGTCAAGCGAGACTCGTGCGTACGAATTGACCGGCCTGCAGGTGACGGGCTCTTCGGCTCGCCGGCCACAATCCGCGCGCAGCACATCCGGGACCCTTGTCCGATACGGATTCGATGAAGTGTTCCGAGCGTTTGACGCGGCGGCATCGATCCCGTATGAGCAGCGCGCCGACCCGGCCGAGCTCCAGAAGCGGCTCATCGACCACGTACGCACGCAGTACAGGCCCGACGATCTCGGCGCGAGTGAAGGACACCTCACCGCGCTGCTCCCCTTAAACGTCCTCGAGCCACATGCGGTGGCCGGTGAGGCATACACACTGGCGCTTACGCCAGGACTGATCGCGCAGGTGTTCGGGGACCGCGTCACGGCAGGCGTGCTCGCGGGCGAAGGCGGCTACGTGGATGTCGCTGAAGACGGCAGCTGGTGGATGCCAGCAGGCCGCATGTTCCTTTCGGTGGAGGCCGGCGATACGCCGGAGCGGGAGCTTGCTGCGGCGCTGGCGCACTTCTTTACCCCACGCCGTTTCCGGGATCCGTTTGGCAACGAAACGACCATCACAGCCGACGGATACGACCTGCTGATTGCAGAGACGCGCGATGCGCTCGCCAACACGGTCAGCGCCGTGAACGACTACCGCGTGCTCCAGCCGCGGCTCGTCACCGATCCGAATGGTAGCCAATCGGAGGTGGCCTTCGACGCGCTGGGCCTGGTCGTGGGCACCGCTGTAATGGGCAAACCCGGCGAAGACCTCGGCGACACGCTGGCCAACTTCGAGACCGATCCAGCTGAAGGCGAGGTGATTGCACACCTGACCAACCCGCTGGCCAATCCATCGGCGCTGCTACAGGGTGCGACGATACGACTGGTGTACGACCTGTATGCCTATCATCGGACCCGGTTCGAGGCGCAGCCGGCACCAGTCGTGGCAAGCGGCCTCGCGCGCGTGACACATCAGTCCGATCTTGCGGACGACCAGGAATCCGAAGTTCGTGTCAGCGCGACGTACTCAGACGGCTTCGCGCGTGAGATCCAGAAGAAGCTGCAGGCCGAGCCGGGGCCGCTCGATGCGGGTGGCCCGATCGTCAGCCCGCGGTGGGTGGGAAGCGGCTGGACGGTGTTCAACAATAAGGGTCAACCGGTCCGGCAGTTCGAACCGTTCTTCACCGACACGCATCGCTTCGAGCCCGACGTCCGTCGCGGAGTGAGCCCGATCCTGTGTTACGACCCGGTCGGACGCGTAGTGGCCACGCTCAACCCCAACCACACCTGGCAGAAGGTCGTGTTCGACGCGTGGCGCCAAGAGACCTGGGACGTCAACGACACGGTGGTGCTGGTTGCCAACCCGGCTGACGACGTCGACGTCGGCGGATACCTGGGCCGGCTCCGTTCGGCGGCATACCTGCCGACGTGGCACGCGCAGCGGATCGCCGGCGATCTCGGTCCGCACGAGCAGACCGCCGCCGCACGGGCGGCCGTGCATGGCAGCACACCCATCGTCGCCCACGCCGATTCGCTCGGCCGCGCTTTCCTCACCGTCGTCCACAACGTGTTCAAGCGCAGCGATTCGCCGCCGGAAGAACCGCGAGAGGAGCGCTTCCAGCGCACGAAGGTCGTGCTCGACATCGAAGGCAACCAGCGCGAGGTCATCGACGCGCTGGAGCGCGTCGTCATGCGCTACGACTACGACCTCACGGGCAACCAGATCCATTCGGCCAGCATGGAGGCTGGTGAGCGCTGGGTCCTCAACGATGTGTCGGGCAAGCCCCTACGCACGTGGGACAGTCGCGGGCACGCGTTCCGTACCGATTACGACGCGTTGCGACGGCCGCTCGGCAGGTTCGTGATCGGAGGCGATCCGGTGCGGTCCGATCCTCGCGTGCTGGGCCGCGAGGTCCAGTTCGAGCGCATCGAGTACGGCGAGGTGTCGGCCGCGGCCGTCGCGCTCAACCTGCGGACTCGCGTCTGGAAGGTGCATGACGGCGCCGGCCGGCTCACGAACGAGGCGTACGATTTCAAAGGGAACCCGTTGCGTGTCACCCGCCAACTGGCCATCGACTACAAAGGCGCACTCGATTGGTCATCTCACGTCGATCTGGAGGTCGGGCTCTATACCACGAGCACCTCGTTCGATGCGTTCAATCGCCCGGTCACCGTCACGTCACCCGACGGCAGTGTGATTCGGCGAACGTACAACGAGGCCGACCTCCTCGAGCGGCTGGATGCGAACCTGCGCGGCGAGATGAACGCCGGCGCGCTGATCTGGACGCCGTTTGTGACGGGCGTCACCTACAACGCCAAAGGTCAGCGCGAGCGGATTGAGTACGGCAACGGCGTTACGACCAACTATGCCTACGACCCATTGACCTTCGCTCTCGTTGGGCTCGTGACGGCGCGTGATCCCGGTGTGTTTCCAGATGACTGTCCGGCCGCTCCGCCAGCCGGTTGGCCGGGCTGCCGCCTCCAGAGCCTGCACTACACCTACGACCCCGCGGGCAACATCACGCACATTCAAGACGACGCGCAGCAGACGATCTTCTTCCGCAACCGGCGCGTCGACCCGTGCTGCGATTACGTCTACGACGCGACGTACCAGCTGATCGAAGCCGGCGGCCGAGAGCACCTCGGCCAAATCGGCGGCGTGCCAAGCGCGTCGGCTCCGCCCGACGCCTTCAACACCTTTCACACGGGTCTGTTGCATCCGGACGACGGCCTGGCGATGGGCCGATACGTCGAGAGCTATGTCTACGACGCGGCCGGCAACATCCTCTCGATGCAGCATCGCGGCAGCGATCCGGCACATCCAGGGTGGACGCGCACGTATGCCTATGCCGAGCCGAGTCTCAACGAGCTCGGTGTGTTCAGCAACGGGTTGACCTCGACGCAGGTCGGCAGCGGCATCGTCGAGCGATACGGCTACGACGCCCACGGAAGCATGACGGCCATGCCGCACTTGCCGGTCATGGAGTGGACCTACCTTGATCGGCTTCGCGCCAGCAGCACGCAAGTGGTCGTCGACGGCGCGCCGGAGACGACCTATTACGTCTACGACGCTGAGGGCCGACGGGTCCGCAAGGTCACCGAGCGGCAGGCCGCAGCGGGCGCGCCCGCACGAAAGCACCAGCGCGTGTACATCGGCGGCTTCGAGAGCTATCGAGAGTACGACGCGACTGGCAATGGCATCACGCTGGAGCGCGAGACGCTGCACCTTGTGGATGACGAACAGCGGATCGCCATCGTCGAGAGCCGCACGACTGGCAACGATGACTCACCGCCGCGTCTGCTTCGGTATCAGGTGGCCACGCAGCTCGGTTCGGTGGGTGTTGAGGTCGATCAGTCCGGATCGATCATCTCCTACGAAGAGTACTTCGCGTACGGAAGCACGTCGTATCACGCCGTCAGTGCGAGCATCGGAGCCGGGGCGAAACGGTACCGGTACACGGCACGTGAGCGCGACGAAGAGACGGGGCTCAGTTACCACAGCGCGCGGTACTACGCGTCCTGGTTGGGGAGGTGGACAAAGACGGACCCCATCGGGATCGCTGGTGGAGCGAACGTTTACGCCTATGCACGCAACAGTCCGCTGGTTTTGGTCGACCCCTCCGGGATGAGTGGTCGAAGGCCTCCTCCGCGAGCGGCAATGCCGCCAAGCGTGATCGTCGAAGCCGAGCCGCCACCGATTCCAACGAGCCGGTACGTTCCGCGCTCTGCGACATACGAAAACCTGCGTGCGCGCGAAGGCGATTGGTATCGCGAGCCCACGCAGACCTTCATTCGTGGGGTCGGCAGCTCGTCCTCCGGGGCGTCGGCAAGGGAGCAGTCGTTTCAGCGCGTGCAGTCAGAGTACACGGAGACGCTTATTGCCGGCGTGCGCGCCGCTGTCGAGACACCGGGCCGGCTCTCGGGTGCGCAACGAATGCAACTGTTCGAGTACACGCAATGGGGGCTGGAGACGTCCTTTCTCGCGACGACGCTGAGTGGTCAGCGACTCCCCCCATCAGTGCTGACAGCCAATGCCTATATGGCCCGGTTTACGGAGTATCGCGGACAAGGAGGAACGGAAAACTTCATTGGTTGGCTTGGGCAACAGGTGCCGCCCGGAACAGGCGGTCCCCACCTACTGGAGACCGTTGTGCTGCGCAACGGCGTGCCAGTCATGGCAGGCCGAGTCGCGAGTGGCGCGCAAGGTCAACATTCGATCACGACCTGGTCGGACCAGTACTGGACTCACACCGAGGCGCAGTTTGTTCGTGAGAACTGGTCGCTGATGCGTCAGGGGGACATCGTGGTCATGGTTGGCCAGCTTCCCCCCTGCGCGGGCTGCCGAGGAACCATGAACCATGTCGACGCCGAAGTCGGAGTGGAATTCCGTTATCGGATGGTCGGTTCGACGGGTTACTGGGAATCGGCACCCGTACCGGGATCCACGCGAGTCGTCAACAACCTGAGCGCCACTCCGCCTAGCTCTCAGAACCCTGCAGTCATGCCGTACTTCCCGGGCTTGGTGGGAGCGCTGTACGCCTGGGCGTTCGGCGCCGACACCAGCGAGCAAGTCGCCGTTCCACCGCGCGATCCGAACGCCCCCGTCGTAACCAATCCACGCTAGTAACGATCGGCCCTCGGAGTGCCGCGCAATCAATACGGAGCTTGACGATGAACATGGTCATCTCGCCTCTCAGACCACAGATGAAGAGCCTCGAGGTGGCGAACCTGCACGAAGCGCTCGTCTTTCTCGGCTTCACGATCGACGAAGGCGACGGAGCCAACCGACGTTTCGGTCGGTCAACGCGCGCGGCGGTCATCGCATTTCAGACAGCGCGCGGCTTGCCGGCCAACGGCATGGTCGATGAGGCAACCGCCACGGCCATCAACCAAGAGATCGCCAGTACTTCACCCGAGATTCCAGGCGGGGGAGATCTGCCGGTGCCGAAAGCGCCGACCGAAAATGTGCTCTTCGGCATCGAGGGCGAAGTCGTCAAGCCAGACGGCTCGCCGCTGCAGAACTATCGAGTCCGCGCCTTCGATCGTGCACTGTGCACGTGGCGTCCGCTGGGCGAAGGGCGCACCGGCGACGACGGGCTCTACCGCATCACGTACGATCCGGCGCAACTCCAGGAGTGGGGCAAGAGCCGCGCAGACCTCAGGGTCGAAGTGCTGCCGCCGGTCACACCCGGCACGCCACCGAACGAAGAGGTGCTCGCAACGTCGGCGTTGATCCTGCAGGCGCTGCGGCGCGAGACGGTGAACTTCTCGATCGGCACGGAGGTCTATCGCGGCGTCGACGAGTTCACGCGGGTGGAGCGTGCGCTCGCGCCGCAACTGCAAGGGCACCAGGATTGGAATTGCCTGGAAACCGCCGACATCCTCATCCTCGCGCGCGAGGCCAAGTTACGTGCGTCGCTCGTCGCGCACTACGTCAAGGCACAGCGCTGGCAGGCCACGTACAACGCTCCGGCGGCCGCCTTCTACGCGCTGTTGCGTCGCGGCGAGTCGACACAGATCGACGCCGTGCTGGCGCGTCCGCTCATCGCGATCTGGTCGGCGCTGGTCGAGGCCAAACGAGCCAACATCATCAACCTCACGCTCGATCACACCACGCGGGCCGAGCTTGCGGAGCTCCAGCAGCGCTACCTCGCGCGGCCCGATCATCCCTACGCGCACTTGGTCGGGACGACGTCGCTCTCCGCAAAACAGCGCCTCACGTTTACCAGCCGTCTGACCTCTGGTGAGCTGGCTGGCGAGCAGTTTTGGCAGGCACTCGAAGCCGATGGCGGGTTCACCGGCGATCAGGTGGGCGAGCTTCGCGACCTGTTCGAGCTCCAGGCCTTCACCGATGACAACACCAGCCTGACCCTGCGGCTTCGTTCCGGTCTTGCGGTGCGCACGTCTCGTGAAGTGGCCGCCTTCAGCCTGGAGCACTGGCGCGATGGGGTGCTCGATCCGTCCGTCGTCATTCCGGACGATGTGCTGCCTCGGAGCGCGCCTGCCGAGCGGCGCGCGGCCTATGCGCGCATGCTCTATGTCGCGGCGGAACAGCAATACCCGACGACGCACCTGGCCGCGCAGATGTCACGCCGCGCGGAATGGACCGAAAACCCGCTGCTGGTCTTCTTCACCGCGCACCCCGACTTCGAGTTCCGCGACCAGCGCGTGCTCCAGTACCTGACCGACAATCCCAAAGCGCTGGACGGGCTGCCCGATCGAGGGGCGGCACGAGACGATCTGCTGAGAGTCGAGCAGTTGTTCCACCTCGTGCCCTCGACCAACCGCCTCGGCACCATTCAGCCCTTATGGGACGCCGGCCTGCGCGCCGCGCCGCAGATCGCCTACCTCGGACGACAGAACTTGCATCGCCGGACCGGCGGCGCGCTCGCGTCCAGGCTCGCAAACCAGATCTATCGCAAGGCTGTCCATGTCACGTCGCTCGCGCTCAACGTGTACCTGCGCTACCACCCACGCCTCAACAGCCTTTCGCTGACCGCGCTGCAGATGCCGCAGCGTCCGGCGAGCGCCGCGACGAGCGCATTGGCGAAGCCGCAGCCGGACAACCAGGATCTCGCGAAGGCCACGATCGCGATTCCGGAATGGGAGGAGCTGTTCGGATCGCCCGATGCCTGTGAATGCGCGCACAACGAGTCGGCGCTCAGCCCAGCCGCGTATCTGGTCGACACGATGGCCTTCCTGCAGCGGGCCGTGGACACCAGCGGCAACAACGCGCTCGACGAGCTGCTCGCACGTCGTCCAGACCTCGGCACGCTGCAGCTGACCAGCGAGAACACCGACACCGAGCTGCCGCATATCGATCTCGTGATCGAGATGCTGGAAGCGATCGTCACGAGCGCGGACGGCAAGACGCTGTCCCCGGCGGCGATCGGGCCGACGACGTGGGACTCGGACCTCCTGGCCGCGCAGCCCGAGCACCTGGAGCCCGCCGCGTACGAGATCGCGCGCACCGCGATCTACCCCTTCGACCACCTGCCGTTCGATCTGTGGGCGGAGGAGGGGCGGCGCTATCTGGTGAAGATGGGCATCGCGCGCGACGAGCTGATGCGAGTCATGCCCACCCACCACGGCGTTGGTCAGGAGGACATCGCTGCCGAAGCCCTCGGCATGAGCGGCATCGAACAGGCACTGATCTGCCAGCCGTCATTACGTCCCAACACACTGGCTGAACGCTGGGGTTTCAAACCGGCGCAACGGACGCGGCTTGACGGGCTCGGTTCACTCGAGAGTCAGCTGGAGCGGGCGCATCTCGAGTACGACCCATTCCTGCGCCTGCTGAATACGCGTTATGTCAACCCGGGCCGTGGCATCACTGTCAGTTTCGGCGACACGCCGTGCGCGATCGCGGGGGCGGTGCTGCACCAGGATGGAAGTCCGCTGACCGGACCATCGCTTTACCGGTTCCTCGATCGCCTGAACCGGTTCTTGCGGCTGCAGCGGCGCCTGGGCCGCTCCGAGTACGAGCTGGATGGATTGATTGCCGCGCTTGGAGTGGCTGATTTCGACGCGCCTGCGTTCATCCCCAGCCTCGCCGACGTGCAGGCGTTGCGAAAGGCGCTCGGCCTCGGTCTGTCCGAGCTGAGCGCGTGGTGGGCCGAGCGGCTCGACACCTATGCGTTCGACGAGGATGCGCCGTCACAATACGAGGCGATCTTCCTTGACGCCGCGGTGTTTCCCGACACGCACACGGGGACCGGCCCGGACCTGCGCAACGAGGTGTTCGCGCTGACCGCCGATCGCAGCGACCTGGTGATCACGACTTCCACCGATGCCAGCTTGAGCCGCTGGCTCGCCGTATCCGACGGCGAGGACCCTCCCACGTACACCCTGGAGCCAGCCTATGCCGCGCACATTCAAAGTGCGACCGGCCTGACGGCTGACGACCTCCATCTGCTCGTCGCCACCGACCTGTTGCCAAAGGACGCCGGTGGCGAGGTCGTGCTGAATCTCCCCAACGTGTCGCTGCTGTACCGGGTGGCATCTCTCGGGCGCGCCTTCGAAATCGGCATGGCCGACCTCGTCCACCTCGTCGCCATTCTCAACGTCACGCCGGTGCGGACGCACGCGGCCGCAGCTGGTCCAGCACAGTCCCGCCGGTTCTTCGACTCAGTTCAGGAGATGCGGGCCGGCAAACGGTCCGTCGAGGAGCTGGCGTATCTGCTGTTGCATGACGATGGCGCCGCCGCCGCCCTCGCCCCGGCCTTGAGCGACATCGATGCGTGGTTCGAGGCCACGTCTCCAAGCTTTGCCGGCATCCTTGCAACGGACGACTCCCGAATCACGAGCGACGTCAAGGCCTCGGTGACCCAGTCGCTCGGCTCCTCTCTTGGTGTCGATCCGCAGGCTGCCGACGCCCTCCTCTTCGTGCACCGCAAGGCACTGGGCGAAGAGCTGCTGGCGCACCTCATCGCGGCGGCCAACCCCGACGCGACCGCTCTGCCAGTTCTCCACGAAGACCGCGTCACGACGTTCGGGCGAGTGCAGAAATTCTCGTTGGCCTGGAACGCGCTCGGTCTCGATCTGAGCTTTCTCCCCTTTGTGCTCGATCGAGGGCCAAAGCTCGAGTGGGCCGACATCGCGGCGCTGCCAATGTCGCCACGCAGCCGAGCGCAGTACGAATCCTGGAACCGGCTCGTCACGGCGGCCGCGCTTCAGAACTCGACATTCACGGTGGAGCAGTCGCTCTTCGGGTTGCTGGACACTGCGGCTGCCGCGCAGCGCGATCCCGCGACGTTTGTGCTGGCCGACTTCCTTGCTCAGCTGAGCGAGTGGTCCGAGTGGCCGCTCGCCGACGTCACATACCTGAGCGGACCCAAGGGCTTCGACCTCACGTTGCCGGCCGACATGCAAGATGAGCGGGCGCTGGTGAGCCTGCAGCGCGTGTTCGATCGCATTCGCACGAGCGGCGCCGGTGCCGAGCAGGTCCATTCGTGGACCATCGCGGAGCTGGGCTTCGCCGAAACTCAGTCGATTCGACAGGCGCTGGCCGTCGCGTACGCCCACGACACATGGCTTGGCGTCCTCGGCTCGGTCCAGGACGAGTTGCGCTCGCTCAAGCGCGACGCGCTGCTTGGATACCTGCTCAATACCCTGAATATGGAGGACGCCGACGCCTTCTACCGGCACTACCTGATCGATCCCGGCTACGCTCCCTGTGCGCGCACCTCGCGCATCGTCCAGGCGCACGCCGCCGTGCAGGTGTTCGCCCAGCGGATCCTCCTCAACCTCGAGCTATTTGGGTTCGAGCGCGCCGACGCCGAGGCCTGGCAGTGGCGCAAGAAGTACCGCGTCTGGGAGGCGGCGCGCCGGATCTTCCTGTATCCGCAGAACTGGCTCGAACCCGAGTGGCGCGACAACAAGTCCGCGTTCTGCAAGGAGCTCGAGGATGGGCTGCTGCAGGACGACGTGACGCACGAGACCGCCGAGCGGCTGTACCTCGAATACCTGCACAAGGTGGACGACGTCAGCCAGCTCGAGATCATGGGGATGTACCTCGACGAGAACGCCGAGGAGGAGGTAGAGACGCTGCATGTGTTCGGGCGCACCCAGGACTCACCGCACCAGTACTTCTACCGACGCTGGGAGGATCGCGCGACCTGGACGCCGTGGGAGCGGGTCGATCAGGACATCGACGCGGACCATTTGGCGCCAGTGGTCAGCGACGGGCGATTGTACGTGTTCTGGCCGGAGTTCTCCATCTCCGACAATCCCAACGCCGTGACCACGACGACGACCGAGGTGGTGACGGACCCTGAGCGGGCGGCCGAGCTGGAAGGCCTGATCAGGGATCATCAGCAGCGCATCGACGAGATCGATGGCGCGCTCGCGGCCATTCCGCCGCACAAGCAGGAGCAGGCAGAGGAGCTCGAGGCCGAGCGAGCCGAGCACGACCGCGTGATCGACGAAGAGCTCCAGCCCGAGCTCGATGCCCTCACCGTCGAGCGAGACGTCGTCGACATCGGGGACAGGTACCTGATCGAGCTGGGCTTGAACTGGAGCGAGTACCGCGAAGGCCGGTGGACGGCCAAGCGCACCTCGAACAACAAGATCACCTACACGACGAGCGACGTGCTGGCGCGGCATTACTTCACCGGATGGGTGGGTGATGACGGCGTGCTGCGGGTCAGCGCGCGCATCAACAAAGTGGGCAACGGCGAGGGTGTGACGGACTACCGCTCGCCCGAGGGCTACATCGGATACTTCTATTTCGACCAGTGCGGCGGGCACCTGCTCGGTACCACCGTGGACGTGACGGATCCTACCGGTGAGGTCTCGGTCGTAGGGGCCGTTCGAGACTTCCATGCGACCGAGTGGTTCAACACCTGGTGGTCGAACCCGTCGCTGGAGCTCGAGATCGACGGGGCCGCGGACACGCGTGTGCTCGTCACGTCCGGCGGCCGTCTGCACTACGCGCATCAGTACGGCCAGTACGGAACCGAGGTCTCGCTGTGCTTCTTTTCAGATGGAGCTCGCACGTATTTCGTCGAGCCGCTTCCCGACGTACGCCTCAAGGCTGATTTCGCGATATCCGAATTGGGATTGCTCACCCGCCGCGCGACCGAGGCAAACGGGCCGGACGGTGCAGCGGTCGATCGTGACGCGCGGTTATCGCGAATGGCTTTGACCTCCGGATCTTCGCCTGTCGTCGATCAGCACTACAACACCCCTGACACCGGCTTGATCGTTGATCGGACGATCGCGGGCGTCGCCGCCAGCTCGTATCTCGATGACATCAACGACACTCTGGCGAAAGAGACGACGATCACGACCGTCGCCGGAGCGGCCACGATCGCGACAGGCTTCCGCTACAAGTTCACTCGATTTCACCATCCGCACACGTGTCTGCTCTTGAAGCAGCACTATCGGTACGGCATCGACGGCGTGTTGAATCCCGACCCTGCGTGGGGCGAGGATTCCGCGGAGGTCCATCGTCAGCTCATGCCGTCGAGCGGGCCGTCCTTCGAGGACACCTACAGTCCTAACCCCGCGTGGGTGTACGACAACTTCGGATCCGAGCTGTTGGAGGAAGCGTTCGACTTCGACCATGGGTCAGCGTGCGGGCCGTATCACTGGGAGCTGTTCTTCCATGTCCCGATACTGATCGCCACACGCCTGATGCAGAATCAGCGCTTTGCCGAGGCGCGGCGCTGGTTCCACTACGTCTTCGACCCCACCACAACCGCCACCGGCGGGCCGGAGCGGTTCTGGAAGATCAAACCGTTTTATGAGGAGCAGCAGAACGGATCGCTTCCGACCCTGCAGTCGCTGCTGACGGAGGGCGATCCGGCCTACGAGCGACAGGTCCAGGAATGGGAGGGCGATCCCTTCCAGCCGCACGCGATTGCCAGGCTGCGTATCACGGCGTACATGCAGTTCACGGTGACTCGCTACGTGCGTTGCCTGATCAACGAAGCCGATGTGCTGTTCACGCGCGATACCCGCGAGGACGTTGACGAGGCGGCATCACTGTACCTGCTCGCAGCCGAGATCCTTGGCGAGCGGCCGACCGTCCTCCCCGCACAGGAGTCGACAACGTCGACGCCGAATCTGATGCTGGGCCGCTTTCGGCAGATCCTCGACGGGCTCACGATAGACGACCTGCTCACGCCGCTTGTCTCGTGGCTGTCTCCAGGCTTGTCTGGTCTCCCGGGATTTCGGACGACGCTCGGAACGGGCAGAGTCTCCTCGACCGTCGGCATCGGTACGGAAGTGGAAGTGCATGTCCCCTCAACCGGAATGGTTCCGGCTCAGGGCGGCACGAGCAGTGTCGATACGCTCCTGCTGTTCTGCCTGCCGATCGACGACGTGCTGTACGGGTATTGGGATATGGTGGCCGATCGCCTCTTCAAAATCCGGCACTGCATGAACATCCAAGGCCAGGTGCGACAGCTCGCGCTGTATCAGCCGCCGATCGACCCCGCTCTGCTCGTGCGCGCGAGCGCGGCAGGGCTCAGCATCGAGACGATCATCGCCGGGCTCTATGCACCCCTGCCGAACTATCGCTTCACGTTCATGCTGCAAAAGGCTCTGGAGCTGTGCAACGAGGCGCGCGGGTTCGGCGCAGCCCTGCTGGCAGCACTGGAGAAGAAGGACAGCGAGCAGATGGCGCTGCTGCGCAGCACACACGAGATCGGCCTGCTCGATGCCATTCACAACGCCAAGAAAAAGAGCGTCGAGGAGGCCGACTCGTCGCTGGCGAGCCTGACCAAGAGCCGCGAGTCGGCCGAGCGCCGCGCCACGTTCTACTCCACTCTCGAGCGGATCAGCGCCGGCGAACAGAAGAGCCTGGACAAGCTGGACGCCAGCCGGAACTGGCAGATGAGCGCGGAGCTCACCGAGTCGCTGGCGTCGATCCTGCACGCGATTCCAACCGCCTCGTCGGGCGGTCCGCAATTCGGCGGCCCCCATTTGGGATCGGCCGCTCAGGCTGTGGCCGCAGGTCTTCGGGGACGATCCAGCGCCTTGGCGCACGAAGCCAGCCGCGCCGGCACCAACGCCGGCTACACGCGCCGGCAGAAGGAGTGGACGCTCCAGGCGGACCTGGCACGCAACGAAATCGAACAGATCGACAAGCAGATCATTGCCGCAGATATCCGGAAGCAGATTGTCGAGGTGGACCTCGCCAACCATGTGACGCAGACGGCGCAGTCGCGGGAGGTCGAGGAGCTGCTCAGGCTCAAGTTCACCAACGAGCAGCTTCAGAGCTGGATGATCTCGAAGCTGTCATCCGTCTATTTCCAGGCGTACCAGATGGCCTATCAGCTCGCGGTGCAGGCGGAAGCGGCCTTTCGTCACGAGTTGGGGCCGGACGAGCGGAGCCTGACGTTCATTCAGCCCACCAACTGGGACACGCTCCAAAAGGGGCTGCTGGCCGGGGAGCTCCTGCAACAGCAGCTGCGGCAGATCGAAAAGGCCTACATCGGTGCCAACGCGCGCGAGCTCGAGATCACGAAGCACGTATCGCTGTTCCAGCTCGATCCGGCTGCATTGCTGGAGTTGCGGCAGAAGGGGACCTGCGACTTCCATGTTCCCGAAGTGCTGTTCAACCTGGACTTCGCGAGCCACTACTTCCGCCGCATCAAGTCGGTCCGCCTCACTATCCCAAGTGTGGTTGGGCCCTACATCAACGTCAGCGCGACGCTGACCCTGACCGGCAGCTGGACGCGCACCAGTGGTGACCCGGCGGATGCGACACAGCCCGTTCGGGATGCAGTCGTCTCACCTCAGACCGCCATTGCCACAAGCTCTGGTAATCAGGACGGCGGCGTCTTCGAGCTGACGTTCAGCGACGCGCGCTACCTCCCCTTCGAAGGCGCCGGAGCGATCAGCAGCTGGCGACTGGAACTGCCATCTGCGATTCGGCCCTTCGACTACACGACGATTTCGGACGTCATCATGCACGTGAGCCATACGGCGCGTGACGGTGGCGACGTGATGAAGGCGAGCGTCAACGAGGGGATCCTGCCGGCGCTGAACGACCTCGATGCCGTGATTGACGAGGACGCCACGATGAGCCGTCTCTTCAGCGTGCGCCGGGAGTTCCCCGGCGCCTGGAATCAGCTGCTCGGCGCCGGCCAGGAGCCGACGCGGACGTGCACCTTCCAGCTGACGAAGCAACACTTCCCCTCGTTCCTCACTCATCTCTGGCAGACGGGATTGAACGAGACGGTCGCGCCAACGCCGATCACGCTGGACGTCAAGGGGTTCTCGGCGTTCCTGAGCCCACGGGGACCGCTGCCGTTGGATGCAGACACGATTGTGGTGAATCAGCAGACGTGGCGTGACACAGGACTGGGCATTCCGGCGTTCGATCTGCTCAACGCGCCCGGTGCGTTGTCGAGCATGCAGTTCGATAATGCCAGCGTCGTCGACTGCGAGCTGACCATCAATGGCACGCTGCGCGCCGAGGACTGGAACGATCTGTACTTACTGATGGTTTACGAGGTGAGCGCATAGAGACCCCTTGCATCGCAGATACATGATGCTGCCATAGTGTAGGCATATCCCGGTGGCTGACAAGACACTTGGTCTACACTACAGCCACTTTCAAACTGGACCCCGTGTGTTTATGCGGCTTACAGAGGTCCGCGTCCAGAAAAAACGGCGATTATTGGGGTGGGTTGAGAAAGATGGGCTAGGGTGCTGGTCCGCCTGGAGCACAGTGTCCGATTCCATAGGGTGGTGCTGATCTTGCCGGAGCTTGACTCGCCGCTGTTGACACGCGAGCTCATCTATACCGCGATCACGCGGGCCAGGAGGGGGCTAGCGATTTGGAGCACCGAACGCGCCTTCATGCAGGCCATCGAACGCACGCTCCGGAGATCGTCCGGACTGCGTGAATTGCTATGGGGCGGTGCGATAACATAGTCTTGGCGATCGAGTCGCCCAGGGAACGATGCGATTTCTTGAGGTGAGGGTGCAATATTGAGCGACATGAGCTTTGACGCGGGGGCGTGTTCCGACCTAGCCAATACGGACCGGAGCGACATCGCGACGGCTATCCTGAGCTTGCTCGCGGCGAGTCCCGACCCGCTGCCAATGTCCAAGCTAAAGGCAGGTCTGCATAAGCGTCATGATCTGCCGGTCCAGGAGCTTGAAGCGCTTGTAGCGAGCCACCTAGGCTTCGGAACCGTGTTCCGGTACGCGCCGCTCCGCGGCGGGGGCTTCCGCTACTGGGACCGCGACCGTGGCCATTACCTCGACACCCTCATCGAACGCGAGCTTCGCGCCGCCGCGCTTCCCATCCACACGCTTCGAGGCCGGGTGGCCAGACGCCTGGGAGACGCTTCCGAGATGGAGGTGCGAGAGCGTACTGAGGGGCTGCTGCGCGTGGGGAGGCTGCATGAGCTACCGCGCGGCCCGAGCAGCCGTTCAGTGCGCCTGAGCACGAGGCCGCCCGATCCCAAAGCCTATCTGAGTGGCATGGTTCAACGCTTGGTTCAAGTCATCGAGGAGGAAAGCCTCAAGCTTGAGGCCTGCGGGCTTACACGCTCCGCGATCTATGCCGCCGCGCGGGCTTTATTGGAAGAGAGCGTGCTTTACGGCCAGCCGACGCCGGACGGAGTCTCGCCACACATGGACAGTGC
>JBIMKD010000375.1:0-14646 GCA_043673815.1 Chromatiales bacterium
ATATCGCGTACAGCACGGCAAGGCGGCCGATCTCGCCGCCGTGCTCGGCGGGATCTTCGGCGCCGAGGCCAAGGCGGGAGAGCCGACCGCACCGGAGCCCGAGGCCGCGCCGGGAGAGACCCTCGCGAGCCTCGAGAGCGAACCGCAGGAAGGCGAACGCGAGGGGCTGGGCGACCGGGCTGGCCGTCGCAAGCGGCGCGAGGGCGCTGCCGCGGTCTCGGTGGTGGAGACCGAGACCTTGCGCATCATCGCCGATGAGACCAATAACGCACTTCTGATCATGGCCAAGCCGCAGGACTACAAGATGATCGAGTCGGCACTAAAACGCCTGGATGTCATCCCGCTGCAGGTGCTGATCGAAGCCACTGTCGTCGACATCACGCTGACGGATAATTTGCAATATGGGGTCGAGTGGTTATTTAGAAACACCGGGCCAGGCGGCGGCACGACGGGCCAGGGTTCGCTGCGCTTGGGGATTGCCCCGGGGGTTGGTTCGTTTGTAACCTCTGTAACCCCGTTTGTACCAGGCGCAGGCTTTACCTATGCGCTACTCTCAGGCAACGAAGTTAAGGCCCTATTGAACGCGCTGGCTTCGCAAAACAAGCTGAACGTCCTGTCTTCGCCTTCCTTGATGGTACTCGACAACCAAACGGCAATCATTGAGGTGGTGGATGAGGTGCCGGTCACCACACAGCAGCAGCAGGCGGTGACCGCCCAAGACCCCAACATAGTCAATTCGGTCGAGTTCAAGGACGTCGGCGTGATCCTCGAGGTGACGCCGCGTGTCAACCTCGGCGGTCGCATCACCCTGGAGCTCAGCCAGGAGGTATCCGAAGTCAATACCGCTGTCGACCAGAGCACAAACCCTGGGGGAAATCCCGCGTTCATCAAACGCAACATAGAGAGCACAGTCACCGTCCAGAGCGGGGAGACACTTGTGCTCGGCGGCTTGATCAGCGAGAACAAAACCGAGTCGAACAGGGGTATCCCGTTCCTCAAGGATATCCCGGTGCTCGGGGCTCTGTTCAGCACCACCGTGGACAACGCCGAGCGCCAGGAGCTAATGGTCCTGATGACCCCCCGGGCCGTACGCGATCAAGCCGAGGCGCGCGCGGTGACCGAAGAGTTCCGGCACCGGCTGCGGGAGCTCGAGGTGCTGGAGCCGGGAGGATAACGGACTATCGATCGATAGCGAGCGGCGGTTGACACGCGCTATACTTTTCCGCGGGAGAGGATGCCCGGAGCATCCTCCTAATAAAAACCGTGGGCGCTCGGCAGAGCGATCCCAGCTAAAAACAAGGAGAACTATCCATGACACCGAAAGAAATCATCGATCTCATCAAGGCCAAGAACATCGAAATCCTGGACCTCAAGTTCCAGGATTTCCCCGGCACGTGGCAGCATTTTTCGATACCGGTGAGCCAGGCCGTGCCGGAGATCTTCGACGAAGGATTGGGTTTTGACGGATCCAGCATCCGGGGCTGGCAGGCGATCCATGCCAGCGACATGATGGTGGTGCCGGATCCGGCCACGGCCGTCCTCGACCCCTTTACCGAATGCCCGACCCTCTCGTTGATCTGCAATATCGTCGATCCGGTCACCCGCGAGCAATATTCGCGCGACCCCCGCTACGTCGCGGCCAAGGCTGAAAATTACCTGAAGAGCTCCGGCATTGGCGATGTCGCGTACTTCGGGCCGGAAGCGGAGTTCTTCATCTTCGATGGCATTCGCTTCGATCAAAATGCCCAGGAGGGATATTATTACGTCGAGTCCGCGGAAGGGGTGTGGGCCTCGGGGAGCGACAAAGGCCCGAACCTCGGCCACAAACCGCGCCACAAGGAAGGCTACTTCCCCGTACCGCCGACCGACTCGCAGCAAGACATTCGCACCGAGATGATCCTAGAGATGGAGAAGGCCGGGATCGTGGTCGAAAAGCACCATCACGAAGTGGCCACTGCGGGACAAGCGGAGATCGATCTGCTTTACGATTCGCTCACCCGCATGGCCGACAAGATGATGATGTACAAGTACATTACCAAGAATGTAGCGCTTCGGCACGGCAAGACCGTCACCTTCATGCCGAAACCGCTCTACGGGGACAACGGCTCGGGGATGCACACTCACCAGAGTATCTGGAAAGGAAATCAGCCGCTCTTTGCCGGCGACAAGTATGCCGGGGTGAGCGATCTCTGCCTGTGGTACATCGGAGGCATCTTGAAACATGCCCCGGCGCTCTGCGCGTTCGTGGCCCCGACCACCAACTCCTACAAGCGCCTCGTGCCCGGCTTCGAGGCCCCTGTCAACCTCGCCTATTCGTCGCGCAATCGTTCGGCGGGGGTTCGCATTCCGGTGTACTCCCCGAGCCCCAAGGCCAAGCGTATCGAAGTCCGCTTCCCCGATCCCTCCTGCAACCCCTATTTGGCGTTCGCGGCGATGTTGATGGCGGGCCTCGATGGCATCATGAACAAGATCAACCCGGGCGATCCGCTCGACAAGAATCTCTACGATTTGCCCCCCGAAGAGCTGGCCAAGGTCCCGAGCTGTCCCGCTTCGCTCGAAGCCGCGCTCGATGCGCTAGAGAAAGACCACGACTTTTTATTCCGGGGAAATGTCTTTACCGCCGATGTCATCGAGACCTGGCTCGACTACAAGCGCACCAAGGAATGTGATCCCATCCGGCTGCGTCCGCACCCGTATGAGTTCGCACTTTACTACGACGCATAAGAACGCGGTGTAGAGGGGCTACGCCCGAAGCTCCGGGCCGTCCGCGATCAGCGCACCCTCCCCCGGAAGGACCCCAGCCTTCCCTTTCCGTCAGGGAGAAACCACTCGGCGCGGCAGTGTAGCCGCCCTGCCCTCTGGTGCGCGGTTGCTGCCCGTGGGAGAGATTGGCTTCGGTGGGCGACTCCTGGATTGTTTGGTGAGCGGTTTCTTCCCGCTAGCCCGCATTTCTCGTGCGCCGTGCAAAGGCACGGTCTTTCAGCAGGGGCGAACCCCGCCCGGTAACTTTCGCTCCAGCCGGGTAGCAATCGGAGCGGTCGTGGAGGTAACGAAGCGGCTGAAGCCTTCCGAAAGATACTTGCGCACTACACACCTAGCGTGACCCTCTACACCGACCTTGTGCAGCGACACCTGGGATCCAGCGACCGAGAGACAGGTGCGGACGTGCTGTGTTGTAGGATGAGGTTTAGATAACTCGCAGCAAGTGTAGCTGCATCAGTGGAATGAGAAAGTCAGGACACTCGCGCCATGGAGTCCCGATTTGGATATTTTTGTCAAACTTCACGGTCGACATAGCTTGGGTGGAAGCCAGATATTCGATTTACGCAACTGCCTGATTAGTCAGGCGCCGCTACCGCGCCACGAGGATTCGTACGACAACGAATCGTACAATAAGCTAAAACTAGTTTAGATAATCTCTGTAACCCATTGATTTGGCGCGCCCGGAGAGATTCGAACTCCCGACCCCCTGGTTCGTAGCCAGGTACTCTATCCAACTGAGCTACGGGCGCAGTCAAAGACCCTCGATCGTCTGCGGGTTGTAGCCGTGAGGGTGGCGGAGAGAGAGGGATTCGAACCCTCGATGGAGTTTTTAGCCCCATACTCCCTTAGCAGGGGAGTGCCTTCAGCCGCTCGGCCATCTCTCCACGCTGTAAACACCTGCGCTTTGTCTAAGTTATCGCAGACCCGCCCAGTCTAAAGGTAGGGTTTATCGTTGCTGTACATCTTTTTCTAGCTCTGGCTCCACGGCGACGCTGGCCTTGCCTATCCCCCCCGCCTGTTCCTGTTGGATCCGCAGGTAGATCTCCTCTCTATGCACGGCGATTTCCTTCGGTGCGTTCACGCCTATTCGTACTTGGTTTCCCTTCACTCCGAGCACCGTTACAGTGACGTTGTCGCCAATCATCAATGACTCGCCGACTCTCCTAGTCAATATCAGCATCTCCTGCCTCCATTATCACTAGCGTACTTGACGCCTGAGAAATTGTGCTTTGTTCCCCGCCTTAAAGCAAAGGGCTCCCTGCCCTACATTGACCAGTTTAACCCGTGCAAGCGTTAAATGCGAGATGAATTGGTGAGCTTTTGGTTGCTTAGGTGGAACTTTTATCCAGACTGAACGCACTGTGTAAGGTCCGAACCCCAAGCTCCAGATACTTCTCATCAACAACGACGGAAATCTTGATTTCGGAGGTTGAAATCATGCGAATGTTGATGCCCTCCTCGGCCAAGGCCCGAAACATCTTGGACGCAATCCCAGCGTGGGACCGCATGCCCACGCCTACCACCGAGATCTTCACGATCTTGTTATCCCCCTCGACTCCACGTGCTGCCAGATCGCGGGCCACTTTTCCAAGTGACTCCAATGCCCTGTCATAGTCGTTTCGATGCACCGTAAAGGTGAAATCCGTGGTCCCATCCGCCCCGACGTTTTGAACGATCATATCGACTTCGATATTCGCATCGGCGATCGGACCCAGGATACGCGCGGCTATCCCCGGCTTGTCGGGCACACCGAGGACCGTAAGTTTCGCCTCGTCACGATTGACGGTAATTCCAGACAGTAGAGGTTGTTCCATTGACGCATCCTCAGGACAGATGAGCGTTCCGCCGCCCTCCGCGAACGAGGAGAGTACGCGCAGCCGCACGTTGTATTTACTTGCGAACTCCACCGAGCGGATTTGCAGGACCTTGGCGCCAAGACTCGCCATCTCCAGCATTTCCTCGTAGGTGAGGCGTTCGAGGCGGCGCGCCTCGGGCACGATGCGCGGATCGGTGGTATAGACCCCATCCACATCGGTAAAGATTTGACATTCGCCGGCCTTGAGCGCGGCGGCCAACGCCACCGCCGTGGTATCGGACCCCCCGCGGCCCAGGGTAGTGATATTTCCCTGCTCATCCACTCCCTGAAATCCCGCCACCACCACGATCATACCGGTGTCGAGATCCTGCCGCACGCGTTGGCCGTCGATGTCGAGGATGCGGGCCTTGTTATGAGCGCTGTCTGTCAGGATATGCACTTGCGCCCCGGTGTAGGAGCGGGCGCGCTGCCCGGACGCTTCCAATGCCATGCACAGGAGCGCAATCGTCACTTGCTCGCCCGTCGCCAGCAACACGTCGAGCTCCCTCGGCTTCGGTCGCGGGGTGATTTCCTTCGCCAGCGCGATGAGTCGATCCGTCTCGCCGCTCATCGCCGAGACGACCACGACCACCTGATGACCCGCCTGGTGCGCGGCGCCAGCCTTACTCGCAACGGCGCGGATGCGTTCAACGCTACCGACGGAGGTTCCCCCGAACTTTTGTACGATTAATGCCATGGCCACCCTCGCCGCAAAGGCCGGCCAATTCAGCCGAAGAACGAAGGAACTGGAATACGGACTGGTCTCACGGCGTGATGTGGCCCCGGACCCAATCGCTCACCGTGGCGAGCGCAGCTTTTAATTTGTCCGGTTCACTGCCGCCGGCCTGAGCAAAGTCGGGCCGTCCCCCGCCTTTGCCGCCGACCTGTTGGGCGACGAAATTCACCAAATCGCCGGCCTTCACATGGCGTATCAGATCCTTGGCCACGCCGGCTACCAAGAGTACCTTTCCAGATTGCACGCTTGCTAGCACGATGACCGCGTGTGAGAGCTTATCCTTCAATCGATCCATGGCCGCGCGCAAGGACGCGGGATCGGCGTCATCGATGATCTCCGCGAGCACCTTGACGCCGGCGATATCCACCGCGGCCTCGGAAAGATCGCGTCCGGTTTGAGTGCTGAGCCTGGCGCGAAGCTGCTGATTCTGTTTTTCTTCGTGCTTGAGGTTCTGCAACAACTGCTCTATTCGTACGCCGAGCTGCTCGCGCGGCACTTTCAAGAGATCCGTGACCTGCTGCAGTTGCTGGTCGCTCTGGGTCACCCAGGCGAGCGCCCCCTCCCCCGTCTGGGCCTCGATACGGCGGACTCCGGCTGCAACCCCGGTCTCCGACACGATCTTAAATAAACCGATCTCACCGCTATGCCGCACATGCGTACCGCCGCATAGCTCGACGGAGAAATCCCCTATCTTGAGCACCCGCACCTGCTCCTCGTATTTCTCCCCGAAAAGCGCCAGGGCGCCGCTCTCAAGAGCCTGGGCCACGGGCATGATTCGGGTCTCGACCTCGCGATTGGCGCGGATCTCGCGGTTAACCAAGCGCTCCACCTCACGCAACTCATCCGACTCGAGCGGCCCCGTGTGTGAGAAATCGAAGCGCAAGCGCTCGGGCGCGACTAACGAGCCCTTCTGTATGACATGCGTGCCCAGGACTTGCCGCAAGGCCGCGTGCAACAGATGCGTCGCGGAATGATTTAGCGCCGTAGCGCAGCGTAAGGCCGGATCGACCTGCGCGTGGACAGACTCCCCCTCTTTTAAAACCCCCGTCTTAAGCCATCCGAGATGCACCGTGGCGCCGGCTAGGCTCTGGGTATCCGAGACGCGAAACAGGGCCTCGCGTGCACAGAGATCCCCAATATCACCCACTTGTCCGCCGGCTTCGGCATAAAACGGTGTTCTTTCGAGCACCACCACCCCCTGCTCTCCGGCTTGCAGCGCGGGAACCCGCTCCCCCTGCCGATACAGCGCCACGACCCGGGACTCACTCATTACCCCTGCGTAACCGGTGAACTCGCTCCCCGAGACACGCAGGGGATCATCGGCCGCAAGTGCGGGCAAGAGTGCTTCCATTGCCCC
The DNA here is from genome assembly GCA_043673815.1 of Chromatiales bacterium. Classification (GTDB taxonomy): domain Bacteria; phylum Pseudomonadota; class Gammaproteobacteria; order JACCXJ01; family JACCXJ01; genus USCg-Taylor. Next base: position 6,712 of record JBIMKD010000375.1, read on the forward strand.
CGGCTGCCCGAACTGGCTGGCCGCCCGCGCCCGTTCGCGCTGTTGCTCCATCTCCCGCTCGAATCCCTCCATGTCCAAGGTCAAACCGCGCTCACGCGCGATGTCGGCGGTGAGATCGACCGGGAAACCGTAGGTATCGTAGAGTTGAAACACGTCGCGGCCCGGGATCACGCTCCCAGACAGATCAGCAATCGAACGCTCCAGAAGCTTGAGCCCAGAATCAAGCGTCTCGGCAAAGCGCTCCTCTTCCTGTTTCAAAACCCGCTCAATAGCAGTTCGTCCCTCCGCCAATCTCGGATAAACCGCACCCATCTCGGTTGCGAGCACCGCTACCAGCCGGTAAAAGAAAGGTTCCCGTAACCCGAGCCGACGCCCGTGCCGAATCGCCCGGCGGATGATGCGCCGGAGCACGTAACCCCGGCCATCGTTGGAGGGGACGACGCCCTCCGCGGCGATGAAGGCACAAGAACGGATGTGATCGGCAATCGCCTGAACCGAGGTTCGATGCGCGGCGTCTTTGTCGCTGACCAAAGCGATGACCGCGCCCGTCAGGGCGCGGAATACATCGATGCCGTAGTTACTGTGGACCCCTTGCATGACGGCGGCGATGCGCTCCAAGCCCATCCCGGTATCGACCGAGGGATGCGGAATCGGGTGCAGACGTCCGCTGTCATCGCGGTCATACTGGGTAAATACCAGGTTCCAAATCTCCACATAGCGATCCCCGTTCTGCTCCGGGCTTCCCGGCGGCCCGCCCGCGATCGCCGCGCCGTGGTCGAAAAACACCTCCGAGCAGGGACCGCAGGGACCCGTCGCGCCCATGGTCCAGAAGTTGTCTTGTTCGCCACAGCGGGATACGCGTCGCTTATCGACCTTGATCTCATCGAGCCAGACCGAGGCCGCCTCGTCGTCGTCCTGGAAAACCGTGATCCAGAGCCTCGCGGGGTCGATGCCCAAGGACCCGGTTAAAAACTCCCAGGCGTAGTGAATCGCCTCGCGTTTGAAATAATCACCGAAGCTGAAGTTTCCAAGCATCTCGAAAAAGGTATGGTGGCGCGTGGTGTAACCGACGTTCTCGAGATCGTTGTGCTTACCGCCGGCGCGCACGCATGCCTGGCAGGAGGCGGCGCGCTGAAAGGGGTGCTGCTCGCGCCCCAGGAAGACGTTCTTGAATTGCACCATACCGGCATTAGTGAACAAGAGCGTCGGATCGTTGGCCGGCACCAGCGGTGAGCTGGGAACAATCGTATGCTCGCGCGCGCTGAAGAAATCCAGAAATGCCCGCCGGATCTCGGCGCTGCTCTTTATCGACATAGATTCTGACGCAACCAATGTTATACAGACCGACTTCAACAAATCCGGAAGTCCCTTCTCCCTCCGGGAGAAGGCCAGGATGAGGGGATATCCCCTCACCCCAGCCCTCTCCCGATGGGAGAGGGAGTTTATCGAAAGGCCCAAATTTCAAATATTCTTGGCGAGGATTCAATCGCCTGTATCTAACGCGCGCCGGACCCGCTCCGGAATGAACCCACGGTTTACCAAGTAGCGTGCTTGACGCGCCCGCTCCTTCCTATCCACAGGCAACCACGTGCCAAAGTGTTTAGCCCGGGTTTGAAGCATACGTTCTTCCCAGCACGGGTCCCCGGTATGGATTAATCCCGCGATGATCTCCGCGTCGATACCGCGTTCCTTCAGCTCGGCAATGATCCGCAAGGGACCGTATCCCCGTTCGGTTTTCGACGCGACAAAGGCGCCCGCAAAGCGCTCATCGCTCTGCCAGCCCGCGGCCGCGAGCTCGCGCAAGACCTGCTGCGCGAGATCCTCCGGGCTGCCGCGCCGCGTAAGCCGCGCCGCGAGCTCCTTGCGGCTATCTTCGCGTCGCGCGAGAAGACTGAGAGCATACCGGCGCGCTCTGTCCTTCAGGCCCGCGCCTCCTCGGCCACCGGGCCGCGTTCCGCATTACCCCGCAGGAACTTCGCGCGGATTGCCTGCTCGATCGAGGCCGCCTTATCGGGATGTTCCTTGAGAAAGGTCCGGGCATTTTCCTTTCCCTGCCCGATGCGCTCGCCCCGGTAACTGTACCAGGCGCCGGTCTTCTCGATGATCCCGCCGGCGACACCGAGGTCCACCACCTCTCCGGCGCGCGAGACACCCTCGCCGTACAGAATATCGAAGATCGCTTCTTTGAAGGGCGGCGCCAGCTTGTTCTTCACGACCTTGACACGGGTCTCGTTGCCGACGATCTCCTCATCGCGCTTGATGGAACCGATGCGGCGGATATCGAGCCGAACCGAGGCGTAGAACTTGAGGGCGTTGCCTCCGGTCGTGGTCTCGGGGTTGCCGAACATGACGCCGATTTTCATGCGGATCTGGTTGATGAAAATCACCAAAGAATTGGAACGCTTGATGTTGCCGGTCAGTTTGCGCAAGGCTTGCGACATGAGGCGCGCTTGCAGGCCCACGTGCGTATCGCCCATCTCACCCTCGATCTCGGCCTTCGGCGTCAGCGCCGCGACCGAGTCGATGACGATGCAATCGACCGCGCCCGAACGCACCAGCATGTCCGTGATCTCGAGCGCCTGCTCGCCGGTGTCCGGTTGCGAGACCAGCAGATCATCGATCTTGACCCCGACTTTTCCGCCGTAACTCGGGTCCAAGGCGTGCTCGGCATCCACAAAGGCGGCGGTGCCCCCGCACCGCTGTATCTCGGCCACGGCGTGCAAGGCCAAGGTGGTCTTGCCCGAAGATTCCGGACCGTAGATTTCCATGATCCGGCCGCGCGGGAGACCCCCGATACCGAGCGCGATATCGAGCCCGAGCGATCCCGAAGAGACGGTCTCAACGTCGCGGACCGCTTGCACATCACCCATGCGCATGACCGATCCCTTTCCGAACTGCTTCTCGATCTGGCTCAAGGCCATTCCCAGTGCCTTTTTTCGATTCTCATCCATTGATTTTCCGTCCTCCGGCGCGCGTAAGATATCGATAGAGCTAACCGGCGCCGCCACCATGGCAAAGGAAGGGCGCGGATCTTTCCGGCGTCCGATTGAGCGAATGGTTAGCCAAAGAATTTGTCATACTCGGCGTGCGGCCCAATCCAGAACCACTGCACTTCCTCTGGGACGGGCACGCCAAGAGCACGGTAATGAATACCGACCCGGACGCTGCGGAAGCGTTCGCCATACACGGATTTGAATCGTAACGACAGGTGCGCCGGATTCTGCTTGAGAAGGCCGTAGGAGCGTCGGCGAGATCCTGAATGTCGGTTGGTAGAGCATCGAAATAGCGCCAGAATCGACTCGACGTGAAATGCCTCAGATCTCGCGTGCCTTACCGCTATGATATTCAGCTAAAGCAGCTTCAGCTAGTGCATCGAATTTTCCGGCAGCAGCATCTGCCTCAATCTGAGCGTCCCAAGCAGCAGCATCAAATTCCAAGAACCAGCGTCGCAACTTCGCGAGCTCGTTGGGGGGGAGCTGCTTGATGGCGAGCTCAATTGTCTCGACGGTTGTCATCATGGCACCTTTTCATTTGACTACGAAGATACCGTATTTCTTTGTTTCGTGGCTAACTACGGGTTATTAAGACCGTTTCGCCAGCCAATTGCTGAATGAAGCCTGGCTTTCCCCTGACCGCTTACCTGCCAAGAGACCTTCGACGCTGATGTCCTCGTCTAGATCTTCCCAGTGAATGCCTACCCCCCGACCGATCATGCGCCAGCGCTTCCGCTCAACCGATGACCCGTGCGATAGCCGCGGATACCATGCGAGTGGAACAGAAATGCTTCGCCCATCGCTGAGGTCGACACAAAGCGTGTCGTCCGACACCGTGACGTTTTCGGCAAAGGGGACTTCTATTTCAATGGCCGAAGTACTCATTCCAGGTCTCCACTAGCTCGACTCGGTGATCATTCACCACTTTCTCGATCCGCGCAATCTCGACGCGCGAAAACCCACCGCTGCTCTGTAATCGAATTGGTTCTAGCCAGAACTTAGCGATCTTATCGTCTCGCTCAACATGGACATGCTGCGGTTCATTGCGGTCACCCGCAAAAAAGAAAAAGCGATAACGGTCCCGGCCTCAGTACCGTAAGCATACCAGAGCTCCGTACTGAGGCGTCTAACGCCAGCGCCGACGCAGCAGGCGTTCAGGTGCAGCGCATTGTTAGCGATTTTACTCTGGCATGTGGAATATTAGGGCTCGCAGGATCAACGGTAACTTCTCGGCGACTTGGCGAAAGTACTAGATCCATGTCTTCCATAGGCACTGCTCCGAGTAGAACTTCATCACCAAGAACTAAGGCACCAACATAGCAAAACCGTTTTCCAAAGCCTACCCGAATCGGCCCTACATAAGGAACGTTCATACTCCGTCCATCGGCTACCGACACCTCTCGGATCGACTCTTGTTCGAGGTTGAGTTGTAACGCAATGTGTTCAGGGATACACAACATTAAAGCACCTGTATCAGCGAGCGCTTTAACCCTAAGCGGTTCCAAGTCAGGTTGTCTAGGATTGCTGAGGCCCATTTCCGCAAACACATGCCCCATACTTGCACTCCTTCAGTCGCGGGATATCGCTCGACCGATGCTACGCGGGTTTGTTAGGCCCTCAGGCCTCTCACGGAGAGATGGTAATCGCCTCAACGTCGATCTCCGGCGTTTCGAGAAAGTCCTTCTCTACCTCTCCTCTTATTTCGACTCGGGCTTTATCGTCTACTTTTTGTGTTGGGAAATCCTCAGCCTCGATTTCCACTCTGATTTCGCCAGTTCCGTCAGAAAAGATATACTTCTCTTTACCCACCTTTTTGACCAGGACGCCATGGAGCACCACTTCCTGATCATCTATAGGACTCTTGAGGATGTCAGCAACAGACAGAGGCGCCTTTTGAGTGGACGGGCCGGCATTCTGAGCCTGCAAGGCTGTCGGAAAGCTAGCCGCTATAGCGGTAGCAAATATCACTGAACTGCGCATGATTTTAGATATCATCTGCTTTACCTCCCGGTTGCGAACGCTGAAGAAGTCTGTGTTGTTGCCCAAGTAAAGATTGTCAGGAAAAAAGCTTACCACATCGCACCAGACTTCGCGCGGCTGCCGGGCTTAAGGGTAGGGTGAATTCGTCCCAGCCAGAAACCTCAGGTGGGCTAAGGGCGTATACCTGTCTTGAACATCCGGCGCGCCGTAGGAGAAAGAGCCAGCGGACTTCTTGCGGGCGCACAGGATCTCGTTGGTCTTCGGGTGCCCGCACTTCTTAATCGCGGCCGGAGTCACCGGATCCGGATGCTGCGGTCAGTGATGACCATCAGATGCCCGGCCAGTTCAGTGTGTAGGATGGTAGGCAGATGGCGGCAAACAAAGGCGCGAACTGCACCTCGGCCAGAAGTTGAGGGGCGGAATAACACGATCCCTGCATAGCAGTCTGGAGCGAAAGCCCGCACGTCAGCAATTCCCTTGTCCATGGTAAGTAGCGTACGACCCTCGTTTAGCACGTTCTCAAGGATGACTGCATCAGGCGCCCCGGTGAGGCCTTCGTCAGAAACGGTCTCCGCTTCATGGCCAGCAACACGCAAGTCATCGACCAGTTCCGCGGGAAGGTTTTCGTCCATCTTGAATTTCATGCAGTCCGCAACGGGAGCAGACTTTCTTCGTGCGCCAGTTCGGCTGCGTAGGCAATCGCGGCATCAATGTGCTCCCGCGTAAGCGAGGAGTAACTCCTTAGGATTTCCTCTCGACTCGCCCCTTCTGCCAAGCTATCGAGAATGTTAGTGACCAACACACGGGTTCCCTTGGCACAAAGCTGGCCGTGACAGATTTCCGGATCGCTAGTGATGTATTTGCGCCAGTCAATCATTGATCGGGGCCTCCGAGTTGAATAAAACGTTGGACCGACGGTTATCCCCCATGTAAACAATCGTAGGATGTGCCGACGTAAGGAGGCGCATCAGTCGCGGGACATCACTCGACCGATGCGCTTCGTTGCGTCCTTGGCGCGCCAAGCAGGGCCGCCTTCGGCCCCGGCCAGCTTCGCTGGCGCTCGGGTACTCGCCCCTGGCCCTGGCTTTCCTCAACGCATCCTACGCGGGCTATTCGAGTTCCTATCTCCTGGCAGAATGATCTTAGGACCGCGCTCTCTATCATCAGCATCCCTGTCCTTGCGCTTTTCACGTCGCTCTTTCATAAACGCCAGTATGCCGGGAAGCGTGAGCAACGACCCAAAAAAAGCCACTGCCGCTGAAATGGCGGACTTCGTTGTCTCGACACGTTCAGAAGTAGTCACGGTGACGGGAATGTACTCTTCGGTTGAGTATTCCACTCGGTCTTTCCCGAAATAACCGCCCGATGATTTATAGAACTCCGGCTTGACAAAGCCGTTGAGAGTCCCTGGTTCCTCCGGCTTGACTGACCATTGAGCCCGCCCGCTTGAAGACACCACGTTCTTGCCAGACGGCTCGACCTTGGCGCCTGCTAAGATCAACGAAAAAGCTATCATTCCTTCTCGCATCTGCCGATGAATGAGAAGTAGAGAACCGCCAGTAGGCACTCTTGGCGTGACTGTCAGCACGACTACAACAGCGTCTCCGGTTTCGACCTTCGGTGGAGGCTCAATACTTATGTCCAACTCCGCTCTGATTACTTTCCTAACCCCGATCGGAGGGGTAAAGACGTCCTGGTGGGATAGTGATTTTGATGTCGAAACAACCTCGTAGTGGGAGGCTTTCGGAAACCGGGCTGCAAAGTACAGAACGCTCAAAGCTATCGTAGCGATGCCCAATACGAATAATAAACGCGTTACGAGATTCGGAATCATCACAGTCTTCACGACCTGGCTAAGGCTTATCCGCAAAAAAAAGCTTACCACATCGCACTAGGGTTGGCGCGCTTGCTTAAGCGTATGGGGACGATCCGCTTAAACCTCCTTGCGCTCCACGTGAATCGGCGCCGAGCCGCCAACGCGTAAGCACTTGATAATGCGACCCGTCGGGATTGGTTTTAGACTCGACCAAGCCAAAGTCATCGACGCGCCAGGCGACGGCAACGTGCGACCGTTCGCGCCGGACCACGAGCGCCTTGCGCATCAACGTCACATGGGCTTTGAACGGACGCGCATCGAGATCGATGCGACAGCCGGTGATCCCCAGGTGTAGATCCCGAACCAAAGCCGCGAGACTCTCCGGCAACTCGCGCGCACCGAGCCAAACGATCCCGGATTTTGGCCAAAAGCCGATTTGATCGAGTCTCAGCTCGAACGGGTATCCCGCGATCCCCTCGGCTATCTTCTCGGCACAGATCCGTGTTTGCGCGGTGACAGAGCCTAAAAAGAGGAGCGTGATATGGAGGTTTTCCGCAGCCACGGGTTTGGCCCGGCGTGCGTGTAACGAGGCCATTACCTCGGCCAGGGCCGCGCGCACCTCCTCACTCGGCCATAGGGCAAAGAACAAGCGTTGGGTGGCCGCCTCGCTCCGAGGAAGGCGCGATTTCTTCTCTTCGGCATTCATTGAGCTTGTGAAAAAATCGTCGCGAGATCCTGAGCGCAGCAGATTTCTTCGCAAGCTCATTGCAGACGCTCGATGAGACCGCGTAGCGCCGTCTCGACGGCCTGCCGGCGCACAGTGGCCCGGCCGCCCTCGAAATGCTCGCACGCCGTGACCGCCGGACGGCCGCCGCCCGCCCAGGCGAGCCATACGGTCCCGACCGGTTTGTCCTCGGAGCCGCCCTCCGGCCCCGCGATCCCGGTGATGGCAACGCTGATATCACTTCGGCTATGCATGAGCGCGCCCTGGGCCATCTCGATAGCGCTCTCGGCGCTCACGGCACCGAAGCGTGCGAGCGTCTCGGCATTGACGCCCAACATCTCCTCTTTGGCGGCATTCGAATAGGTCACGAAACCGCGCTCGAACCACGCCGAACTGCCCGCGATCGAGGTCACCACCTGGGC
>JBIMKD010000376.1:0-14387 GCA_043673815.1 Chromatiales bacterium
ACGTGATATTTGCAGTCCCATCTCGTATGACTCAAACTCTGGTATTCTTTCATCTGTGAATCCCCTTCTCTTGGCGGAGATCGGAGATTCACACCGACCGTCGTACAGGTCAAACCCCGGTGAGTCCCCCGGCAAAGCCGGGGGCTTACCTCACTGAGTTAAGCCTATTCCTCCTGTATAATCACGCAGTCTAGGGCGTGGCACCAGTTGTTTTCCCCTAGATAGCCAAAAGGCTTCGGTGCCCCTTATTCCACCATAGCGCTTAAATAGCGCGTTCCTAGTCGACTGCTTGTGGGTGCCGCGATCGCGTGCGAACAGGCACAAGCCTACATTGATGCGCGGCACGAGAGGGGTCTGCGGGTCCCGATGATGCAAGGCAATACGAAAGCGCTGGAGACACTGCCCAAAATCAGCGCACTCACTGTTCCGAAGCCCCGCGTGACTTTCTCCACCGGGATCGCGAACACAGCGTCAAGCAGCATTACGCCCCTGCCAGCGGGAAACCGCTTATCCCAACAGTGGACTCGCGCAAGTTAACAAGCATTGGGGTATAGCCTCGGGATCCATTGGTCTCCGGCACAGCTTCGCGGAAGAACGCGTCGATGAATTCATTCGCTCGGGAATGACGTGGTCGATAGCGCTGGAGCGAACCAGCCAGCTCACGGCCATTACCGGCCCGATGACATCTTGACTTACGTACGCTAATGCCACCAAAGCCTGCCTTGCATCACGGCAAATATATCCACATTTTGGTTAAGAGCATGCATCGTCCTGATGCAAGACGCTACAACGCTTAAGCGGAGCGATTTGTCCCGGTAAATAACCGGGGAAAGGGGTTACCGTTTTGGTAACTGCTAATGGGCGCAACAGTACAACAAGTCTATATCAATATACGGTGTTTGTCACGACCATTCTACTTTTCGTCTGCGCGATCAGGGGGCAAATCAGACTGAACAAATACACAATAACGTCAGCGAGTTTTTGCTCTTCCCCATGAGCTGAAAGTGTTGTGCCCGATAATACGATCCAGTGGTTCCAGTAATCGAGGTTTTGAATGCGCCCCCGAAACCTTAGCCAGTTGCTGAGCGATGAGCAGCGTCTTAGGGCGGGGCCGAGGATGCGGCTTACGAGGAACAAAAAGCGCTCGCGTTACACGACGCACCAGCTGACGCCATGCGTCCTAGCGCTCAGCTCGAAATTGTACAGCTCGCTGCACGCGTTGCACGGGCCGACCGATGCCCTGGCGGAAGTCAATTCCGTCCAATTCTGTCGACCTGAAACAAGCTCAAAACGGGGCTAGCTAGCGAGCGGCATCCTGCCCGGTTAGCCAATGTATCATTACCCCAAGTCAACGCTAGCTAGAAGTCTTCCATGGGACTTATCGTTGACTTTGATCTGTACTGGTGGAAATGGCTTGTCTTTCTGGTAAGGCCAACGCGCTTATACCTTGGCCCTGTGCGGGCATTCGTAAGGACTTTTCATGTGCCGGTTCAATGATGGCTGCTGCGTCGACTTTGGCGGCGCATCATCCCGACCCAACGGAGTACTTGATCAGAATGAAGACGTACGCCTCTTTATTCCGCATGAGAACCGCGCCGTCAGGGGTAAGTGAAAGCTCGAACGTTCCCTCGTCCGTTAGCGACTCTGTAAGGGCAGTTAGATTAAGCCCTTGCGGTGTAACAGACTTCAGTTGGCCATCTTGAATTGCGTGAATTTGCAATCCGTCGATGGTAATTTCCTTTCCCTGCGTGAAGAAAGGGAAATGTTCTTGTTTCACCGTGGCGACAAAGTCATTCGTGCCGGTGTTGAATCGATGCCACTCGGTGGGGAAATCATGCTTCAGGCTGAACAGGAGCGCGAGGCCTGCCGCGTTAGCCTCGCCGACGAGTTCTTTCATGTGCTCGGCCGCCTTATCCCGCAGCGAGGCTCCCCCCTGCCGCGCCGTGTACCGTAAGTGCAGAACAACGTCAGAGATCGTGTCGTAGTCGAATTGGCGGAAGTCTGCAGGCAACTCTAACTTCCAGGTGCTTTCGGCACCGGCGTCTTCGAAGGGTAGGAATCGCTCGTCGCGCAAGTTGGTCTCGAACAGACCACTGTCGTTGTTACCGGTGCTTGTAACAATCGACTGAATCGTACCAAAATAATCGACAAATCGATCGTCCTCGCTGCCTTGACGAGCATAGTCGTCACCTAGCGGTGACTTGCGTAGCGAGCTCTTGAATAGTGACAGCGTGCAACTAACGCTTGTGTAGGGTCCGGCGACCGATGGGATAGACAGGCTCACATTCTTGATCCGGCGCATATAATGGCCGGGATTGTCGAGGTCGAAAACCCACTCGGGTATGGCGAGCTCACAAGACCCCGTGGCCTTAAGGGCGAGCAATGCCATCGGGTTGAGCTGACGGAGCGACACGTGCTTGGTCAGCTCGTACTCCCGCTTGTTGTTCTCGTGGTAGGCCATCTCCATCCGCTTGACGTCCAGATAGAGCGCCTCGCCGGAGAGCAGCCCCTTGCGCCCGCCGTCCCAGTAGTTGAACTTGATGTAGTCGGTGGCGTCGACTTCCGCGCGCATCAGCTCCTGTTTCATCGTCTTTTCTGCCTTGCGTGCAGTGTCGAAAGCGAAGCGATAGTATTCGTAATAGAGCCGGGAGATCTCGCCCTGCATCCAGGCATGCAGTTCTTCGTTTGTAAACTTCTCGCGCAGGAATCGATCAACCTCTTGTGAATGTTCGATCTGCTTCTGGATATTCAAATACTCATGATGCGCGATCTGCTCGGCGATCAGCGAACTGATTATCTGCCGTCCAAGCTGCATCAGCTCACGCGCCGCCAGGTTGCTTTGCAACATCCAGTCGTCCGCGCGGCGTTCAAAAGAAGCGGTCTTAGAGGCACTATTGGCATCGTGACCCTCTCGGCTCGCCAGCAGTTCTAGAATTTCTGCCGCCGTTATTGCATTTGCAGTGAGCGCCTCTCCACCAAATTTTATGGTTCCACCGATACCCCAGTAATGAAAGTTTGTTGTAAAAGTAGGAATTAAAGACAGTGCAGGAGCAACTTGTCTTAGACCAAAGGCATAGGTTTGGTAATCCTTGACCTTAGGCGAGTGCTCGTTTAAATCACTATCTTCACTAGCATTTAGATACAAGTTGCCCTTTCCGGACTGATCACCTAGAGATGTGTCCCCAGCTAGTTTCAACGACGGGTACGCCTGCACCGCCACTGTCTTATCGTACTGCCCAACGAGTGCGCCATAGGCCTCATCGAAGTTCTCCTCGGTCAGCCCCTGGCGGTCGAGCGGGAACGTGTCCGGGACGGTGGCGTTGTCCGGGGGCAAACCGAGCAGACGCTGATAGTATCGGTATCGCTCCACCGTGCTGGCGCGGCTCCTTAGCAGCGATTCCGTTGACTCCTGCGCCTGTTTCCATTGTAGAAATCGCACCCCCTGCTGCATTTGTTGTATCTTGATCTCGTGGCTTTGGCGCAGCAATGCCAGGTGCTCGCTGTCGCCTTTCTCGATCGCCGAGAGCAAGGCGTTGCCGAGGCCACGCACTTCAGCAGTGAGCTCTAATGATTTTTGAATCAGGAACAGGCAGCGGTTGGGACCGATCGGCTGGTTCAGCCCGCTGACAATTGAGCCAATGTTGATCCCTGCCGCTGCGGCTTTGACCAGCATGCCGGGATCAATTGGCGGTTCGAAAAGGGCTAGCTGGCGCACCACGCCTTCGATATTCATGCAGTGGCGGATCTTGAAGAGCCGGTCGGCCACCGTGTCCCAGTAGCCGAGGAGCTTGTCGTTGCGCGGAATGCAGAAGTAGAGCGTGCGTCCAATGCCGAAGAGTGGCCCGGCGGCATCCGGATCCGCCCCCTGGGTCTGCGGCAGGCCAAGGTTGAACGGGAACTTGCCTTCGAGCTCCACCAGCGCATTGCCCATCGGGTCAAGGCGCTGCGCCTTGAGCTGTGCGAAGGTTTTCGGGCGGACGGTCCCTTGCGAAGGGATACGCTGCGGCCTAGCGCCCAGAATATTCGCCGCTAACACGTAGCGCTGGGTCGCCTCGTTGATCGATTCGATCGTGTCCTGTCGAAATAGACTATCTCCCCACGCGATCAGGTTATCGAGATACTTCATGACCACGCAGTACTGATAGGCGAGATGCCTCGTGCGCGCGACCGCGTGCGGCTGAAATGGCTTATCCTTGATCGCCGTGTAACCGTCCAATATCCTCTTCTTGAGCGCAAGCTCGGCCGGCGTGCACTCATCGTCGGGCTTGCTCAGCAACGCCAGGATCTCGTCGATCTGGGTGACATCGCCGCCCTGGCGGAAGACCAGGAAATTCCAGAAGCGCTGTGGCACGGGGACCGACGTGTCGTTCGAGGTCGGATCGAAGATGTAATGGAACCAGCGCTGTGCCTCGGCAAAACGTTGGTTCTTGCTTAGATGCACGGCGATGGTGAGTGGGATGTGAAACAGCAGCTCCCAGTTATAGTTCGCATACGGGCCACCTTCGATGACATCGATCTCCTTCGGAAAGTGGTTGAGCTTCACCACTGCACTCGTCAGGGATGTATAGAACGTATCGAAGAACGGGGCTTTCAGCTCCTGGTGGTATTTGGCGTCGAGCAACCCTGGTAGCGAGTTCTGATTGAGCTTCTTGATCAACTCGCCCACAAAGGGGTGAAAGAAGTTCTCGAACGTGTACGTGAATTCGGTGTCTTCGCTGAGCAGTACCGAGGACCGCACCTGCAAGTTGGCATCTTGGATGTTGTGGAACCCGACCTGTGTGGCATAGCTTTTCATCTTGTCTTCCTCTCTGTGTTCCTTATCCGCGCCGCACCTGCCGGTTTGACACGACACCCACCGGGCCAATCTCCTTGTCGCCATAGCGGACCGTGCCGGTTGTCCCAATGACTTTGTCGATGCGCGCGTCTTCGGAGACAAGCCGTTCGATCGGGGCACGATCGACAACTCCCACATTCCGTGCGGTAACGATCGGACCGTATCTGTCCGGTATGACCTCCTCGGGCTCGAACACGAGCGGAGGGATGGCGAGGCGTGGCTGCACCCGAGCCGGCATAATTCCAAACTGGTTCCACTGAGAAATCTGCGCGATGCGCTCGCGGGTGGTGACATAGAAGACATGTCGGCTGTCCTCATAGAAGAACGGTGCATCCCATGAATTTCGCAGTGCATGTATCGGCTGGATGACACGACCATTCATCGGGTTTGTCAGTATGTACCGTACAAACGACGAGCCAACGTCGGGCACTTCGTAGACCGCACCCAATCTGCCATCCGATTCGATGCGCACGAAGCGAAATAGTTCGGGAAGGGTACTCACGCGGACCACGACGGGCAAGCTATGCGTATTGAATAGAACGAACCCTAAGGAAGTCAGGGCCTGGTTGCTCCACGTACTCACGTGGATATACCCTTGCTCTTCTGTGACCGACAGAAACAGTTCTGAGCGATCGAAGACTGTAGGGTGGAACTGCCCTAATTCTGCCGGATGGTTGACATCCGACGTCTTGGTCGGCTGCCACTTGCCGTTGTAGTACTCGCTCCAACAGAGTATGGCCTGAACGGTAACCTTGGGCGCATCACTTCTAATATACGTAGACGCATCGAGATTCCATAGCTGCGTACCTGGGGGCGGTGGTGGAGGTGTAGCGAGGGGTGCCTGCTTAAGAATCCTGAGCCAGAACAATAACAGGCGCCCATTCCACACTACCGGAATCACCGGGTTGTCCTCAATGTCGACCCTGATCTGCTCCCACGGCGTCCAGTAGCCGTGCTCGCGGCGGCGATAGAAGTACTTGCGGTTGGCCCCGGCAGTGCGTGCCACCACATGGGCGATGCCGTCGTCGGCAGCGGGATCGTTCTCGACGTAGTGGATGCCGCACGGCTCCAGTTTCGCCACCTCTTCGAGCTTGGAGAGGTAATTCAGCAAGGCAGTGGCCGCACGGTCTTCAGTGATGTCGCTTTGCAGCAGCTCGCTCATCGTCTCCTTGAAGAACGGCGACTGGTCGTCGCGCAGCTCGGGCTCCAGCCAGTTCTCGGGCCAGAGGAAGACCTTACGGTTGGCCTCCCAGACGCGGTAGCGCTGCATCCATTCCCACTGCTTCGCCTTGATGGACGACGGCGCGACGCGCGGCTCGAGATTCATCAGGCAGCGCTCGATGAACAGCTGGACCGACGACAGGGCGTGACGGATGCGCGATGTCTGCATGCAGGGATCCATCTGCACATCCATCAGAAAGTACTCGAAGAGCTTATCTGGCGTATCGATGTGCTGCGTTTCATCCTTCTGGCTCATCTGGTGCAGGATGTAGGTGACCAGCGCATCGCGCTGCAAGCTGCGCATTTCGTCATTGATGGGCTTCAACACGCTCAGCCAGCCGCTCTCGTCATAGCGGGCGCGCAGGGCAGCCTGCAAATTGCGGACGGTGACGGCATTCGGCTCGTTGGTGGTGGCCTTGACCAGCGCGGCTGCTGCCGGGATGCCCATTGTCTTCACTGGCGCATGGGCGTCGTAGACTCGGCGGAAGGTGTCGAGATGGGACAAATCAGCAATGACCTTGCCGAAGCGGATGACAAGAAACGTGAATAACGAATCGACCGTCCAGCGCGTCAGAGTGAGAAGTAAGCCATCCTCGCTTTGTGTCGCCGCTGCCGGGTCCTTGAGAATACTGAGGAGGCGCTCATCGTCGGGCGCGAGCTCCCCCTTGATGCGGGCGAAGTCGAGCAGGGCTGAAAAGGCTGCCAACAGCGCAATGGCCGTGTCGTTGTCGGGGCTTCCCGTGACCGGCAGGCTGTTCAACCACCCCTGGCCGCCAATCCGGTAATCCGCGTGGGATGCGAAGTGGACGGTTTCCGCTGCCGTCAGCCGAAGACTGCTAGCCAGGGATGCGGCCTTGAGGAAGCAGATGTAAACAACACGCAGCCGATCCTGCAACGTGGCTGAGTACAGATAGCGTGGCGCAATGATCTCCCGGCCGCGCCCGGTGCTCTCCCAGCGAACACTGAGTGTGTCCTTCACCTTCTCGACTTTGAGGGTGATGGCATAAAGTGTCCCGGCCCGCAACTCGATGGGCGCCGTGTTGCTCCAGACGGTGCCGTTCGGTGCCAAGTTGGCCGTCGTGCCGTCGAGGATCAAGGTCACCGTTGCCCCCGCGTCGGCGTCGATACGAAGATTAAAGAAGCCATTCTCAGGCGCTTCGATATAACCACTCCAGATTCCGGAAATAGCACCCGGTACCGGATTGGCCGGAAGCTTGTTGGTTCTAGTCGCGCTGTACGTCAGATTGGCCTCGACGTCGCTGGTGCGGTCAACGCTGCCCGTGGCCGTGTCACGGAAGAAAAACTCTGCCGAAAGGCCGGCCGTCTCCACAGCCATGAGGTCGTCCAAAGCGGGACGAGTATGGTTTGCCGCCGCATGCAGGACGGCCGCATCGTCGAGCACAGCGCTGGTGAATCTCAGATCGGTCTTTGCCGTTGCGCTGATGACTTGCAAGGCCTGCTGGTGCTTGCGCCGGCGCTTGAGCTCCGGTAGGAAGTTCGCCAGCAGATCAGACCGTCTCTGCTCTACCGGGTCATTTGAGGCGACATAGGCTTCGTAAAGTGGGAGCAGTTCCGGATAGCGGTCAAAGAAAGACCAGACGACTTGCTGATTTTCCGTAAACAGGCTGTCCGCTGCCGCTGAAAATTGAGCGGTTACACCGGTAACAGCTTTGAGCGCGTCGCGGGCGGCCGCGGTCAGGACGCCACGAAAGGAAAGCCGCTTACGGAAGTCATCATAGGCAATGCCTGCTGGAGCGGCGTCCAGGATGGCCTGCTCCAATGTGGTCTGATCGTGGCTGTAAGCTACCTCCGTAACCACGGTATTCCCGAGCAGGCCGAAAAAGAGGTCAGTCGCTTCATTGCCGTAGACCAGTGTCATTCTGGCACGCGCGATCTGGCCTTGCGGATCGTCGACAATGGCAAACTCGCTTTCGATGGCGGCGAAGCCAGCGCGCAAGCTGCGAGCGAAGTCCGACATCTGGCGCTCGTCCGGCGCTGACCTTCCGCTGATGTCCTGGTTCCAGATGAGGTAGAGAGCCTCTACCGGCTTCAGGGATGCCGCGCGAAGGCGGCTCACCAATTCGATGAGGCGCCGTATCTGCGGGCTCGGAGGATCGGGCGCCGCGAACGGGTCAATGCCGGTAAATGTCGTTACCGGCTGATGTTTGATGGTGGTTAAAAAAAGGAACTCGCGGACGCTGAGTTTCAACTTCCGGGCGAGCCAGCCGCGGCGAAAGACCGCGCTGATGTTGTCCAGCGTCAGTGGCGTGTTGACGTCGAATCCGAGCGCGGTATCAATCTCGCTCAGCTCAGCGTCGGTGAGCAGGAATGCGGCGCGCAGGGTCTCCGCGTGGGCCGTCAATGTCTCCGCGCCATCCAGGAAATTGCCGAAGCCGTCATCGGCGAACGCTGCGTCCAACTTCAGCAGTGCCGGGCTAAGGAACATGTGCCGGTAGAGAGAAGCGGCCCCGTGCGTATCGATCGGTGCAAAACAGGCCAGAAGCGGCAACAAGTCCTGATTCGGCTTGAGGTTGAGGGCTTTCATGACGTGTTTGATCACGCCCAGGCGCGGCAGCAGGATCAAAAAGCCGGCATCGAGCCGTTGCAGGTTCACCGTATCATCGGGGTCGTTTGGAAGCTGGACTTCCGGGTAGAGGGCTGTAATCGCCTTATCGGTCTGTCCAATGGTCCAGCCGAGTTTCTTCCATAGCCGGATGAAGCGCAGCATCCGGACAAACTCGAAGCCACGAATGTTCTGTGCGAGTTTGGCGGGGTCTGCATAGCGGAAGCGTAATGTGTCAAGGCTGCAATCACTCAAGCCAACCCTACTTGTCCAGACGACAGTCCCATCGACAAATGGCTGTCCAGGCGCCGTAGGCCAGTTGCCGGGTTCCACAGCGGCTGAGGTACCAGGGGTGGTACATTCGTAAAAAGTCGCTGCTCCTGCTGGGAGTGAGGTGGGTCTGACGCAATCGCCGCGTCTATAAGCCGTGGAAGCTGCGCGGGGCACAATGGGAGTCGTGAGTGTGATCAGCCCCATGATCTTGGCGAAGTTCGCATTGTCTTTTACCCACGTCTCGATATTGCCGCCATAGTGTGAGGCATCCGGCAAAGGTTGAGGCAGTAAGGCCAGCCATGCCTGGCCCGTCAATGGACTTTCCTTCAACGTTTCCAGGGTTGAGAACGGAACGCCTAGGCGTTCCAGTTTCGGGATTAGCGTCGAGCTCGGGTTAATGAAGCGGGTTTTGAGGATCTCGATGAGCTCTTCGTAGGTGATGCCCATGCGGCGCGTGAATGCTTTCGCGCACGCGAGGCCGGCCAGGACATCGGCTTCCGAGGTCGCCGGGGCATAGCCATAGAGCTGTCGGAGTGTGAGCTTGTTAAGCGGCGGGTCCCGATCATAATTGGTCAGGATCTTGTGCTCGGGGCGTGAGAGCCGAAGCTCCTCCATCAAAATATCGCGCCAGCCATAATCGCTCTGTTTCGGGCGCTCCACGCTGTCGTCTTTGCGTAGCGCCTCCATCACCTCCGGCAACGGTACCTCGAACCGATCGAAATAGCGGCGCAGGTTTTCTAGCGGCTGATGGAAGGGTAGCGGAGGTGGAAAAATCTCTGCCTTGAGCGTTGCATAGGCCGCATCGCTGACAAACTGCGGGCTCGCCAGCAGCTCTTCCGGCCTCGCGTCGCCGTCGGTGCTGTGTCCGGCGTAGTTGTCGAGCGTGAGGCTATTGGTGACGAAGTACTCCAGCGTTTCGTTCACGACATCGATATAGGGCAGGGGCGTATTGGTGTTCTCGCAAGTGAGCGGCAGGTGCTGGACATCGGGCCGGCGCGACAGCAAGACCTGCAAGGGCGTGATCTCTGTATCTACAGGGTTTTCGGCGTTGTTCCGAGCGGTAGTGTCAGGGAATGGGTAAGGGGCGCCATCGTGCTCGGTCTTCCACCGGGTCATAGTGCTAGCCCATGCTTCTGGGTCCGGATCAATGAATTGCAGGAGATTCACCAGGTAAGCGGCCGGGCTCAATATCGACCTACAGTGTGCGCATTCGCAATAGTCCATTTCGCCGAAAAGGCCTTCCAGGGTCGGATACGCGATGACATCGCCTGCGTTTGCGGCTTGCGGATCGAGGCCCCTCGGCGCCGGGTTCACGATCTGTGCTGGGCTATGCCCGCCAATCCCAGGTGCTGTGCTGGCGATCAGGTACGACGTGGCAATATTGAGGACCGCGTTGTGTACCTGTTCCGCCTTGGCGTAGGCCAATCTCGCTTGTGCTTCGCCACCCAGCTCCCCCTTGAATGTCTCGACAAACTCGGCCTGGTCGTAGCGAACCACCGCGTATGCCGAATCCAGTCCCTTCTTCAGGAGCGCATTCATTGCCGTGTCCGACGTGATCTGATAGACCCGTTGGATGCGCTTGACCTCTTTGATCACTTCGGATGCGATTTGCAGATTGTTCCGGGTGATGAACTGTTCGACCGGCTGCATGCCGATCTCGAATTTCCCGTGTTGCTCGGTGAGAAAGGCGTGCACTCCATCCCGAACCTCAGGGGCAGCGGCCAAAGGCGTCTCGCCACTCTTGACCATGTGCGCCACCACCGCCGTCGGAAAACTCAAGCGCACCTTTGCGGACAGCAATTCGGCATAGCGCGCCCGTTTCTCCTCGGCGTTCGCGCCCGGGATTTCGGGGGGGACCGGGTCGTTACCGATCGCCTCCTGCCACTTCTGGGCACGGGAGAAACCATGCTCGACCAGCTGCACCGTGTCGCTGAGGCTATTCTGCCCAACGGCATCGTGTAGCTTGCGGATCAGCGACGCATTATTGCGCGTCAGGTAGGCGAGCTGCCCGTCGAGCTTGAGGCGTTTTTCTGCCGCCTCGCCGAACGCGCCGCGCACGGCGTCCCAGAACTGCGGCGGGTCATCCCGGTGCCGCGTATAGAGGTCGGCGAATAGCCGCTGCTTTTCCGCATCGTCAACCAGGGAAACCGACAGCATCTCCTTCAGGGGTGAGACCCCAGCCGACGCCGGGACGTCCAAGGCGCGCTGCGCTGCGAGGCCTTGGAAATGTTTGACCGCCTTCGGGATACCGTCCGTCAGCGCGGCGGGGATCACGCCCTGCTCGATGCTCCGCTGCCAGATGCCGGCTGCGGTCTTCGCATCAGTCTGGTAGAGGGCATCCTCATTGGCCGGCAGCCCGGCGCGGAACAGTGCATAGAAGAAGGCCGGCGCGATCGCCGGGCCGGCGCCGCCTGCCGGGACGGTCCGGGCACTGAACTGATCCGCCAGCGCGGCGAGCGCCACCGCGCGCGCGTCCCAGCAGGTCTTGTTGGTGAGATAGCTGATGTCCTGGCGGTCGTCTGTCTCCTTTAGGTCACGCAGACTGCCGCGGAAATGGGCGGAGAGCGCGCCGACCAGCGTTTCATGCTCAGAGGTCAGAGCGGACGCCGCCATCGACGTCAAGAGGACGTTCAAGGTCTCACGGCTCGATGCGTCGTAGCGTACCTCCGAGGCGCCGAGGAATATCTCGCCAGCGAAGACGCGGGCCTGTAGATCGGGCCACTGCTTGCCGCGTTCGTGCAGGGTTGCGATAGAGAACGTAGCCCGATAGGCGCCTCTGTCGTCGGTCACCGCTTCGACAAGGCGTACATCTTCGCCGACATTCTTATCCACGATCTCGACCCTCAGCCCGCCAAGCCCGGCGCGCTCGCGGCTGACAATCTTGCCCTCCACGGCAAACATCACCTTATCCCATTCCGGGCCCCGGTCGTTATCGCGGAGCGGAGGAGTAATCGGTTTCATCGATTTTCTCCCCCCAGAAGAGAGCGGGAATGGCGCTTCCATGGCGGATCGCGAAGTAGCCGCCACCGAAAGCGGGGGACTGCTGGCCACTGGGGTTGAAAGCGCAGCGGCGGTCGATTCGTTGACTTCACCGCTGACTTTCAGCCCGTGTCGCTTTTGGCACTCGCAAACCGCCTCGCGCGTGGCGGGGCCGAAGAATCGTCGCTTGGTCTCGGCTTCAGGGATACTCAAGCCGAGCGCTGAAAGAGCCTCGTGCAAGGCGGCGACTTTCTCGCCCACCATGCCGACCGTCAATGGCTGACTAGGCATGCTCGGACCCTCCGCGAGGTCAATTACGGCTTAGTTGTCATCCGCACGATGGCCTGGTTCTCCCGCACTCGAGGGGCGGAACGTTCCGAGATCCGGAAAGTGTAAATCTCCTCACGGTTCCTCGCCGCACTGGACTCGACGCGAAGCCACTCGAGTAGCGGATGCCGCGCTGGGTCGCCCGCGATCACGTAGTCGAAGGTCGGTCCATCGAGAGAGGCAAGCAGCGCTTCTTCGGGCCGCAGGGTTGTCGTGCGATAAAAGCCGCCACCCATGAGCGTCGGCTCGATTACATAGCGTGGCAGAACCATCGATCCCGGGGTCGGCCGATGGAGCTCCTGCCAAAGTTGTTCGCCAAGCACGAGATGATAGGCGGTGAAATAGCCCCGGCCCTCGAGCCGCAGCACAGCCTCGTAGACGGCAGTTACCAAACCCTCGTTGAAAGGCGCAATCACGACAATGGGACCGACTCCCGTAGTACCCTCCGCCTCGATCGCCGCCTCACGAAGACTCTGCGGAGGATTTTGTGTTACGTCCACGCGCGGCATCTCGACGGACGGCGGCCGCAACCCCCTACTCTCCATCTCGTCAAAGCCTACGACGAACAAGGCGTCGGAGACCCGCGCGAAGTTGCTTGAGGCGCGTGTGAGCGTCGTGACCACTTTTGTCTGCGTGACGTCCTCGCCTTGCATTGCGCTGAACTCGTTTACCTGGGCCTTGCTGAACCTGCAGAACGAGAATGGCTCGTTGAGGCCAAATACCTCGCGATCGATGACAATCGCTTGGGCAAAGTCGAACCGGTTCCTTGTGACGGTGGTCGCCATTTCCTCCACCGTAGAACGGGGCGCCAGATGCCCGGCGACGGAATTCAGCGCGAATCGCTCCATCACGATGTTCTGCGCCTTGATCATCTGCTCGTCAGTCCAATTGTGTTCCATTGTAATGCTCCTCTCGAAAAGTGGTATTTGAATTGACCGAACGCTCAGGTGATCGCTTAGTGATCAACCAAGAGTTCGTATGAGTGGAATCGTTGCGGCTAGCGATGGCCAATGTTTGGCCATCGAACACGACCCTATCAGATGGCACAGTCGTCCCGAGCGGTGATATTGGGCTATACATCGGGAGGAACTTTGCCGCTATCTTGGTGCGTTTGCATTCGTCGTGCACTGCCTGATCGGTGCGATTCCAGATTTCCCTACTCCATGGAAATTGCTTTCTGTTGGCCATTCTTGGCATCATTCGACTGTACTCCATCGGTCTTGCATAACCCATTTGGCTACTCCTTCTCTTCCACTGCTACGTGCTCCATTCCTGTCGCTTCGTACATTTCGATTCCTCCTTCCTATTAAGGTTGGTCTGATACATCCCTCTGATATATGACTGATCAGACTATGATCAGCAGTTGCTCCGGCGGCTAAGCCCGATAGGTTAGGGTGTAAGCAAATGCCAACCACCACATTGCCAACGCCGTTCTGAAACTCGCTTAAAGCTGGCGGTTTGAAAATGCATCATTTTCTTCTGAATACTTCCTGAAAGACTTCTTCGAAAAAGTTCTTCCTGGAAAACGTCTTTGAACGTCAATGTCTTGCCTTGGCCCGTGTGTTCTTCGTGGCAACACGTCGGTTGAGTACCATGCGATTTTCAAAGCGCCGGGTTTGATACATTTTCACGCCGCCGCTGACACACAGTGAACATTGTGCCCATACTCCTGCACCAAGTCTGTGAGAAAAACACGTTTTTCTTGTGAAATATTACCAGCGCCATGGAGACGATCGTGCGAGCTTATGCACTAGTGGACTGGGGTCGGTGCCTCACGCCGACCTTGGCGGGTTACATCCGTCCATCCTACGCATCGCCCGGGGCTTGCTTCTCGCGCCCGAGGCCATCGGATACAATGAACGGAGAGAAATAAGGATGACCGACCATGAGCCATACCGTACGTTTTGAAAGGGAGTTGCCGGAGCCGCTGCTCGCCATGGTTGCGAAGGACCGGTCCGCCATCGCGGATGAGGTTAAGCAGGCGGCTGTTGTTGACTGGGTCCGCATGCACCGGATCTCTTGGCGCAAAGGTGCCGAGTTGTTAGGCTATGTTGCAACGATTCATCGCCGCGAACGTGTCGAGTTGAGCATCAGTAAGTAGCTCAGACTCGTTCACCTGCCTGCAAATCGGATTCAGGCCAGCCGGCCCAATTCTCCGGATAAACGCCGTTCTTGACATACCGGTGAAAC
>JBIMKD010000377.1:0-8458 GCA_043673815.1 Chromatiales bacterium
GACCGTGAAATTCCATCTGCCACCCGTTACACTGTGTTTCCATAAGGCCGTCCTCGTCATTGCGCATAACATGCTGATCGCACACATATTATGCCACGAGATACGGCCTTTTTCTTGGCTATCGGTGAGAAATCCGGGCTAAGGTTAGCCTGCGACGCAGCGATCAGGACTTCGGTGTTGATACCCTGCTGGGTCTTTTGTGCGTTATGTAGCCGCGCTGCCCTGGTCCTCTGGCGAACAGAGATTGCCGAGCTTGGCAACGACGCTGGAGCGGTGTGGTGAACGTCGCCACCGAAGGGCGCATTCCCATAGAGCAAAATCCTTTCTTTAACGATCCGTTTTTCCGCGCAGGCGCAGGGAAGCGTGAGGAACCGGTGTAGCGGATCC
Organism: Chromatiales bacterium; assembly: GCA_043673815.1. GTDB lineage: Bacteria > Pseudomonadota > Gammaproteobacteria > JACCXJ01 > JACCXJ01 > USCg-Taylor. Next base: position 388 of record JBIMKD010000377.1, read on the forward strand.
GCCTCGACCGAATCACGAGACCTTTAGCGCCTAGATCCGCTGCACTGCACGCGGCGGTAGCGCGCACCTCGGTCCAGCCAAAACAACGTCCCGTGAGCCTCGCGATCGGCTGCCTCTAAAGTGATAGGTGTTGCCCTATCGCAAGAGGCGGATGGCTCTCCCGCTTTCACCGTGTGTCCAAGTCCATCGTTTGCCGGATACCTTAACGCCGCTCGGACGGCGATACTAGCTCCTATGTCGAGGTGGCTAACGGCATTACGGATAATTTGGTCGTAGCAGCGGTCGTTAGCGAAGAAACCTATTTGGTAACGGAGGACCGATCATGTCGGAGTGGCATTTTGTATTGGTCTTATTGGCCGCAGTGGCGGTGATCGCCTTTGCGATCCTCTGCGTAAGAGACAAAAGGAACGCATCAAAAGATGAACCCGCCCGCGACGATCATGACGATGTGAAGATGGACGAGACCCATTGAAGCGGCCAAAAGACCACGCATGTCGAACGGGGCAGTCGCGCCCCGGGCGTCGTGCGGCTTAAGAAGGAAATCGCAAGCGACACCCAAATACGATGGAGGCAACTGCATGTTTGAACACATTCTAAAATCGCCAACGGTTTCTCCCACAGTACAAGCCGTTTCGCAAAGACTGCGCCGCCTGTTGAGGCGTCTCGTTATGCCGCTCGCGGTGGCCGCGGTGGTGTTTTTTGGGCTGGCAATCTATTGGAGCATCCGGCCAGACGTCTTCGACGTCCGGGAAGTCGCCTTGCGGCAGTCGGGGGACGACCCGAAAAAACTGGTGCCGGGCGCCGTGACCACAGCCACTCTGATCGAAGTCGCCACCTCGCTGCTCGAGAAGAGAGGCGGTTTCCTCTCCAACGATATAAACCCGGTCTCGCTATGGCTCGATAACATGCCCAATTGGGAGTTCGGCGCGCTGGTCCAGGTCCGGGATTTCACGCGGGTCTTGCGCAACGATTTCGGCCGTTCCCAGACCCAATCCAAGGAAGACCCCGATTTGGCTACCGCTGATCCGCAGTTTCACTTCAACAATGAATCGTGGATCTTCCCGACCACGGAAGGCCAATACCGGGAGGGAATCGAGGCCTTAAAACGGTACCTCGTGAGGCTCGAGAACGGGGATGCCCGGTTCTTCGTGCGTAACGATAATCTCCGCTTCTGGTTGGAGTTGGTGGCCAAGCGCCTCGGCGACCTGGCGCATCGGCTCAGCGGGAGCGTCGGTATTGACGATCTCGATACCTATGCGATCTGGAACCTGACGGATAAGGCCGTTCCGCAAGTCGCCTATAAAACGCCGTGGTTACACATCGACGATGTGTTTTACGAGGCGCGGGGTGCGACTTGGGCGCTGCTACATTTCATGCATGCCATTCAGATCGATTTCGCACCGGTCCTACGTGACAGGAACGCCATGGTGAGCTTCAAGCAAATCATACGCAAGCTCGACCAGGCTGAAAAACGTATGTGGAGTCCCATTGTCCTAAACGGGACCGGCTATGGCGTGCTAGCCAATCATTCGCTGGTGTTGGCGTCGTACATATCGCGGGCCGACTCCGCGGTGATCGATCTGCTCGATTTACTCAAACAATGAGCCTACTGCAATAGCCATCAGGCGCACACCCCGATTGCAAGGTCATGGTACCTTCGTAATCCCTTTTACAATATCGACCGGAGGTTATTCGATGAGCAAGGAAAAACACAAGATTGACCTGCGCCGCGCGCCGAGATATATGCTCGCCGGCGCGCTGATATTGACACCGGCTCTGCTGACGTGGCTGGTGTTTGAATTCCTGTTCCATACTTTGTTCCACTTGGGGGAACCCGGCGCGTCGGTATTTTACAGGGCCATTTATCGCGTCTCCCCCGGGTTTGCGGAATGGTTGTTTACCCCCTGGGTGGAATACCTGATTGCCGTAGCGCTCACCCTGGTGGTGCTTTATTTCTTGGGTTGGGCAACCACGCAGGTATTGGGCCGGCGCTTGCTGGCCCGGTTTGAGTCGCTACTAAACCGCCTTCCCTTGGTGAAGACAATCTATGGTGGCATCAAGATATTTCTTGCGGCCTTCCAAACCAAGCCCGAGGGGGTCGAGCGGGTCGTTCTGATAGATTTTCCGTCACCGCAGATGAAGACCATCGGGTTGGTGACTCGGACTATGATCGATGAGGCGAGTGGAGAGGAATTGGCGGTAGTGTATGTCCCGACCTCGCCCAACCCGACCTCCGGTTTCATACAAATCATGTCGCTGACAAAGGTTATCTCGACGAACTGGACGCTCGACGAAGCGATGCGCTTCTTGCTTACCGCGGGCACCGCAGCGCCCGACACCATTACTTTTGCGAGGAATGTCGACGCCCGAGAGAAACCTAGCCCACGTATAGACACATTGGCGAGAAATGCGGGCTAGGGGCAAGTGGTCTGGAACCCGCCTCATATGCGACTGTTACCCGGTGTCGCTCGGATGTAATTGTTACAAGATACTGTAATTTATACCGGCAAGCTCATCGATAGACCTCGAGTGTGCGCTCGATATCGCAATCTAAACTGACTATAAGCGCGCCTCCTCATCGAGAATAGACTTTGGCATGTATTGCGCACTCGGGACTTTGTGCTCATAGAGTTTATTAGCAATGAACGCATACCGAATGTTTACAGTTTGGTTCTTAGTGACTCTAGGATTATTTGGCTGTGCGCCGAAGGACCCCGGGCCTCTGGGATTCGGTACTGAAGCTCCGATGAGTGGGGTTTCCACGGCAGTCTATCCTCTGTCCTTTGAAACGATGTGGAAGGAAACAAACACTCTCTTTAGAAATCAACGTATCGCCATCACCGGGCAGCGAAAAGAAGAAGGCCGAGGAACCCTTAAAGGCAAGACGGTTGACCAACAAGAGGTTACCGTAGAGCTTTCTTCTCACGGAGCGAGCGCTACCGCCGTAACAACTCAGGTCGGCGCGATATCTGACCGCGAAGCGGCCAATGCTTTGCAGAGCGTCATTGCGCGCCGCGTATACGCCTTGCTCTCGGGCCGTGTTCTCTAGGGAACTGGAGTCACTGCTTCACCGCGAGGAGGATGCGATAGTCGGAGATCTGAGCGATCTGACATCGGCTCGCGACTCTGGAAGGGGGTGGGTGCTGGTTGCACCGTGGGTAATTTGCACGTTGTTTTCGGTTTTTCCCTGGAAGGCGGGCAATGGCAACAGGTGTGAAAAAACAGGGGACAGGGCGGCCGGATAGGAGAAACGGTCGCAAGGCCTCGACGCACGAAAAGCAAGAGCGCAAGGAGCGCGTCCTCACACAAGGGACGCCCTCAGTCGTCACCAGCATGGCTCAAGAGCTTGCGCCACACCGGATCCGGGTCAATGCCATCGCCCCTGGCGCTATCAAAACCGGCATCAATAGGGAGGCGTGGAAAACGCAGCACGCAGAAGCCGAGCTTCTGCGGCTCATTCCTTACGGGCGGGTCGGCGAGGTCGGGGATGTCGCTCGGGCCGCGGTATGGCTCGCCTCCGATGAGGCCGATTATATCAACGGCGCTACCCTCTATATCGATGGCGGGATGGCGTTGTAATCGTGACCGAAAAGGGGCTTGAAGTTGCCTGCTGCATCGCCGGCGGCGGTCCGGCGGGAATGATGCTGGGAACTCTTGCTTGCGCGCGCCCAAGTCCATGTCGCGGTGCTGGAAAAGCACGCTGATTTTCTTCGGGACTTCGCGGCGACACGATCCATCCCTCCTGACGCGTGATCATCTCACAGACGCTCAGTAGCGCAGGGAATTGCCTACACGCATAACGCAGCGATTTCAGGTCGCGGTCCAAAATCGAATTATCTCTCGCCTGCTCCAGCGCGGCGGCGTACTCAAGCCTCCGCTGTTCCTACGGATGCTGGCGCGGTTCCCGATATTGCAGCGAATTCCAGCGCGCCTGATCGGCATAGGCCCGAGCATGTGGCGGTGACGGCAGAATAAATCGGCCGCAGCGAATCACAGCGTCTTACCATTGTCAAAACCGGAAACAAATGCAATCCCGAATCGATTACGGCAAAACGCCCGGCGGTACGATGAGAGCGCTGCAGCAATAGATGGATGAAGCCTTCAGGTTCGATGAAAGTCGACTGCTGAGGTGCAAGAACGCATTGTTTGCCTGAGTACCATTATGCAATATAGGAGGGTTAAGATATTGAAAGACGATTGGATACTGATTGTCTTCGTGACCTGGTTCTTCGTATTGACCGGGTTGGGTTTTTATCAGCTACAAGGAGACGCTGCCTCCAGCGGCGATCCGCAAGATGTGGCATTGACAACGGACGCACAAGCCGAAATCGAGACCAAAACTAAGGAGAGCGTGACCGACGAAGCGCAACGAGCCCAGGAAAACCTCGCCCGGGAAGCCGATGCAGGCGCAAGGGAGGCAGGCCCAAAGCGACGGTCTGCTGAGTCAGCAATGGTTGCGGAGACGAGCGAGCAGCCCGAAGCACAGGGCTCGACCGATACCGACAGAGATGGGGTGGACGATGTCCGCGATCGATGTGAGGATACGGTAGCAGGCATGGGCGTGGGCGCGGATGGATGCCGCCTAACAGGGCGCCTGCGGGACCCTGTGGACAAGGATGAGGACCAAGTAGCGGACTACCTCGATAAGTGCCCGAGGAACGTTGAAGGCGCCAAGGTGGATGAAAAAGGTTGTGCGCAGATCGAGAAGCCCTTGGCTAGGCTTGAGGATGTGCGCTTCGAATCCGGTAGAGCGGCGTTAAGGTCCGAGGCGAAAGAGACGTTGACCGAGCTTGTTTCCATTCTCGAGAACAATCCTGATATCCAGGTCCGCCTCAAAGGTTATGCGGATAACGTAGGCAACGAGAGCGACAACGAGCTGCTCTCACGAAAAAGGGCTGAGTCGATCAAAGACTATCTGGTGTCAGAAGGGATTGACGGCTCACGGATCAAGACCAACGGGCTGGGTGAGAGCGATCCCATTGCAACCAACGAAACCGAGCAGGGCAGAGCACAAAACCGCAGGGTCGACATCATGAGGGCAAGAGCCGACACGATGGCAGGAGCCGGCCCGCAAGGCACGCAATCCGGGCTCGGCACGGTCGAATTTCCGACCTCTGCCAGCTCGAAAGAGGCGCAGGCCCATTTCGTGCGGGGTGTCGCCGCGCTCCATTCCTTCTGGTATCCAGTCGCCCTCAACGAATTTCGAGAGGCTTCTCGCATGGAGCCCGATTTCATGATGGCTTATTGGGGCGAGGCGATGGCGCACGACCACCCACTTTGGGGCGATCCGCAGGAGACTCAGGCCGGGCGCGAGGTGGTCGAGAAGATCCGGATCTCGCCAGAGCTGGCACCGCGTGAACGCGCCTGGTTGAACGCGGTAAAGGTCTTGTACGGGGAGGGCAGCAAGGTGGCGCGCGACAAGGCCTACGCGGAGGCGATGGAAAAAATCTACCGCGCTTACCCAGACGATGCGGAGGCGGCGCTCTTCTACGCGCTCGCGTTGATGGGGTCTGTCCGTCCGGAAGACCCGGCCGGTTTGCAAACCCGCTTGCGCGCGGGTGGAATCGCGTCACAGGTTTTCAAACAGAAACCCGATCACCCGGGCGCGGCGCACTACGTCATCCACGCCTATGACGATCCGAAACACGCGAGGATGGCGCTCGACGCCGCGCGACGCTATGCCCGGCTCGCTCCCGCGGCACCGCACGCGCTGCATATGCCCTCGCACATCTTCCTGCAGCTCGGGATGTGGCCGAAGGCGGCTAAGGCGAACGAGGCAGCCCTGGCCAGGGCGCGAAAGCAAGGCCCGCGGCCCGTGACGAGTGATCAGACCTATCACAGCCTGCATTGGCTGCACTACACGTACCTGCAACAGGGGCGTTATGAGGCGGCCAAGGAGCGGCTCGCGCAGATGCGCAAGGCACTGACGGAGACATCAGCGGACGATTCGCTGCAGCTCTACTATCTCGCTTACCTCTACGCCCAGATGGCGGCTTCTTTCGTCGTTGAATCCGAACGATGGAGTTTGGCGCAGGAGCTGTTGCAACCCTTGCAGATCCTGACCCAGGCAAAGCCGCCAGGGACGGCGTCCGCAGAGGGCGGAGCGCCGCCCTCTCCCTTCATCCAGGCCGCGATGGTGTCGCTCCGGGCGCTACCCGTTTTTGTCCGCGGCCTCGCGGCGATCCACCAACGAACGGCAGATGCGCAAAAGAGCGTTGCGGAGCTGCGAGCCATCGCCCGGCCGCACGGCGGCGCGCACGAGGGGGCCCTGGGGCCCGCCCTGAAGCGGTTGGAAATTCAAGCCCTAGAGGTGAGCGCGGTAGGCAGCGCTGCCAAAGGTGATCTCGACGCCGCCATCGAGGCGATGCAGAAGGCAACTGCCGTGGCAAACTCGCTGCCGCCGCCTTCGGGACCGCCGGAGATCATCGAGCCCGCCCACGAGCTCTTCGGCGAGATCCTGTTAGGCGCGGCTCGTCCCCAAGAGGCCGCCGAACAGTTTGCAGCGTCCTTGCGCCGGCAGCCCAATCGCGCCCGCTCGCTCTTGGGCGCCGCGCGTGCCCTGGTCGAGCAGAGCAAGCGGGATGCGGCGGCGCATGCGTATGCCAAATTCCTGCAACAGTGGCAACAGGCCGACGCGCAGTGGCCGGCACTCCGCGAGGCCAAAGAGTACGCGCTCCGCGCGAGTGTGGGCGCTCTACCTCGCCGGCTCGCGACTGGGCTCCGAGAACAACGACATCCAGCTGCACCAGGTGCTCGCGGTGAAGAGCCCGACGGGGGCCGCTCGGGGATGCCGCTGCGCCCGGTCTTCTAGCTAGGGCATCGCAGCCCGGTCGCCTCGGTCAGCGCCTCGGCGCTCGCCGTGCCGGTGCGGGTCCTGGTGTTCGGCGTCATGCAGACGCCCACGCTGTCTCCGGTGCTTGCGCTCGCCGGGAAGAGGCGCGTCCTCGGCCGCCTCGCGCAATACCTCAGCACATAAAAAAGAGCGCCGTGCAATGCACGTCGCTCTTTTCTCATTCGGAGCCGCTCAGCCGATCTTGATCGGCACATAGATCTTCGTGTCCTGGCGCTGCACCAGCAGAGCGACATTGCCCTTGGCCGAGTCAGCTGCCTTGCGCAGGTCCTCGACGCCCTTCACCGGCGTGTCGTTCACCGCGAGGATCACGTCGCCCTGGCGGATGCCGGCACGCGCCGCCGGTCCCGTCGCGCCTTCGACGATGACCCCGCCTTCGGTCGAGAGCTGCTGCTTCTCTTCTGCTCGCAGCGGCCGCACCGAGAGGCCCAGCTTGCCCTGGCCTGCGGCGGGCGCACCGCCTGCCTGCGCCACGCTCTCCGAGGGCACCTCGCTCAGGCTGGCGCGCAGGTCGCGCATCGCACCCTTGCGCCAGACCTTCAGCTTGACGCTCGTGCCCGGCTTCATCCGGGCCACGGCCCGCGCCAGATCGTCTGCTTCATCGATGGCCTTGTCGTTGAGCGACAGGATGATGTCGCCGGTGGCGATGCCGGCCTTCTGCGCCGCGCTGCCTCCTTCCACCGAGATCACGAGGGCGCCCTGCGGCTTGGCGAGGCCGAACGAGTCGGCCAGCTCTTTCGTCACCGACTGGATGGAAACGCCCAGCCGGCCGCGGTTGACCTTACCGTGCTTCTGCAGGTCTTCCTTGATACCGATGGCGAAGTCGATGGGAATCGCGAATGACAGGCCCATGTATCCGCCGGTGCGGCTGTAGATCTGAGAATTGATACCGATCACCTCGCCGGCCATGTTGAACAGCGGACCGCCGGAGTTGCCCGGATTGACCGCAACGTCGGTCTGGATGAACGGAACGATGCTCTCGCCCGACAGGGAGCGCGACTTCGCCGAGATGATCCCGGCCGTCACGGTGTTCTCCAGGCCGAACGGCGAGCCTATAGCCGCGACCCATTCGCCGACCGACGCCTTCTCGGGATCGCCGATCTTGACGGTCGGTAGGCCTTTGCCTTCGATCTTCACAAGCGCGACGTCGGTGCGCTGGTCGGCGCCGATAACCTTCGCCTTAAACTCGCGCTTGTCGGTCAACTTCACGTTGACCTCGGC
>JBIMKD010000378.1:0-2969 GCA_043673815.1 Chromatiales bacterium
CCAAGGCAGATGCGCTCATGGCCGGCATAATCACGAACGCACCCGACGGAACGAAATCCGTGCGCACCGAACCGCGTCTCGATCGGTTTTCTTTGCTCGGGTCCGTGCTCGATCGCGAGCCAGCCGCCCGCTTGCAAGCGCTCACGGGCGCCCGCGATGACCTTACGGATCGCTTCCAGTCCGTCACGGCCTCCGTCAAGGGCGATCAAAGGCTCGAAGCGGATTTCGCCCGTGCGAAGGCGCGGGTCATCCGAGGCCACGTAAGGGGGGTTCGAGACAATCAGATCGAATCGTCGCTCGGGCAACGCTCGGTACCAGTCGCCCCGGAACAACTTAATGCCGGACAGCCCCAGCGCCTTAACGTTGCGCCGCGCGACCACGAGGGCTGGCGGAGAAATGTCTGTGGCGAACACTTCGAGCGATGGAACTTCGCGCTTAAGGGCGAGCGCCACGGCGCCGCTGCCGGTCCCGAGATCCGCCACCGTCCGCAGGCCGTGGGAGTGAATCAGGGCGAGGGCGGTTTCCACGAGGTGCTCGGTTTCCGGACGCGGGATAAGGGTGTTTGGGTTAACCGTGATCTCTAACGACCAGAACCCCTGCGATCCGGCCAAATAGGCGAGCGGAACGCCGCGGGCGCGCGCGTCGATGAGCCGCTCATACCTTATAGCCGCGCGCACCGGTAAGGGGCGCTCGGGATAGGCGTAGAGATGGGCGCGGCTGACACCGAGGAGTTTAGCCAGTAGCAACTCGGCGTCGAGCCGCGCCGACCCCAACCTAGCGAGCTTGCGCTCGGCCTCCGCGATGATGGACCCAATGGTTGGTGAGCGCGGCCGCTTCTGATTAAGCACCAGTAGCCGCCATCAACTCCGCCTGATGCTCGCTGATAAGCGGATCGATGACGAGGTCAATCTGTCCTTCGAGAATATCGTTAAGCTTATACAGGGTGAGATTGATGCGGTGATCGGTGAGCCGGCCTTGCGGAAAATTGTAGGTCCGGATGCGCTCGGACCGATCCCCGCTGCCGACCAGGATGCGGCGGCTCTCCGCTTGTTCCGCGCGCTGCCGTTCGCGCTCGGCGGACAGGAGCCTTGACCGCAGCAGGCCGAGCGCGCGGGCGCGGTTCTTATGTTGGGAGCGTTCTTCCTGGCACTCTACGACCAGCCCCGTCGGTAGGTGCGTGATGCGGATCGCGGAATCGGTCTTATTAACATGCTGTCCGCCGGCGCCCGATGCCCGGAACGTATCAACGCGAAGATCGGAGGGCGAGATCTCGATGTTCGTGACCTCATCGGCTTCCGGCAGCACGGCGACCGTGCAAGCGGAGGTGTGTATGCGGCCTTGCGCCTCGGTTGCTGGCACCCGTTGAACCCGGTGCACCCCGGACTCGAATTTGAGTCTCGAGTATGCCCCGCGCCCGGCAACGCGGGCGATAATTTCCTTGTAACCCCCGCCCTCGGCGCGGCTGGTGCTGAGGATCTCGATGCCCCATGATCTCAGTTCTGCGTAGCGCGTATACATCCTGAAGAGATCGCCCGCGAACAGCGCCGCCTCGCCGCCGCCGGTCCCCGCCCGCACCTCGAGGAAGATGTTGTTGTTATCCGCGGGGTCGCTCGGGAGCAAGTAGGCATGAAGTTCCCGTTCGAGACGCGTGTCCTTTGCCGTGGCCTCCTTCAGTTCTTCCGCGGCCAGGGCCCGCAGTTCGGGATCGCCATCGTTGAGTATCTCCTTGGCTGCCTCGATCGCCTTGCGGTTTTGCAAATGCTCGCCGAAACACGCCACGACCGGGCTCAGCTCGGCATATTCCCGCCCAAGCGCTCTGAAAGCCGCTTGATCGCTGATCACCTGTTGATTGGCAAGCAGGTGATCTAACTCTGACAGCCTGTCGCGCAGCCGTTCGAGTTTTATGCGCAAAGAATCCTTCATCGGCGGATGGGCGAGCAAATAAAAATATCTTACTCCATTGGCGGAGGAGGAAATTGACTCGTTGCATGGGACGATGGGCCCCCAGAAATCAAAGAACCCGCCTTAGTAATTACTAATACGAATGCAGTAGAATAGCAACATTAGCATATCCCGGGGTTGGTCGGAGTCGCCATTCTGAAGCGCTGCCGAGGCTTCGGACGCTGTTTGCAAACCTTACCGGGGCGGTCAACTATGTAGACATTCAACCATGCTGTCCTCGCGTGATTCCTTGACGTTCGCGCCGCTTAAGCGGCGCCAATCTCCGCGCTCTGGGCTTGTGTGCCTACTCGCAGCGTGGCTCGCCGGTTGCGCTACGAGCCAGGTTCAGACCCTGCCGGGGACGCAAGCGGTGATCCAGCCCTCCACGAACGCCGTTGCCCCCACGCCGAGGATCGACCTCACCGAAGAGATGTTATACAAGCTGCTGGTCGCTGAAATCGCCGGGCAGCGGGGGCATCCCGAGATCGCGGTAGAAAATTATTTAGACATCGCACGTACAGTAGCCGATGCGCGCGTCGCGGAGCGTGCAACCCGTATCGCGATCTTTGCCAAACGCGAACACGACGCGCTCGAAGCGGCCGAGCTCTGGGTCGCGCGCGCCGGGGATGATCCGGAGGCGCGGCGGGTGCTGGCGGCGTTATTGATACGCGAAGGCCGGATTGAGGAAGCCTCGAAACATCTCGAAATCGCGACGGACTCAGACGATGAGCAGGCAAGGCATAACCTGCGCCTGATCGCCAATTTGCTCAGCACCGGAAAGGACCAAGCCGCGGCGCTCGAGGTGATGGAGCGGCTGGTGGCGAAACGCCAAGATGACCCGCAGGCCTTATTCGCTTATGCGTGGTTGGCGCTTCGCGCCGGCAAGGTTCAGGTAGCGCGGGAAACCATGGAGCGGGCGCTGAGACTTCCTCCCTTCGACACGAACATGGCGGTGGCCTATCTCGGGATCTTGCAAAAGCAGGGCGACGTGCAAACCGCGTTGACCTGGATCGAGGAAGCCGTGAAGG
>JBIMKD010000379.1:0-4332 GCA_043673815.1 Chromatiales bacterium
GATACGATGAGACCTCGCTGGCCCCGTCCGATCGGCGCCACGAGATCGATGACACGCGGCGTCAGGTCCTCGGTGGTGCCGTTGCCGATCTCGAGCTTGAGCCGTTCGTGCGCGAACAGGGGCGTGAGGTTCTCGAACAAGACCTTATTCTTGGCCGCCTCCGGGGGTTCGAAGTTAATCTCGTTGACCTTGAGGAGCGCGAAGTAGCGTTCGCCGTCCTTCGGCGGCCGGATTTTCCCCGAGATCGTGTCGCCAGTGCGCAGGTTGAATCGCCGGATCTGACTCGGCGAGACGTAAATATCGTCGGGACCCGCGAGGTAGGAACTATCGGCGGAGCGCAGGAAGCCGAACCCGTCCTGGAGGATCTCTAAGACGCCGTTACCTGAGATATCCTCGCCTTTCTTAGCGTGCGCCTTGAGGATCCCGAAGATGACGTCCTGCTTGCGCGAGCGCGCCACGCCTTCGAGACCCATGCCTTCGCCGATCTCGATGAGCTCCGATACGGGTTTTAGCTTAAGCTCTGTTAGATTCATAATCCCTGATGTGAGGGGGAAGCGATGAACGTGAATCGCCCCCCGATGGTGTTGCAACGAAAAGCTAACGTTAGGAAGGAGCGCTTAAGAGGTGCGCCTAGCTGCAAATGATAACGTAGCACGCAGATAATATGCCGTCTAGCCCTGCATAGGCATTCCTCAAAAGAGCCGGATGTTGTAAGACAGGCGCTAAATGTAACTGCTGATAAAGGCCGCCAACTGAGATTTCGATAACGCACCGACCTTCGTGGCCTCGACGTTCCCCTCCTTGAACATCATCAAGGTGGGAATTCCGCGAATGCCATACTTGGGCGGCGTCAACGGATTTTCGTCGATATTGAGCTTGGCCACCTTAAGCTTGGATTTGTACTCTTCGGAGATCTCATCGAGGATCGGGGCGATCATCCGGCAGGGCGCGCACCATTGTGCCCAATAATCCACCAACACCGGCACATCGGACCTTAACACTTCCTCGTCGAAGCTCGTATCGGTTACATGGACGACATTAGCGCTCATGGGTTCTCTATTATATTGCGCCATCGGGCGATGGGCTACAATGACATTCTTAGGCCAATTACGCGCTGATTGCAAGGCCAGGAATATTACCAACACGATGGAGAAAACGCATCTCACGCACCTTACGTTCGCCGAACTTGGGCTTTCCCAGGGCCTGCTCGATGGGTTAAACGACGCCGGGTTCACATGTTGTACGCCGATCCAAGCGCAAACTCTGCCACTGGCGCTCGACGGACAGGATGTGGCGGGGCAGGCGCAGACAGGCACCGGCAAGACCATTGCTTTCTTGCTCGCGGCGATGCACAGGCTTTTGTGCGTCGCTCCCGCGCCGAATCGCAGGCCGAATCAGCCGCGCGCGGTGGTTGTGGCGCCTACGCGCGAGTTGGTCCTGCAAATTCACCAAGATGCCTTGCTCATAAGCCGCTTTACCGCGCTCCGCACCGCCTTGGTCTACGGCGGGGTCGATTACGAAAAGCAGCGCGCGGCGCTCGGGGAAAAGCCGGATCTGCTCATCGCCACGCCCGGCCGCCTGATCGATTACCACAAGCAACGGGCAGTCGATTTTCGCGCCGTCGAGGTCACGGTGCTCGATGAGGCCGATGCTATGTTTGATCTCGGCTTTATCCGCGATATTAGATTTTTGTTGCGGCGCATGCCGCCGCCGCCCGAGCGACTCACACTGCTGTTCTCGGCCACATTGTCGTGGCGGGTCCACGAGCTGGCCTACGAGCACATGAACAACCCTCATATCGTGGTCATCAACCCGGACAAGATCACCGTCGACCAGGTGGTGCAGCGGCTCTACCACATCGAGAGCAAGGACAAGCTGGCGTTGCTGTTGGGTCTATTGCAGCAGATTAAATCGCCGCGCGTCTTGGTCTTCGTCAATACCAAGCGCGCTGCCGAGACGGTATCGATAACTCTCAATGCCAACGGGCTTGCGGGAAAAGCCCTATCGGGTGACGTACCGCAGAGACAGCGCCAAGCGTTGCTTGGCCGCTTCGCGCGCGGCGAGCTGTCGACATTGATCGCCACCGACGTGGCCGCGCGTGGACTACACATTCCCGAGGTCAGTCATGTCATTAATTTCGATCTGCCGCAAAATGCCGAGGATTACGTCCATCGGATCGGGCGTACGGCGCGGGGGGGCGCCAGCGGGGATGCGATCAGCTTCGCTTGCGAAGAGTATGTCTATTCCTTACCCGAGATTGAAGCCTTCATCGGCCACAAGATCCCGGTAGTGCGCGTCGACGCTCAGATATTGGCGCCTTCCATGACCAAAATGCCGCGAAGCCGGCGCCCGCGGGCGCGCCGCCCTCCAGGGGTTCGGCGAACGGCTCCAGCCAACCGCTGAGAGCTTGTGAATAAATCTACTGCGCAGCCCGCCCGCATCGTTGTACAGTAGGTTTTTTCGCAACCTTTAACCAAAAATACTTGACATTTAAGCAACTTGGTTAAACTCCCTCTCCCTCCGGGAGAGGGTTGGGGTGAGGGGATTAGAATAAGGGTAACTCATTGTTTTATATTCCCTCATCCTAACCTTCTCCCGGAGGGAGAAGGGACTTCTCATTTTTATCGTAGTGGTTTTGTTGAGCATTTGGGCAGTAAGAATCTTACCGCGGAGAGAAAATAGTTCCCTATGAAATCCTTCCGCCGCACCGCCGGATTTATACTCCTCGTATGGATTGTACTAACCAACTCCGGTTGCGGCCAAAAGGGTCCCCTGTATTTGCCCGATAAACCGGAAAAGATCGAACAGCGTGGACGCATTTAGCTACCGCGGTAATGAGCTTTATGCGGAGGACGTGCCTCTGGCCGAGATTGCGGCGCGCTTTGGTACTCCATGCTACATTTACTCGCGCGCGGCGATCGAAACCGCCTGGCGCGCATTCGAGCACTCCCTCTGTCCCCATCCGCACCTCGTCTGCTATGCGGTCAAGGCCAATTCCAATCTAGCGATCTTGAACCTCTTGGCACGCCTGGGCTCGGGATTCGACATTGTTTCCGGCGGCGAGTTGGAACGGGTGTTATGCGCGCGGGGCGATCCCGATCGCATCGTGTTTACCGGGGTGGGTAAACGCGCGGATGAAATGCGCCGGGCGCTCGAGGTGGGGATCCATTGTTTTAACATCGAATCGGTCGCGGAGCTCGAACGCTTGAACCAGGTAGCCGCGTCCATGACCCGTCGCGCTCCGATCGCGATTCGCGTCAATCCCGATATAGCCGCCGATACGCACCCTTACATCTCAACCGGGCAGAGTGCTCACAAATTCGGCGTTGCCGCTGATGAGGCGGTCGCGGCCTATCGGCGGGCGGCCGCGTTAGAGCACCTGGAAATACGCGGGATCGCCTTTCATATCGGATCGCAGATCACCTCCATGGAACCCATGCTTCAGGCCTTGGAGCGTCTGTTAGTTCTCGCCGATGCGCTCGCAAGTGAGGGTATAGCGCTGCAGCATCTGGACCTCGGCGGCGGATTGGGCGTGCGCTACCGCGATGAATCGCCGCCGGGCCCCGCGGACTATGGGCAGGCGATCGCCTCACGGCTCCGCGATCGCAAATACGCGGTGATCATCGATCCGGGCCGGGCAGTAGCCGGCCCCGCTGGGGTGTTGCTCACGCGCGTGGAGTACCTCAAACGCGTCGGCGATAAGCACTTTGCCGTGGTGGATGCGGCCATGAACGATCTCATTCGGCCGGCCCTATACGACGCTTGGCAAGAGATCAGTCCGGTAGAAAAGCGCGCACGGGCCGAAGCGATCTACGACATCGTGGGACCCGTGTGCGAGACCGGCGATTTCCTCGGGCGTGACCGTTCGCTCGCCGTCGCGCCCGGAGATCTGCTCGCCGTCCGCACCGCCGGGGCCTACGGTTTCAGTATGAGCTCGACCTACAACTCGCGTCCCCGCGCCGCCGAAATCCTGGTGGACGGAGCTCATCCGCACCTCTCGCGCAAGCGGGAGCTCATCGCTGATTTGATGGCGGGTGAGAGCATCGCGCCGCTTTCCTGATGGACCGGATCCCGGAACCCGAGCTTATGGATGACGAGGCGCAGGCGCGCGCCTATGCGGAAGCCGATTTCTCCGAGCCGCACTCGCGCTTCGTGGATCATTTCAAGCTTGCGTTTCCGCATAGCTCCGCGGACGGCACGGCGGTCGATTTAGGATGCGGTCCGGCGGATGTCACCGCTCGCTTTGCGTGCGCCTTTCCGCAATTGACGATCGACGGCGTCGATGGCTCCGAGGTGATGCTCAAGTATGGGCAGGCGCGCTTGCGGCAAGAC
>JBIMKD010000380.1:0-5273 GCA_043673815.1 Chromatiales bacterium
CCGGGGAAGCCGATCGCCTGTGCGCAGCCCTTCGGGATGCACAGCGGATGTTAGCGTAATGTTCGACCTGCGCGCTTTGTATCAAGAGGTCATCATCGACCACAACCGGCATCCGCGTAACTGCCGGCGGTTGGACAGCGCCGATCGTATCGCGGAAGGCTACAATCCCCTCTGCGGGGACCGGCTCAGGGTGTACGTCAAGCTGCACGAGGGCGTCGTCGAGGATGTTAGTTTTGAAGGTAGCGGATGCGCAATCTCCGTAGCGTCGGCTTCGTTGATGACCGAGCATATCAAAGGCAAGACCGCACACGAGGTAGACCAGCTTGTCGCGCGCTTTCGCTCCATGGTTACGGACGCAACGCCTACCGAAGCGGCCCTTGGAAAGCTCGAAGTTCTTGCCGGGGTGCGCGAATTTCCGGCGCGCGTCAAATGCGCGACCTTGGCGTGGCACACCCTCAAGTCGGCCTTGTCTAATGAGCATAGCACGGTGACTACCGAATAGACGCAGATGTTTTACGGCAATGATTCCGTCACCCTGAGCCGCGACTGTCAGGCGGTCCTCATTCCGGCCGGTGATCCGGTGACATTGACGGCCGGGAGTGTCGTCTCCGTCACGCAAGCGCTCGGCGGCAGTTTCACACTGTACGCCGACGGAAACCTGGTGCGGATCGCGGGCCGTGACGCCGATGCAATCGGCTACGATGCTATTCCAGAACCCGTAGCGTCTCAGGAGGCCGCCACCGACGGGAGTGTCGATGAAGCGCTCATTTGGGCGCAATTGCGGACCTGTTACGATCCGGAGATCCCTGTCAACATCGTTGACCTGGGCTTGGTGTATGATTGCGGCATCACTCCGCTTGAGGGTGGCGGCAACCGCGTTGACATTCAGATGACGCTAACCGCACCGGGGTGTGGCATGGGCGAGGTGCTGGTGGAGGACATACGCCAAAAAATCGCCACCGTCCCAAACGTTAGCGAGGTCGATGTGGCGCTGGTTTTTGATCCGCCCTGGAGCTACGAAATGATGTCGGAGGCCGCCCGGTTGGAAACCGGGATGTACTGAGAGCTTGTGTCGACCTGGGTTGATGTGGCGCCCGCGGACGAAGTGCCACCGGGCGATCGGCGCCTTGTCAATGTCGATGACACCTTGATCGCGGTTTTCAATATTGACGGCGAGTACTTCGCGATTCAGGATCTCTGTACCCATGACGGGGCACCGCTTGCGGGGGGCATTCTAGAGAGCGATCAGATCATTTGTCCGCGTCATGGTGCGCGGTTTTGCGTGAAGACCGGCGCGGCGCTCACCCCGCCCGCGTATGAACCCGTAAGTAGGTATCCCGTGCGCGTCCACGCGGGCGTCATCCAGGTTTACGGCGATCCCATCGCTTAGCCGTCCAATGCTCGGTGCGGTAGAGCGCATGCTGAAATGTCGCAGAACAAAAAAAGAGTTTAATAGTGCACAAACACACCTTATAATCTATAGTAACAGCGTGGAGTATCCTATTCTTTATCAAGGATCTGTTCATGATTGTTGAACGCACTTTGTCGATTATCAAACCGGACGCGGTCACGAATAGGCACATCGGTGAAATCCTTGCCCGATTCGAGAAAAACGGTCTCACCGTGGTCGCGCTTAAGATGCTTACCGTGTCGCGGCAGCAGATCGAGCAGATCTATGGCATTCACGAAGGCCGGCCGTATTATCCGGACCTACTTCAGTTCATGGGCTCGGGGCCTTCGGTGGCAGTCGTGCTTGAGGGCGAAAACGCCATAGAAAAAAATCGCGCGATCATGGGCAATACCAACCCGGCGCTCGCCGACCCCGGTACGATCCGGGCCGATTTCGGAACCGCCACGAATCGCAACGCGGTACACGGTTCGGACAGTCTGCGGACCGCCCGCGCCGAGATCGCAAGCTTATTCGGGCCCGAACAGTTTCAGCCATCCTCGGTAGATGGTCAACAACGGTACCAATTTGCTCGGACTTGATCGCGCCGCCATGGAAGGCTTCTTCGCCGGGCTCGGCGAGAAGTCCTATCGCGCCGGGCAAGTCCTGAAATGGCTGCACCAGTCGGGCGCCGAGGATTTTGCGGCTATGACCAATCTGGCGAAGCCGCTGCGGGCAAAACTACAAGACATCGCTTGCATCGAATCACCTGTCGTGGTGCGCGAGCAGCGCTCGGCGGATGGCACCCGCAAGTGGCTACTGCGGTTGACCGGAGGGCATAGCATCGAGACCGTGTTTATTCCCGAGATCGACCGTGGAACGCTGTGCGTGTCCTCACAAGTGGGATGCGCCCTCGATTGCAGCTTTTGCGCGACCGGTAAGCAGGGCTTCGATCGTAACCTGAGCCCCGCCGAGATCATCGGGCAGGTATGGGTCGCCGCCCGAACGCTGGGGCAGGTTCCGAAAGGGCCGCGGATCATCACCAACGTGGTTCTTATGGGGATGGGCGAACCGCTTTTGAACTTCACCAACGCGGTCACGGCGATGCAGCTATTGATGGACGATTTTGCGTATGGACTGTCGCGCTGGCGTATCACCTTGAGCACCGCCGGGTTGGCGCCGGCCATCGACCGCCTGAAAGACGCCTGTCCGGTGAGCCTGGCAGTATCGTTGCACGCACCCAATGACGCGTTGCGCGATGAGCTCGTCCCGATCAACAAGCGCTATCCGATCGACGATCTTTTGGCGGCTTGCCGCCGTTATGCCGACGCCACCGACAGCCGTATTACGTTTGAATATGTGATGCTTGCCGGGATCAACGACTCGCCTGCCTGCGCGAGCGAGTTGACGCGGCGGTTACGAGGGATCCCCGCCAAAGTCAACCTTATTCCGTTTAATCCTGTTTCGGGCATCGCCTACCGGCGCTCCCCACAGGCGGCAATCGACACGTTTCGCGAGCGGCTGCTCGATGCGGGGATCCTGGCCATTACGCGCAAGACCCGGGGCGAGGATATCGAGGCAGCGTGCGGCCAGTTGGTCGGCCAGTTTATCCCGCGGGCCGCGAGGCACCGCCTGCGGGCCGCCGATGCTGGGGGAGGAGGCTGATATGAGCATACGCCGGTGGCTAAGGTTGTGCTGCGCAGCACTGCTACTCTCTGGCTGCGCCACGAGCACGCCCAAGACCGAGGAATCCGAGTCTACGCGCAAGAGGGCGGACAATTATGTTCAGCTTGGCATCGAGTATGCGAAGCAAGGGGACTACAATACTGCTGTTGCCAAGTTGCAGAAAGCCCTAGAAATCGATCCCGACTTCGCGGACGCGCATCATGTCATCGCTATGGTTTATAACCGGACCGGTGATAAAGAGGAGGGGGAACGGTATTTCAAGCGTGCCCTGGAGCTTGATCCGAAAGATCCGCAAACGCTCAACGACTACGGTTCGTTTTTATGTGCAGAGGGCAAGCATCAGGCAGCGGATGATCTGTTTGCGCGCGCACTGGCGAACCCCTTATACGCGACGCCCGCGATCGCGCGCGCCAACGCGGGAGTGTGCGCTGCCCGGGCGCAAAACTATCCCCAGGCCGAGAAGTATTTGCGCGCCGCGTTGTCTGACAACCCAAAATTACCGACGGCGCTTCTGGAGATGGCGGACATCAGCTTTCGCCTCAACCGCTATCTACCGGCCCGGGGTTACTTACAACGCTATCTGGAGAACGCGCGGCACACCGCGCGCAGTCTGTGGCTCGGGATCCGCATTGAACGTCAACTCGGCGACCGGGATGCGGCCGCCAGTTACGCGTTAGCCTTGAAATCCAACTATCCCGACTCCGAAGAAGCTCGTTTGTTCCTAGAAACGGAGGGTCGACGATGACAGGACCACAACCAAACAACGCGCCGGATAGCCTGACTACCGGCAAAAAATTACAACAGGCCCGCGAGGCGTTACAGCTAAGCACGGGGGCGATTGCGCGCCAGCTTCGTCTCAAGCTCGATATCATCGAGGCGATCGAGGCTGACCGCTGCGACCGCCTTCCGCGGGTCTATTTGAGAGGGCATATCAAGAACTACGCGCACATCGTGGGACTGGATCCCGCGGGGCTTTTCGATGCTGGCAGTGAGATCGCATCCATTCCCATCGATTTTCAACCCTGTGCTAGTGTTCCGAAATCCCTGCCCTCGACCGGGACACAGGATTACCTAAAGTTCGCCACCTATCTCATTGTCGGGACACTGGGTGTGCTCATGGCCGCCTCGTGGCGGACCCAAGACGCCGACACACCTTCACTGCAGGAAAGCGCTGTCATCACAAATATCCCCGCCGCCGAGCCGGCGCCCGAGCTCGCTCTACCGGCGGCGCAGACCAAAGTGACGCCCGAGTCGGCCGTCCCCGCCGAAACACCGCGTGTAAGCGTCGGGCCTCTGGCGGCAGCGATCGCGCCTCCCGAAGCACCGGTTTATCCGGTAATAGTTACGCCGCTGGAAGACATCGCTCGCGCAGCCACGGAAGAGCTACATCGTCTGGTGTTCGAGCTCTCAGGGGACTCCTGGACTGAAGTCAAGGACGCCGAAGGCGTGAAGCTCTATTCCAAACTTGCAACCGAAGGGCAAACCATACGCCTGGGGGGGCGCGCGCCCTTTAGCGTGGTGCTCGGAAACGCGCCGCGCGTAGCGGTGTTTTATAACGGTAGGCTGCTTGATATAACGCCTTGGTCACGCGGAGGCGTGGCACGGTTTAAGGTGGGCGGAGAAGGCGCCGGCGATCCCCGGTAAGCGCTCGGGTTTCAATTAACCTGGCGGTTAACCATCGCCTGCGCGAAGCGCGGGCGGGGAGGGCCAATGTCGTCGCCTGCAACTCAAGCGTGGGCGTTCGATCCAATCCTAAAGAGCTCCCCGGAAAAAACCCGTTGACTGAGCAGATGAAAGCCGTGCGGGGCATGAAGGACATCCTGCCCACCGATGCCGCGCGTTGGCGGTATCTGGAGGAAGCCGTACGCGCCGTGCTCGCGAGCTACGGCTATGAAGAGATCCGTCTACCGATCGTCGAGCACACCGCTCTCTTCCGGCGCTCGATCGGTGAGGACACGGACATCGTCGAAAAAGAAATGTATACCTTCGCGGATCGCAACGGGGATAGCCTCAGCTTGCGGCCCGAGGGGACCGCGAGCTGCGTACGCGCGGGGCTTGAGCATGGTCTCTTTCATAACCAGATCCAGCGTCTCTGGTATGCTGGCCCGATGTTTCGCCACGAGCGTCCGCAAAAAGGGCGCTACCGCCAATTTCACCAGGTCGGTGCCGAAGCTTACGGCATGCTGGGCCCGGATATCGA
>JBIMKD010000381.1:0-33378 GCA_043673815.1 Chromatiales bacterium
GACCAGGGCGCGAGGGTGCTGTTCCAGGACCTCACCGAGCAGATCTTCGAAGTGGAAATGCCGGACGACGCCGTCTTGGTGGATATCGACACCCAAGCGGCCCTCGACGCGGTGCAAACTCGGCTCGCGGAGGCATAATCTCAGGTAGGACCGACACCTGGAGGACATAATCATGGCCACACTAAAAATCAACGGTAAGGATCACACGGTCGACGTACCGCCGGATATGCCCTTGCTCTGGGTGCTGCGCGATGTCGTGGGTCTGACCGGCAGCAAGTTCGGTTGCGGCATGGCGCTATGCGGGGCCTGTACGGTGCACCTGGACGGCGCGCCGACACGCTCGTGTGTGACGCCGGTATCGGCCGTCGCCGGAAAGAAGATCACGACCATCGAGGCGATCGGCGAAACGCCGAGCGGCAACAAGGTGCAGAAAGCCTGGCTGGATCTGGAAGTGGTCCAGTGTGGCTACTGCCAGTCGGGCCAGATCATGTCCGCGTCCGCGCTGCTGGCGAGCAATCCCAATCCCACCGATGCCGACATCGACGCGGCCATGGCCGGCAACCTCTGTCGCTGCGGCACCTATCCGCGCATCCGCGCCGCGATCAAAGAGGCGGCGCAGTCTAAATCCAACGCTATAAAGGGAGCCTGACCATGAGTCTCGAACAACTGCTGTACGCTGCTCAAGAGGGTACTGAGTCCATATCCAGGTGCGGTATCTCGCGACGGACTTTTCTGAAAGCGAGCGCGGCCGTCGGCGGCGGACTGCTGCTGAGCTTCAACCTACCCGCGCTGATGCGTAATGCCGAGGCTGCCGAGACCGCCGCGGCAAACACCTTCGCGCCCAACGCTTTTATCCGCATCGACCGTCAAGGGCGCGTAACACTCGTCGTGCACCAGGTCGAGATGGGGCAGGGCACCTACACCTCCCTGCCGATGCTCCTCGCCGAAGAGCTCGAAGTGGATTTGGCCCAAGTCCAGCTCGAACATGCGCCGCCCGACGATAAGCTCTATGCCAATCCGTTGGTTGGGTTTCAGATGACCGGCGGCTCGACGTCGGTGCGTGGCGCCTGGGAGCCGCTCCGCCGCGCCGGCGCCGCCGCTCGCACCATGCTGGTGTCCGCCGCGTCCGCGACCTGGGAGGTCGATTCGAATTCCTGCCACGCCGAAAAGGGCGAGGTGATCCACCTGCCGACCGGCCGCAAGCTCAACTACGGAGCCCTGGTCGATAAGGCTGCAACCTTGCCGGTGCCGGACCGGGTCGCGCTCAAGGACCCGAAGGACTTCAAGCTCATCGGCACCCCCGCCAAGCGCCTCGACAGCCAGGACAAGGTCAACGGCAAGGCCGAGTTCAGCATCGACGTGAAGGTCCCCGGCATGAAAATCGCCACCGTTGCCGCCTGTCCGGTGTTCGGCGGCAAGCTCGCCAGCGTCGATGAAGCCAAGGCGAAGGCGGTCAAAGGCGTGCACCAAGTGGTGCGCCTCGACGACGCCGTCGCCGTGGTCGCCGATCATATGTGGGCGGCCAAGCAAGGCCTTGCCGCGCTCGACATTCAATGGGATGAGGGCCCGAACGCCAAGCTCAGCACCGCCGATATCGTGCAGCAACTCGAAGCAGCCTCGCTGAAGCCGGGGGTGGTCGCGCGCAAGGAGGGCGATGTCGCCAAGGCCATGGCCGGCGCCGCCCAGAAGGTCGAGGCGGTCTACCAGGTGCCGTTCCTCGCGCACGCCACGATGGAGCCGATGAGCTGCACCGTCCACGTGCGCAAGGACGGCTGCGACGTGTGGGTGGGCACCCAGGTCGCGACCCGCGCCCAGGCCGCCGCCGCGCGGGTGACCGGCCTTCCGCCCGAGAAGGTCCGGGTGCATAACCACCTGCTCGGCGGCGGTTTCGGCCGGCGGCTCGAGGTGGATTTCGTCACCCAGGCGGTGCAGATCGCCAAGCAGATCGATGGTCCGGTCAAGGTGATCTGGACCCGCGAAGAAGACATCCAGCACGACATCTACCGGCCCTACTACTACGACCGGCTCGCCGCCGGCCTGGACGAGCACGGCATGCCGATCGCCTGGAGCCACCGCATCACTGGGTCCTCGATTCTTGCGCGTTGGTTCCCGCCGGCGTTCAAGGACGGGCTCGATCCGGATGCCGTGGAAGGTGCAGCGGAGTTGCCCTATGCGCTTCCGAACGTTCTGGTGGATTATGTCCGTCAGGAACCGCCAGGTATTGTCACGGGTTGGTGGCGCGGTGTCGGACCCACGCACAACATCTTCATGGTGGAGAGCTTCATCGACGAGCTCGCGGCGGCTGCAAAGAAGGATCCGGTCGAATACCGCCGCGCCCTGCTCAGCAAATCGCCGCGCGCCCGGGCGGTGCTCGATCTGGCAACGGAGAAGGCCTCCTGGGGTCAGCCGCTGCCGGCGGGGCAGGGTCGTGGCGTATCCGTGCAGCATGTCTTTGGCAGCTATCTAGCACAGGTCGCGGAGGTAGCGGTCTCCAAGGAGGGCGAGGTGCGGGTCCAGCGGGTGGTCTGTGCGGTTGACTGTGGTATAACCGTGAACCCGGACACGGTGAAGGCGCAGATGGAGGGCGGAATCATCTTCGGGATCACGGGTGCCCTCTACGGCGAGATCACGATCAAGGACGGCCGTGTCGAGCAAAATAACTTCCACGACTACCGCACGCTGACTATCAACGAGGCGCCGGTGGTGGAGGTGTATCTGGTGAAGAGCGCCGAAGCACCCGGGGGCATCGGCGAGCCCGGTACGGTAGCGATCGCACCGGCGGTAACCAACGCGATCTTCGCGGCGACCGGCAAGCGGGTGCGGAAGCTGCCGATCCGGATGACAGAGGCTATATGAAGCAGGGAAGGAAGATGGAGCAACAGGTTGCACGGGTTTCCCCAAAAGCCCTCTTGACCGATAGCAAGGAGGCGAAAGGCACAGGAACTTGCAAGCGACTCTCCAGATCGCTTTGACCTGGGTGAGATAAAGAAAAACTTCGATTGGAGAAAATATGTCAAAGATGCGTGTTGTACAAGTTACTCGAGCCAACGGACCCTTTGAGATTGTTGAACGCGAGATCCCGGAGCCCGACGCGGGTTCTGTGCGCATCAAGGTTGAGGCCTGTGGAATCTGCCACAGCGATGCCATGACCAAGGAGAGAGCGTGGCCGGGGATTCAGTACCCGCGCGTCCCCGGACATGAGATCGCGGGAATCATCGATGCATTGGGGACAGGCGTCGTTGGATGGACACTAGGCCAACGGGTCGGCGTCGGCTGGCACGGCGGCCACTGCGGGCACTGTGATTCTTGCCGGCGCGGCGACTTCGTTACCTGCCAAATCGCGCCCCAAGTTCCCGGTATCGCGTACGATGGCGGCTACGCCGAATATATGATCGCGCCCGCTGGCGCATTGGCGCAGATCCCGGAAGGACTTTCAGCAGTAGACGCGGGACCGCTGATGTGCGCTGGAATCACCACTTTCAATTCTCTTCGCAATAGCGGCGCGCAGCCCGGCGATCTTGTCGCCGTGCTCGGCATCGGAGGTCTCGGCCATTTGGGAATTCAGTTCGCCGCGAAGATGGGTTTTGAGACGGTTGCCATCGCGCGAGGGATGGACAAGGAACCGCTGGCCAGAAAGCTCGGTGCGGCTCATTACATTGATAGTCACGCGCAGGATCCCGCCGCGGAACTGTTGAAGTTCGGTGGCGCCAAAGTAATTTTGGCGACCGTTACGGATGCTAAAGCCATGAGCGCGGTTTTGGGCGGCCTCGGTGTCAATGGGAAGCTAATAATTCTCGGTGCTGTTGCCGAGCCGCTAGAAGTCCCGGCGATCCCGCTAATTTTGGGACGGCGGTCGATCACGGGCTGGCCTTCCGGCAGCTCCATCGATTCGCAGGATACGCTTGCCTTCAGCAAGCTCACCGGTGTGCGGCCTATGGCCGAAATATTTCCGCTGGAGCGTGCAGCGGAAGCCTACGAACACATGATGAGCGGCAAGGCGCGATTTCGTGCTGTTCTCACCACCGCATACTAAATTGAGAGACAGGATCGAGTTGAGAACGGTGCATCGCCCATGACTGATACAGCTCTTCCGAGTCCGCTGACGCTTTCCTCCGGTGGTGAGCGTGTGTTCCCAACGCTGACGCCTGCTCAGGTTAAACGGATCGCTGTGCATGGCCAGGTGCGTCCGATCCGACCTGGCGAGGTGCTCGTCGAGGCGGGAGAGCAGGTCGTGCCGTTCTTCGTCGTCACGGCAGGTCGGATCGAAATTGTCCGGCCATCCGGTAACGCTGAGACGCTCGTCGCGGTCCATGGACCGGGTCAGTTCACCGGCGAGGTCAACATGCTTTCGGGTCGCCCCGCGCTTGTCCGCGCGCGCGCCAGTGAGTCGGGCGAAGTGATCGAGCTGGATCACGAACACTTGTTGGCGCTCGTGCAGACCGACAGCGAGCTCAGCGAGCTTATCATGCGGGCCTTCATTCTGCGCCGGGTGGAGTTGATCGCGCATGGGCTCGGCGATGTCGCGGTCCTCGGGTCGAATCATTGCTCTGGAACGCTCCGCGTCAAAGAGTTCCTGACGCGCAACGGCCATCCGTATTCCTACATCGATCTCGACCGTGACCCCGATGTTCAGGCGTTGCTGGACCGGTTTCACGTCAGTGCCGCGGATGTGCCCGTGCTGATTTGTCGTGGCGAGGTGGTACTGCGGAACCCTACCAACCAGCAGATCGCCAACTGCCTTGGTTTGAATGACGCCATCGACCAGACCCAGATACGCGACGTGGTCATCGTCGGCGCGGGACCCGCGGGACTCGCGGCGGCCGTATATGCCGCTTCGGAAGGCCTCGATGTTCTGGTGCTGGAGACAACCTCGCCAGGGGGGCAGGCCGGTTCCAGCTCGAAGATCGAGAACTATCTTGGCTTTCCGACCGGCATCTCGGGCCAAGCGCTCGCGGGGCGCGCCTACACTCAGGTGCAGAAGTTTGGGGCGCAGGTGATCATCGCCAAAGGCGCCAAACGCCTCGTGTGCGATCGCAAGCCATACGCCATTGAGATGGACGGCGATACGCGCGTGCCAGCGCGCACGATCATTATCGCTACCGGCGCCGAGTACCGAGTACCGACAATCGAAAACCTATCGGAGTTCAAAGGCGTTGGGGTGTACTACGGCGCGACATTCATGGAAGCGCAGTTGTGCCGTGGTGAAGAGGTCGTTGTTATGGGAGGAGGTAACTCGGCCGGCCAAGCTGCGGTGTTTCTAGCCCAGACCACGAAACGAGTACACATGCTCGTGCGATCCAAGGGGTTGGCCGACAGCATGTCGCGCTATCTGATTCGTCGCATAGAACAGAATCCGGCCATCGTCCTCAGAACGAAGACCGAAATCGTGGCCCTCGAAGGGAGTAATCATCTCGAGCGCGTGCGCTGGCGGGACGATCAGGCCGGGAGCACCGAAACCCACGACATCAAGCACGTTTTCGTCATGACAGGTGCCGTTCCCAGCACCCAGTGGCTCGACGGGTGCGTGGCGCTCGATGCCAAAGGCTTCGTCAAGACGGGACCGGATCTGTCACCGGACGATTTGGCTGCCGCGCGCTGGCCGCTCGCCAGGCCTCCCCATCTTCTCGAGGCGAGTCTGCCCGGAGTGTTCGCGGTCGGTGATGTACGGGGTGGCAATATCAAGCGTGTCGCGTCGGCAGTGGGCGAGGGCTCGATCGCGATCTCCTTCGTTCATCAGGTGCTGTCCGAGTAGGAGGATAACGATGCCTGACGTAACTTGCTCGCATATTGGCGCCATTACGACCGTCAAACACGCAAAGCGCCGTCAGTGCGATGAGTGCGTGAAAATAGGCGCTCGTTGGGTTCATCTGCGGACATGTCAGGAGTGCGGTGCGACGCGCTGTTGCGATGACTCGCCGAACCGCCACGCGACCGAGCACGCGCGGGCAAGCAAACATCCCGTGATCGCATCGGCGGAGTCAGGGGAACGTTGGTTGTACTGCTATCCGGACGACGCCTTTGCTGAATATTGACTCAGGGAGAGTTTGAAGTGATGACTGACTGAGAAATGCGCATTGTTGGATCGCCAAAAAAAGCTAAGTAGTACGTTCTGAGAAACCCGTTGATCACGGTTCCCGAGAGACCGGCATGAAGATAAGAGAGACGGAGGAGAAGAGAATGACCGAAGAAAACGAGAAGTGCGTCCGAGCGTTCTATTGAGCACGGTTCACCCCCCTGCAGGAGCGATGCGCAGGCCTCGGATCAGCTCCTTCACGCCTGGAATTAAAGGTGGAGCAACACTGAACGAACGGAATTCCATCGCCAGCAACTGCGGCATCATTTCCTCTCGCCCCGCCAGCTCCCCGCAAAGCGTCAGCGGCGTCTCTCCGGCGTCCGCGACAATGATGTCAAGCAGCCGAAGAAGCGAGGAGTGATTGTCCAGAAAGTAACGGTTCACGGTCGGGTTGTCCCGACCGGCAGCGAGCGTGTATTGTGTGAGATCGTTGGTGCCGACGCAGAGGAAATCGACATGCTTGGCAATCGCAGGCACGCTCAGGGCTGCGGCCGGTGTCTCAATCATGGCGCCAAACGCAGGATGCTGCCACATGCCGAGCTCGGTGCACATTACCTCGAACA
Source organism: Chromatiales bacterium (assembly GCA_043673815.1). GTDB lineage: Bacteria > Pseudomonadota > Gammaproteobacteria > JACCXJ01 > JACCXJ01 > USCg-Taylor. The sequence goes on from JBIMKD010000381.1 coordinate 6,637, forward strand.
ACTCTCGCATCGCCTGAATGTCTTCTTCCAGTGTGACCATCGGCACGAGCACGCGGATTTGCCGTTCGTGTGACAGGCGCAACAAGGCGGCGAGCTGAGTCTTCGCAAGGTGGGGATACTCCAGCAGCAGGCGCACGCCGCGTTTACCAAGGAGCGGATTGGCCTCTGCCGGAAGGTGCAGAAACGGAACGGGCTTGTCGCCGCCGATGTCGAGGAGCCGGATGGTGAGCGGCGTGTCCCGCAGCGGAGACGTAATGGCACGCAGTTCGTCGAGCAGTTCTGCTTCCGTTGGCGGGAGCTCACGAGCGAGGTAGAGTTGTTCGAGGCGGAACAGGCCCACGCCATCGGCACCGTTGTCCAGCGCTAGCTCAACATCGTCGTATGCACCGAGATTCGCTTCGACCTTCACTAGCTCGCCATCGAGCGTACGCGCCGGTTGGCGGCAAGCGCCTTTGCACCGGGCCAGCGTCGCTTGGTATTGCGTCAGCCGTTCGTGAAATTCGGCGCGCGTTTCCCCATCCGGCGCGAGGACAATTTCGCCGCGATAGGCATCCACCAACACTTCGTCGCCGTCACCAATGCCCAAGCGTCCGGTCGAGGTTGAAGGCAGCGCTAATCAATGCCAGGTGGGTGAACGCCTGCGGGAAGTTACCGAGGGCCTCGCCGCTGTCGCCCGTCTGCTCGGCGTACAGACCGAGGTGGTTGGCATAACCCAGCATTTGCTCGAAGAGCAGCCGTGCGTCCTCGAGCCGTGCCGGATCGGTGCGGCCGGCGCGGGTCAGCGCTTCCACCAGCCAGAAGGAGCACATGTTGAAGGTGCCGTCGCGGCCCGACAGTCCATCCGGAGCGGCGGCGGGGTCGTAACGGTAGACCAGACCATCCGCGGCCAGACCCCCCAGGGCCAAGGGCCGACGGATCGCGTCAATGGTCCGGAGCATGCGCGGGTCATTCGGGGCCATGAAGAACAGCAGCGGCATCAGGAGGCTGGATGAATCGAGGGCGTCAGAGCCGTAGGCCTGAACAAACGCTTGACGGCGCGGGTTCCATCCTTTGGCCATGACTTCCTCGTAGATCTCATCGCGGACCTTGAGCCAGCGCGCCCGGTCCGCCGGGAACGAGCGCTTGTCGGCTAGCCGTAGGCTGCGGTCCAAGGCTACCCAAGACATGAGCTTTGAATACACAAAGTGCTGCCGGCCGCTGCGCACTTCCCAGATACCCTCGTCCTCCCGTTTCCAATTGTCGCACAGCCAGTCCACCAGCCGCCGCAGGCGAGTCCAACCGTCGTAGCTGATGGGTTCGACATATTTGTTGTGGAGGTAGGCCGCATCCATCAGCTCGCCGTAAATGTCGAGTTGCAGCTGCCTGTGCGCCCCATTGCCGATCCGCACCGGACGGGAGCCACGGTAGCCCTCCAGGTGGTCGAGCGTCTCCTCCGTGAGCTCGGCTCTGCCGTCGATGCCGTACATGAGCTGCAAGGGACCGCTCCCATTACCGTCGGCGTCTTGCCAACGGTCCTTCAGCCAGTCCCTGAAGCGGGCCGCCTCCTCGGTGAAGCCAATGCGCAAAAGGCCGTACAGGGTGAACGCGGCGTCGCGGATCCAGGTGTAACGGTAGTCCCAGTTGCGTTCCCCGCCGATCACCTCGGGCAGGCTGCAAGTCGGGGCCGCGACGATGGCCCCCGTCGGCTCGAAGGAGAGCAGCTTGAGCGTGAGGGCGGAGCGTTCAACCATGGACCGCCAGCGGCCGTGGTAAGTGCAATGCGAGAGCCAGCGCCGCCAGTAGGCAACGGTGTCGCGGAAAAGCTGCTCCGCGTCGCCCGTGTCTGGGCAGTTCCCGGGGCGGTCCTCGGGGCCGATGAGGCGCAGCACGAAGGTAACTCTGTCTCCTTCGCCGAGCGTGAAGTCGGCGCTCACCCCGTTGCCGTCGACGTGTAGCGGAACCGGGGCGGCCAGGCCGAGGCTCAGCCGCGGCCCGTCAAAGCGGGCGCCCCCACCGGCTATGTGGATTTGGTGGGCGCCGCGGGCATAGTCGAAGGCAGGACGGCACTCGAGTCGAAACTCCATCCTACCCCGAACCACACGGACTCTTCGGATCAATTCATCCGGCACGGTGCCCGTGCCGCCCACGGGCATGTAGTCCTCCACCTCGCCCACGCCCTCGGCGTGGAGGAAGCGGGTGATGAGGATGTTGGTGTCCGGCCAATAGAACTGCTTGTGGCGGAGTAGGTCGGAGATTGGGGCGATCCGGAAGCGCCCACCCTTGGCGTCGTCCAGGATGGCGGCGAAGACGCTGGGGGAATCGAAGTGAGGTAAGCAAAGCCAGTCGATGGAGCCGTCCATGCCGACAAGCGCCGCCGTACGCAGGTTGCCGATGACGCCGTAATTTTCGATGGGTTGGTAGCGCGGATCCATGTCAAAGATCGAGATCCCCGGTCATGAGCGAACTTCCACGCCGGCGAGGTAAGCGGCGGCGCCTCGGAGCGCCGTCTTCGGATCGAGGATGACCTTCACGGGAATGCGCGCGAGCCACTCGGCAAACCGCCCCTTGGCCGTGAACGCGCGCAGGAAGGTGCCATCCTCGAGCTTCGGAAGGATCTTCGGCGCGATGCCTCCTCCGACGTACACGCCGCCCGTGGCGAGGGCCTTGAGAGCGAGGTTGCCCGCCTCGGCGCCGTACGCCGAGACGAAGACATCGAGCGCACGTGTGCAGCGCGCCGACATGCGTGTGAGCCCCAGCTCCGTGATCGTCGCGCTCGCGTCCTCGGCCGCCTCGATGCGAGCGGCGACGTCGGGCGCCTCGGGCATCTCGAGCGCGCCGTAGATGTTGCGGAGCCCGGGGCCGGAGACGAGGCGCTCCCAGCTCACGTGACCAAAGCGCTCCATCAGGCGCGCGAGGATCTGCGTCTCCTCCGCGTTGCGGGGCGCGAAGTCGGCGTGGCCGCCCTCCGATCCGCAGATGCGGTGGCGTGTCCCGTCCCAGTAGAGCACCGCCTCGCCGAGACCGGTGCCGGCGGCGATGAGCGCGGCGTTGCTGCTAGGGGCCGAGACGCCCGTGTTGAGGACCAGGAGCTGGTCGGGAGGGAGCGTCGCGATGCCGTACGCCGTCGCCTCGAGGTCGTTCAAGAGCACCACTCGATCGAGCGCGAGCAGCCGCCCGAGGCCGAGCGCGTCGATCCGCCAGCCGAGGTTCGGCATCCGCGTGCGGCCGTCGGCGACCGGCCCGGCCACGCCGAAGCAGGCCGCCGTCGGGACGTACGCCTCGCGTGCGGAGAGAAAGTCCCGGACGACATCCTCCAGGCTCGCATAGCCGTCGTTGACGAAATGCGCCTCGGCGACCTGCATGAGCACTTCGCCTGCGGCCGTGAAGAGCGCCAGGTTCGTCTTCGTCGCGCCGACGTCCCCCGCGAGCAGCAGGGCCGGCCGCGTTGCTTTCATCGTGCCGTGAGCCTCCGGAACCGCCGGATGAGCGCGTCAGTTTGGAGGAAGAAACCCTGCGCGAGTGGCGTCGGGATCATGCCGACTTGCATGGGCGCCTCCTCGAGCCGCTGGTCGGATGGCCTACTAGTCGAGGTCCCATGAACGCCACGCCTCCTCCTGCACGGAAATCGTGCCTTCCCGTATCTCCGCCGTCCACCGGCTCCGATCGCCGTCACGCCAGAAGCGCAGGTCCACTCGCGCCCGGCCCACCGCCAACCCGTGGAGCGTGATCTCTGGGAGCCAAAGCGGAAGCTCGGGATCGACGTAGAGCCGGCCTTTCGGCGCGTCCGCCCGGATACCGAGCATCGCTTGCAGTAGGTGGAAGACGCTCCCGGCAGCCCAGGCCTGTGGCACGTTGGCCTGCGGATAGAGGACGGGGAACGTGTCGGGGCGGCGCTCGATACCCGCGTAGAGCTCCGGCAACCGGTAGCTCACGAAGTAGCTCGCCGCCTCCGAGATGTCCCGCGCCACCCGGGCCGCCTCGGCGGCGAAGCCATAGCGCTTGAAGCCGAGCGCGATGATGCCGTTGTCGTGCGGCCAGACCGATCCCCGCTGGTAGGAGAAGGGGTTGTACGCGGGATTCTGTGCCGACAGCGTCCGGATGCCCCATCCGCTCCACATGTCGGGCTCGAAGAAGCGCCTGACGACCCGCGCGGCGTGGTCCGGGCTCGCGATGCCGCTCGCGAGGCAGTGGCCGGCGTTGGAGGCGATCGCCCGGACAGGCTGCTTGTCGGGATCAAGGGCGAACGCGTAGAAGCCGAGGTCCTCGCACCAGAACTTCTCCTCGAAGGCCGCCCGGAGCGCCTTCGCCTTGGCCCGCAGGCCGGCCGCGCGCTCCCGTTCGTCGAGTGCCTCGAAGATCTCCGCCATGCGCATCCACGCGTCGAAGACGTAGCCCTGGAGCTCGCAGAGGGCCTTCGGCGCGTGGACCTGACGGCCGTCGGGGTAGACCACCGCGTCGCCCGAGTCCTTCCAGCCCATGTTCTCGTAGCCCTGCGGGGAACGCGTCCGATACTCCTGGAAGCCGTCCCCATCGAGATCGCCGTAGCGGTCGATCCATTCGAGGCAGCGGAGCGCTGTCGCCCGGTGCTCGCGCAGCAGCTCGAGGTCGCCGAGCCACTTCCAGGTTTCGTGCAAGGCGATCACATAGAGGGGCGTGGCGTCGGCGGTGCCGTAATAGGGCGTGTGCGGGATCAGGTGGAAGTGGGCGAGCTCTCCGGTGCGCACCTCGTGTGGGATCTTCCCGGGCTCGGCGTCGCGACGGTCGTCCGTCTCGGTCGCCTGGAGCTCGGCCAGCTTCTTCAGCGCGCCGCGCGCGAAGCCCGCATTGACGATCATGTTCTGCAGGCTCGCGATGAGCGAATCGCGGCCGAAGATCGCCACGAACCACGGTACGCCGGCCGCTGGAAGCCAGACATCCGGGGCGAGATCCTGGTCGTACAGACGCAGCGCGCCCATGTCCTCGACCGACTGCCGGTAGAGGCGGTAGACGTCCTCGTTGGCGGTCGTCACCTTCGTCGCCGCGTCGAGCCACTGGCGATGGAGTCGGTCCTGGTGGGTCGCGGCGCGGTCGTGGTAGCAAGCGGGTCGGGGCGCGCGCACCGCTTCATCCCGGACGAATAGGTAGTGGCAGCAGGTGTGCCACGTGGCCCCGGGGTCGAGCTCGACCTCGAACGTGACCCGGCCATTCGCATAGCCGGGAGGAGAGGTATTGTTCAGGAGCCGGTAGACCAGGCTCCGGTGGAAGTCTCGATTGGCGTACGAGGTCTCGAGCTCCGACCGCCGCTCGTGCCACCGTGTCACGATGCGGCCCCGGCGGACGAGGCGTCCGAGCTTCACCTCGAACAGGTCCGCGAAGTCCGAGCGCAGGGCGACCTCGAGGTTGAAGCGGACGGGCACGAGCCCGTGGTTCACGATATCCAGGTCCTCGTGGATGCCATCACCGACGGTGCGGCTGATGATGAGCGACAGCGTGCCCGCGGGGACGTCGCCGTCCTCGGTCGCGACAACGGCGTTGGTGAGGTAGACGCGCGCTGCGAAGTACGCCGTGGCGGCAGAGTTTAGGCGCTGCCACGGCACGCCGTTCGCGGAGATCGCGTAGTACGAGACGAAACGCGTGTCGTCGGCGAAGACGCCCTGCTCGGTGTCGGCCTGGATCTCTCCACCCAGGTCCGTCACCATGAAGGTGGCGCCCTGGTTGATGCTCAAGAGCGGCGGACCGACGGTGATCTCGACTGGCATGAATCACCCGATCATGGCGCGAGGGCGATCGCACTCATCGACCGCGCCCGCAGCCGGCGAGCTCCTTCACCGCGTCGGCGACGTGCTTCGCCGAGATTCCCGCCACCTCGAGTAGCTCGGCGGGTTTGCCCGATCCTGGTGGCGACGTCGATCGACGACGTCGGATGGCCGGAGCCCGCGGCCGTCGAGCAGCGGATCGAGTCGGCGCGCACCGGCCGCGCGCGGGTCGCGTCGAGATCGAGGTTCCGGCGCGTCATGGGGTGGGGTATGGGTATAGATTCCTTCACCGTGACGTCTTTGCATTTGGCAAAAAAGCTCGTCTGGCATTTGGTTGGGCTTAGGGCCAGCCTAGGGAGAGTAAACGCCCCTTTTCGCCAAAAGGAAGGGTACTGATGGCCCAGTGAGTTGTCAAACGCGCTAGTCCCAGGGATTTTCTGGCAGGAGGTGCCCCATGACGCGCGTTGCTTCTGCCTGCACGGTTCCGGGCGTCGGGATCTCCACGGCATAGTCGCGAAAATCGGGGTGAAGTCCGAATCGGCCTTAGGCTCTGCCCAACAGCTCTTTCGCTGCCGCCACCACCCGGTCGGGCTCAAAGCCGAATTTCCTCTGGAGCTCCTTAAGCGGCGCCGAAGCTCCGAAAGTCTTCATCCCGATCACATGGCCGGAAGTGCCGACGTATCGCTCCCATCCGAAAGTGGAGGCCTGCTCGACCGCGACGCGCGCCTTCACATTGGGTGGCAGCACGCTGTCCCGATACTCCCGGGTCTGGTGGTCGAAGATGTCCCAGGACGGCATCGACACCACTCGCGAGCGGATGCCTTCGGCGAGCAGTGTTTCGTGCGCATTCACGGCGAGACTGACTTCACTCCCCGAGGCGATCAGGATCACTTCGGGGTTGCCGTTGGGGGCGTCCGCCAGCACGTAAGCACCGTGCGCCACACCCGATGCCGATGTGTACCTGCTTCGGTCCAGGGTCGGCAGGGGCTGGCGCGACAGCGCCAGCACGGCAGGCTTGTGGCGCAGTTGCATGATACAGCGATAGGCCTCGACGACTTCGTTGGCGTCAGCGGGCCGCAGCGTGACCAGCCCGGGAATGGCGCGCAACGATGCCAGCTGTTCGACCGGCTGGTGAGTCGGGCCGTCCTCTCCGTCGCCCATGGCGTCATGAGTGAAAACGAAAATGGTAGGTAGTTCCATGAGCGCCGATAGCCGAATAGCGGGGCGCAGGTAATCGCTGAAGATAAAGAAGGTCGCGCCGAACGCCCGGAGCTTGGAGAGGGAGAGCCCGTTGACAATCGCTCCCATAGCGTGCTCCCGGATGCCGTAGTGAAGGTTCTTCCCGCCCGGGCTATTAGCCTGGAAATCTCCTGCACCCTCAAAGGTGAGCAGGGTCTTATTCGATGGCCCCAGATCGGCCGATCCTCCCAGGAACCAGGGAATATTCTGCGCGAGCACGTTCAGCACCTTGCCCGAGGCTTCTCGCCCCGCCATGCCCTTCGAGTCGGCAGGGAAGACGGGTAAGTTGCGATCCCACCCGGCCGGGAGCTCGCGTCGCTGCATCTGATCTATCTGGGCCGCGAGTTCGGGGTTGGTACCCCTGTAGGCATCGAAGAGCTTTGTCCATTCCTGGTGGGCCTTTGCGCCGCGTACGCCGATCCCCGCGGCAAAGTGCTCATAGACGCCACCAGGCACGAGGAACTTCGCGTTCTCGGGCCATCCGTAGCTGCGCTTGGTAAGACGGATCTCCTCGTCGCCGAGCGGCTCGCCATGGGCTTCGGCGCTGTCCTGCTTGTGCGGTGAACCGTAGCCGATATGGCTGTCTAGAATTATGAAGGTGGGCCGGCTCTTCGTCTTGCGGAAGACCTCGATGGCGTGCTCGATGCGGTCGGTATCGTTGGCATCGCCGACCCGCAGAACGTTCCATCCGTAACCCAGAAACCGGGTTGCAACGTCCTCCGTGAAGGTGATGCGCGTGTTACCCTCGATGGTGATGTGGTTGTTGTCGTAGACCCAGCAGAGATTGTCGAGGCCCAAGTGGGCGGCCAGTGACGCCGCTTCCGACGCAATGCCCTCCATCATGCAGCCATCTCCGCAAACAGCATAGATGTTGTAATTGAAGATCTCGAATCCAGGCCGGTTGTAACGGGTGGCGAGCCACTTCTGAGCGATGGCCATCCCCACGCTCGTGGCAACGCCTTGTCCGAGCGGACCGGTCGTAGTCTCGACACCGGAGACCCAGTGGTACTCGGGGTGACCCGGGGCTTTGCAGTCGAGCTGGCGAAAGCGGCGGATGTCGTCGAGCGTCACCGAGGGCTGTCCCAGTCTCTCGTAGTCGGCATTCACCGCCTGTGTCTTGGTAAGGTGGAGCACCGACCAGAGCAGCATCGAGGCGTGACCGTTCGAGAGCACGAACCGATCGCGGTTGGGCCAGATCGGGTCCTGCGGGTCGAAGCGCATGACGCGGTTCCAGATCGTGTAGACCAGGGGGGCGAGCGCCATCGGCGTACCGGGGTGCCCAGACTTGGCTTGCTGGACCGCGTCAATCGAAAGCGTGCGAATGGTATTGATACACAACTGATCGACTTCCACGCCTGTCATTGGTTGAGTAAATTGCGTCGTACTCATGGTTTTTTCCTCGCTAATACGCTGATTTTCTGATTCACGACCGCAACTGCTGCCGGTGCGTCGTGGCCTGGGCCCTTCACGATCCGGAGCGCCACCGAGCGCGGCCTGTACAGATCTACGTCTTGCGCGGTGTGGTTCCGGCCCCACGCCGGTCGCTGATTTCTTCCGGCTCCAGGGAAGCCACTTTTCCCAGGTGGCGCTGGGCGGGGCTGAACTCGGCGGCCAGAAACGTCTCGACGAGGTCCCAGGCCACGAGAGGACCGATGGTCGGCCGCCGATACAAATAATGTTCATGTGGTCGTCCTCGACCAATCCCACGCGCATGTTATCCTCCTCGCTTGTATCCAGCGGTCAGCTGTCCTGTTGCCGCGTGGTCGGCCAGCAACAGGGCGTGTTCGCGGCGGACCCGCCCGGCGGGAATCGACACGTCGCCGCCGCGCAGGCGACGGAGCATTTCCACCTTCTCACTCCCGGTCACAACCCAAAGTACCCGACGGGCGCGATTGAGCATCGGATACGTCAACGTCATCCGGCGCCTGCCTTGATAGACTCCGGTCGGCGCCACGTCCGCGTCGGTAACATCGAGTACCGCATCGCCAGGCACCAGTGAGGCAGTGTGGCCGTCGATACCGAGACCGAGGTGGACGAGGTCGAGCACCGGCGGCGATCCTGCGAGCTCCCGCAGAGCCAGGGAATACTGCGTGGCTGCGGCCTCCAGGTTAGGCGATTCCACGGGCATGGCATGAATCTGCTCCGGGTGCAGGGGGGTATGCTGAACCAAGCTTTCACGCAAGTGGGTGAGGTTTCGGTCCAGGTGTCCCTCTGGAGCCACACGCTCGTCGACCTGGCATATATGCACACCCGCCCAAGGGATATCTTCCCCCGCCAGCGTCCGCAGCATGAGCCACGGAGTGTGGCCGCCACTGACAGCCAAGGCAAAGCGGCCACGGGCAGCGATCGCCGCACGAGCATTCGCGGCGATTGTCGCCGCAGCCGCTCGCGCGACGGAATCGGCATCATCAAACACTTCGAGCTGCATGGGACTTTCTCCAGATGGGATCAATCTGACAACCCACACAGCGGATGCGAAGACCACTCACAACCGCCCTAGGCAAGACCGCCTTGTCAGCCGGCTTAGGCAACAACGCGGAAATCTTCCTGGTCTGTGGCGGTCGGGTTATGCCAGCCTCCGGCAGGCGAAACTCTCTGGTCGACCTCACTCGGACCCCAGGCACCTTTCTCGTATTCGTAGATCGGAGTGCTGGCCTTCAGCGCCGGATCGACGATTCGCCACGCCTCTTCCACGTAATCCTCGCGGGCAAACAGGGTGGCGTCTCCGGCCATCGCATCGCCCAGCACGCGCTCGTACGCTTCCATCTCGTCCGGACGGGGATGACGGCTGGCCACCATCTCCACCGTCTCGCCCTTCATCGCCTCGCCCGGAGCCATAACGATCGTGCCTACGGCTATCGTCATCTCGGGACTGATCCGGAACCGCAGATGGTTCTGAGACAGAGTACTCTCCCTGATGACCGTTGGAGGCTTTCGAAACCGGCCAAGGACCTCCGTGCAGGTCACCGGCAAATTCTTCCCTGCTCGGATGTAGAATGGCACGCCCTTCCAACGCCAGGAATCGACCTCCAATCGCAGCGCGGCAAAGGTTTCCACCTTCGAATCGGGAGCTACTCCCTTTTCCTGGCGGTAGCCGCGGAACTGCCCTCGGACGAGATTGCTCGCCTCGAGCGGTGGAATCGCTTTCAGTACCTTGACCTTTTCATCACGAATGGTTTCACTGTCCGTGCGGACCGGAGGCTCCATCGCAAGGTTGCACAGGACTTGGAAGAGATGGTTTTGGATCACGTCGCGAATGGTGCCAGTTTGATCGTAGAAAGCGCCGCGTCCTTGCACCCCGAATTCTTCCGCCATGGTGATCTGCACGCTTTCGATGTAGTTTCGATTCCAGAACGGTTCCATGAATGCGTTGGCGAACCGGAAAACTACCACGTTGTTCACCGGCCGCTTGCCAAGATAGTGGTCAATGCGAAAGATTCCGGACTCGGGGAAGGCTGCATGCAGGATCCGGTTGAGCTCCTGCGCTGAGGCAAGGTCATTGCCGAAGGGCTTCTCGACAATGACGCGAGCGCCCTGGGCGGAGCCCGATTTCGCTAATTGTTCCACCACCGTTCCAAACAGGAGGGGCGGGATGGCCAGGTAATGCGCCGGCCGTCGTGCCCCCTTGAGCTCTTTGCGGATCGCCTGAAAGGTGGCAGGGTCTGTGTAGTCGCCGTCCACATAACGCAGTAAGCCGCTCAGCTTGTCGAAAGCCGTAGCATCGACTCCGCCGTGTTTGTCGAGGCTGTCGTGTGCCCGCGCCCGAAGCTGTTCGAGGTTCCAACCGGCTTTGGCCACACCGATGACCGGCACGTCGAGGTGGCCACGTTTAAGCATCGCCTGCAGCGCCGGGAAGATTTTCTTGTAGGCCAGATCGCCCGTGGCACCGAAGAAGACCAGGGCGTCGGAATGCGAATCGCTCATCGCAAATCTCCCTTTTCTCAGGCGGTTATTTACCGGGTACTTTCTCCAAGTGTCCGCCGAAGCCGTAGCGCATCGCTGAGAGCAGCCTGTCCTGATAATCCGCCTCACCGCGCGAGGTGAAGCGCTGGTAAAGCGCGGCGGAGAGAACGGGTACCGGTACGGCCTCATCAATGGCGGCTTTGATCGTCCACCGGCCCTCGCCTGAGTCCGAGACGTGCCCGGTGAACTGCGACAGAGCGGGATCTTTGACCAAGCCCACCGCCGTTAGGTCCAGCAACCACGACGCGATCACGCTGCCGCGCCGCCACACCTCCGCGATGTCACGCAAATCGAGATCATACTGGTAATGCTCGGGGTCACGCAGTGGCGTCGTCTCGGCGTCGATCGCGTGCTGTTCCTTGCCCACGTTGGCGTCGCGCAAGATACCCAGCCCCTCAGCGTAGGCGGCCATGAGGCCGTACTCGATACCGTTGTGGACCATCTTGACAAAATGGCCGGCGCCGTTGGGACCGCAGTGCAGATAACCCTGTTCGGCGGTGCCGTCAAAATTCTCGCGTCCCGGCGTGCGCGGTACGTTACCCGCGCCCGGCGCCAGCGTCGAGAAGATTGGATCGAGGTGCTTGACCACGTCCTTTTCGCCACCAATCATCATGCAGTAACCGCGTTCCAGGCCCCACACACCACCGCTCGTCCCCACGTCCACGTAGTGGATGCGCTTCGCTGCGAGGTCTTTTGCGCGCCGGATGTCATCCACGTAATAGGAATTGCCGCCGTCGATGAGGATGTCGTCCGGCTCAAGATGGGGCAGGAGGTCGGCAATGGTTTTCTCCACGACTGCCGCCGGGACCATAAACCATACCGCCCGAGGCTTCTCCAGCTTGGTCACGAGATCAGGCAGTGAGGAGCTCCCTGCCGCCTTCTCCTGGACCAGCTCGTTCACTGCTTTCGGCGACATGTCGAAGACTACGCACCGGCGGCCTCCTTTGAGGAGCCTCCGCACCATGTTTGCCCCCATCCTTCCAAGACCAATCATTCCAAGTTGCATAAAGCACCTCTTTGCGCTCGTTAAGGTTGTTTCCGCGACTGCTTGATGCTGGCTCGGCGTCCCGCGTTGTCTTCTTTTCCCGCCAGCCAACGAGCGGCTCCCAGAAGTCCGTCCGGCCCACAGCGAAGCCGATGAACCCCGGGACTCCGGCCACCGTCAGCAGTCATTCGTGCACCTTTTTGTCGTCTCCTTGAGTTTCCGGTAGCGATGGATCAGATTGTTCGTTGAACTATCATGGCCGAGCGCAGGCTCTGCCTGGCTTTCGAGCTCCGGGATAATGCGCTGAGCCAGCACCTTGCCAAGTTCCACGCCCCACTGGTCGAACGAGTTAATGTTCCAGACTGTGCCCTGGGTGAAAACGCAGTGCTCGTAGAGGGCTACCAACTTGCCGAGAATTTCCGGCGTGAGCCGATCGGCGAGGATAGTGTTCGACGGGCGGTTACCCTCGAAGACCCGGTGGGGTACGAGCCAATCCGGCGTGCCCTCGGCCTTGACTTCCTCAGGCGTCTTCCCGAACGCCAGAGCCTCGGTCTGGGCGAAGACGTTCGCCAGGAGCATGTCGTGATGGTGGCCGAGCCGGTGGAGCGGCTGGCCAAACGCGATGAAGTCGCAGGGAATAAGCCTGGTCCCCTGATGGATCAACTGGTAGAAGGAGTGTTGGCCGTTGGTTCCCGGCTCACCCCAGTAGATGGGGCCAGTCGCGTAGGTGACCTCGGTCCCATCGAGCGTGACGTGTTTGCCGTTGCTCTCCATCGTCAACTGCTGTAGATAGGCTGGAAATCGCTTGAGGTACTGCTCGTAAGGCAGCACGGCAACCGTCTGGGCACCGAAGAAGTCGTTGTACCAGAGGGCCAGGAGGCCCATGAGTACCGGCAGGTTGCGCTCGAATGGGGTGGTGCGGAAGTGCTCGTCCATCTGGTGGAAGCCGTGCAACAGGGCTCGGAAATTATCCGGGCCGATGGCCAGCATCGTTGAAAGACCGATCGCCGACTCCATGGAGTAGCGCCCCCCAACCCAGTCCCAGAACCCGAACATATTGGCGGCATCGATGCCGAACTTGGCCACTTCCGCCGCGTTCGTCGAAACGGCGACAAAGTGCTTGGCCACCGACTTTTCGTCACCCCCGAGACCCTCCAGAGCCCAGGCGCGAGCCGTGTGGGCGTTGGTCATTGTCTCCAGCGTCGTGAAGGTTTTCGACGAGACAATGAACAGAGTCTCCGGCGGGTCCAGATCACGAACGGCTTCGGCGAAGTCGGTACCATCGATGTTGGAAACGAACCGGAACGTCATGGTGCGCTCGCTGTAATGCTTGAGCGCCTCAAAGGCCATTACCGGCCCGAGGTCCGAGCCGCCAATGCCGATGTTAATGACGTTGCGAATGCACTTGCCGGTGTGCCCCTTCCACTCTCCGCTCCGGACGCGGTCGGCGAAGCCAGTCATCTTATCGAGCACGGCGTGGACCTGGGGCACTACGTCCTCGCCTTCGACAAGGATGGATGTTCCTTTGGGAGCACGCAGGGCCACGTGCAGGACCGCTCGCTTCTCTGTGATGTTGATCTTCTCTCCCTGGAACATGGCGTCGATCCGGGCTCGCAGGCCCGATTCCTCGGCCAGTTGAACGAGGAGCTTGACGGTTTCGTCGGTGATGCGATTCTTCGAGTAATCCAGGAAGACGCCCTCAGCCTCGGCCGTCATTCGCTCACCGCGCTTGGGGTCAGCCGCGAAGAGATTGCGGAGAGGCAATTCCCGGATCTGCTTATAGTGGGTTTGGAGAGCCTTCCAGGCCTTGCGTTTGGTCAGCGGTTCGATTCGCTGACTTTTGGTACCGGTTCCTACCGATGTTGCCATATTCGTATTCCTTTCGTCTCTTGTCTTCGCTTAAGAACGGGCCTTTGCGGCACTGAGAGGATCCGATCACCGGCTTGCTCCCACAGGCGAAACCCTCCGAGGAACGCATTGGCGTTGTCGCCCGCCCGGCATCCTCGAGGCAGCTCTTTCAGTTTTTTGACGTTGCCTCCTCCCAGCACTACGTCGTCGGGCTGGAGGGCGGCGATCAAGCGGGCAACCACGTCCGCGACATGGCACCGCCATTTCTTTTTTCCCCGCTCCTCTAATCCCTGAAGGCCTACGTAATCTTCGTACGTCGCCTTCCTGTAAGGAACGTGGCCCAGTTCCATTGGCTCGACGATGCCATCCACAACCATCGCGGAGCCGAGACCAGTTCCCAAGCCCAGGAAAAGCAGCTTTCCGCCCCTATAGCTTCCCAAGGCTTGCATGGCCGCATCATTGATGAGCTTCAGAGGGCACCCGAACGCCTCTCCAAAGTGAAATCCGATCCACCCGGCCGCGAGATTATGCGGTTCTGCAACCGGCCGGTCCTGGAGAACCGGACCCAGGTAGCCAATGGACATGACGTCATACTTCCATTGCGCTGTGAGCTTCTTGACTCCAGAGACCATGTGTTTGGGCGTCAGGCTCGGCCCGGAGGGAAACTCCCGAGGTTGGGCTTGTCCGGTGGCGAGCACTTTGACATGCGTCCCGCCTATGTCAACAACCAGCACGTTCAAATGGGAAGCCTCCGAGACTCTTCCGTCTCCCGCGAAATTTTGAGGTGTGTTGTTCTCGGTACGATCAACCCCGGCCTTCAACTGGCTACAGTCTCCTTGAGTGCGGCACTCTTGGAAGTGATCACCGCCATCAGTTCGTTCCAGGACTTAACGAACGACTTTGCCCCTTCATCCTGAAGCTGGGCGGCCAGGGCATCGACATCGATTCCGGCCTTAGCAAACTGCGCTAACACTTCCTCGCAGTCGCCGCCGTCTGCCGGCAGGATCGTGCCCAATTCGCCGTGATCGGCGAGGGCTTTCAAGGTACCCTCCGGCATCGTGTTCACCGTGAGAGGGGCAGCGAGGGCCTTGATGTATAGGACGTCGGACGCCTTGGGATCCTTGGTTCCCGTGCTGGCCCATAGGAGCCGTTGGGGACGCGCGCCGGCGTTGAAAACGCGTTGCCAGCGGGGGGAGGCAAGCAACTGGCGGTACGCCTTGTACGTACGCTTAGCGATGGCGATGCCGAGCTGGTCGCGCAGCGAGTCAGGGACCTTCCCCATCACCGCGGAGTCCCAGCGACTGATAAACACCGAGGCGACGGAACCGACGCCGGGCTTGAGTCCGGCGGCGATACGCCGCTCAATACCCCGCAGGAATACCTCGGCGGCCGACACATACTGCTCGCGGGAGAACAGGAGGGTGACGTTTATCGGGATGCCGGCAAAGATCGCCTCCTCGATCGCAGGCAGGCCTTCCTTGGTTCCAGGGATCTTGATGAACAGGTTAGGCCGTCCCGCCCGCCCGTGCAGATCCTTGGCTGCAGTCAGGGTGCTGGCTGTGTCGTAGGCCAGCAAGGGCGACACTTCCAACGAGACCCACCCGTCCACACCGTCCGCCTGGTCGTAAACTGGTCGAAATAGGTCGGCGGCCCGCGTGATGTCCTCCAGCGCCAGCTCGAAAAAGAGCGCTTCGCCCGATTTTCCCTTACTCAGCTTCTCGCGGATCGTGGCATCGTAAGCAGTGCTGTTTTTAATGGCATGGTCGAAGATCGTCGGGTTTGAGGTAAGCCCCGTCACCGACAACTCGTCGATGTACCGTTTGAGCGTGCCGCTGTTCAGCAGGTCGCGCGTGATATTGTCGAGCCAGAGACTCTGGCCCAGATTGTGAAGCAATTGTGTCGCTTTCATCATGTCTCCTCTGTTTCTTAGCCCGCGAATTCAATAGGACCGCACCCGTGCTTACTGCGAAGTTTCGCAATACTGTCGGATTCGGTTGACGTCCGGGGCGCCATCACTCTTTTTGTGCCCATAGGGCGTTTTCTTAAGTTGAAGTTAAACCTCGGTGTATCTCAAACCGGATCCGGTTAGGTGCCTACGTGACGAATGTCATTCCACAGCCGGATCACCGGTTGGCACAGGTTATGTTCGTAGCCTAACGCACTCAGGCTCGCGGTGCTCAGCAGGAGGTATCTTCCGGTCCCCGGTTCGAGCCCCAGCCAGCGGGCGGCGAGCACCCGCAGGAAATGGCCGCTAGAGAAAAGCAGCACATCCGCTCGGACGGCTCGCACCCGGCTCAGCACGCAGTCAGCCCGAGCGCCCACTTGGACCGGCGATTCACCGCCTCGGCAGCCGTCGCGGAACAGATGCCAGTCCGGGCGCTCAGCATGGATCTCGGCGGTGCGGCGACCCTCATATTGGCCGTAGTTCCATTCCATCAGATCGCGATCGACTTCGGCGACGGCCCCGAAGCCGGCCAGCTCACAGGTCCGTGCCGCGCGCTGCAAAGGGCTCGTAAACACCTTCCCGAATTTCAGTCCGATCAGTCGTTCTCTGAGCCCGCGGGCGTTCTGCTCGCCGCGCTCGGTCAGCGGAAGATCGGTAAGCCCCGTATGTTGACCCGTGAGGCTCCACGCCGTCTCGCCGTGCCGGGCCAGGTAAATAACAGGAAGTTCGTTGCTCATGGCTCTGTTCTCGCGGGGACGGCGTGCGCCATCGGTGCTAAGCGGCCCCAGTCGAGCACCAGCGACGCCATCCGCGGCCGACATCCACAAGCATTGCTCGTTGCTCGGCTTCGAGCAGGCGAAAAGCTTTCACGCAGATCCTACAATCAGATTTTTCCCGTTCAAACGCTCAGTCTCCCCGATGCAGCCACCGCCGTCATCAAGAGCAGTCTGCCTAGCTACCAGTCTGTCCCCGCCAAGCATCGGAAGGTATCCCCTCAATGGGGGAGCGGGAGACTTGTTGGGGGGACCAAGCCGGACGTGGACAGCCGGTTGGCCCTTCATCCCTCGGACCACACACTACTACGAAGATCCACGCCTCCGCAATTCTTCGCGGCACGCGTTGCTAAACTCTCGCAAGGAATCCATCGCGTCATTAGCGAAGATCTCCGGTATATCGCGAAACGTCTTGTTCGGCGCGAGATACGTCTCGATGATCACTCGCACAACTTTGTCTGCGTTTTCGATGATCCTTGGCGACGACAGAACGCGCATCCTGCTGAGCAAAGCCTACAGGTTCACAAGCTTGGAGATGTGCGAACGCGTGGCGACTCGCATTGAGGCGAAAACTTGCCTGCGCTCCGGACGCAAAACGGGCCATCCAGACCTCGACATCGCTCTCACGGAACGATCGGCAGCGGAATCTGGGGCGCCCCCTCGTATTGGTTCCAGCCCCCGCCGAGCGCTCGGTAGAGCGCCACGACCGCCAGCCGCTCGTCGAGCTGCGCCTGCGCGAGCGCGAGCTCGGCGGGGAAGAGCTGCTGCTGCGCGTTCAGCACCTCGAGGTAGGTCACGAGCCCGCCGAGGTAGCGGATCTTCGCGACGCGCACCGACTCTGTCAGGGCGTTCACCTGCCGCTGGAGCTCCTCGCGCTGGAGCGCGACCTTCTGGCGTGCGGTGAGCGCGTTCGAGACGTCTGCGAGCGCCACGAGCACCGACTGCTGGTAGGCGTAGATCGAGGCCTGATCGGCGGCCTTGGCGGCTTCCCACGCGTACCAGGTCTGCCCCCAAGTCCAGAGCGGCCCAGCGAGCTGGGCGCCGTACGACCACGCGGCGGCGCCAGGGGTCAGGAGATCCGACAGCTCGGGGCTCAGGGCGCCGCGCAGCGCCGTGAGCCCGATCTGGGGGAAGAACTGGGCGAAGGCCACGCCGATCTGTGCGTTGGCGGCGATAAGCTGCTGCTCGGCCTCGATCAGGTCGGGGCGTCGCTCGAGCAGCAGCGAGGGCACGCCGGCCGGCGGGTCGGGCGGCAGCGACTGGTCGACGAGCGCCGCGCCGCGCGGGATCTCGCCCGCCGGACGGCCGAGCAGCACCGAGAGCGCGTTCTCCTTCACCAGGATGCGCAGCTCTGTGTCCGCCACCGTGGCGGCGACCTGGGCGAGTGCGGCCTCGCCGCTCAGCGGGTCGAGGATCGAGGTGACGCCGCCCTGGTACTGCCGCTCGAAGAGCTCGTAGGTCTCCTGGAACGACTGCACGTTGCGGTTCGAGATCGCGAGCTCGAGGTCGAGCTCGCGCAGCTCGAGGTACGCCTGCGCGACGCCGGTCACGAGCGAGAGCACGACGCCGCGCCGCACCGCGTCGCTCGCGAGCATCTGGGCGCGCGCGGACTCGGTCGCGCGGCGGATGCGGCCCCAGATGTCTATCTCCCAGGCGGCGTTGAGCGCGCCGAAGAACACGTTCTCGGGATCCGGAACCGCCGCGGGCGTGCCCAGGATGATGTTCTTGCCCCGGGCGGCGTTGCCTTCGTAGCCCGCCTGCGGAAAGAGCTGGCCGCGCTGCACCGCGGCGGCGTCGCGCGCCTGCTCGACGTTCGCGACCGCGGTCATGAGATCGCGGTTGCTCGCGAGCGCGTCGCGGATCAACTCCTGCAGCACGTCGTCGTGGAAGACCTCCCACCAGGGCAGATCCGCGATCGATGCCTGCTCCTCCGCGGCGTCGCGAAAGCTCGGCGGCGTCGGGAGCTCCGGGCGTCGGTAATTCGGCCCGACCGCACACCCGAGCGCTGAGATGACGAGCGCCGCCGAAGCAGCCCGCCCCGGGCTCACTCCTTGTCTCCGGCGACTGGTGCCGGCGCGGCGTCCGGGCGTGGCGGCGCCGCGTGCTCGCGCCCGCCGCGCGACAGCCGCTCGACGACGTAGAACGACACCGGGATCAGGAAGATCGCGATCAGCGAGGCGGCGAGCATGCCACCGAACACCGCCGTGCCCATGATGCGGCGCGACTGCGCCCCCGAGCCGGTCGCGATCACGAGCGGCACGACGCCGAGGATGAAGGCGAAGGCGGTCATCAGGATCGGGCGAAGCCGCAGCCGCGCACCTGCCAGCGCGGCGTCCACGAGGCTCTTGCCGCGCTCGTATTCGAGCTTGCAGAACTCGACGATCAGGATCGCGTTCTTCGCCGAGAGCCCGATCAGCATGACGAGCCCGATCTGCGCGAAAGTGTCGTTCTCGAGCCGCAGCAGCAGCAGCGCCGCGAAGGCGCCGAACACCCCGATCGGCACGCCGAGCAGCACGCTCCAGGGCAGCGACCAGCTCTCGTACTGCGCGGCCAGGATCAGGAACACCACGAGGAGCGAGAGCCCGAAGATCACGCCCGGCGACACACCTTCCTGCGCGACCTTTTCCTGGAAGGACATGCCGTTGTACTCGTACCCCATCTCCTTCGGCATGGTGGCTGCGAATACCTCCTCGAGCGCCGCCATGACCTGCGCCGAGCCGTAGCCGGGGTTCGCCGACACGTTGATCTGCGCCGAGCGGTATTCGTTGAAGCGGATGGTGAACTCGGGTCCGAAGATCTCCCTCGTCGTGACCACCGCCGAGAGCGGCACCGCCTCGTGCCGGTCGTTCCACACGTAGAACCGACCCATGTTATCGGCGCGCGTACGGAACTCGCCCTCGGCCTGGACGTAAACCTGCCAGGTGCGGCCGAAGCGGTTGAAGTAGTTGATGAAGACGCCGCCCATGAACGCCTGGAGCGTCTGGAAGACGTCCTTCAGCGCCACGCCCTGCTTCAGCACCTTGTCGCGGTCCACGTCGGCCAGCACCTGCGGAATGCTCGCGAGCAGCGTGGTGTTGACCGTGCCCACCTCGGGGCGCTTGCGGATCGCCTCCATGAAGCGCTGCGTGTTCTCGGCCAGGAACTCCACGCTCCCTCCGGAACGGTCCTGCAGCATGAACGTCACGCCGCCGGCGGTGCCGACGCCCGGGATCGACGGCGGCGCGAAGGCGAACGCGACCGCCTCCGGCAGCTTGGCGAGCTCCTGATTGATGTGCGCCTTGATCGCCGCGTACTGCTCGTCGGGCTCCGTGCGCTCCCCCCATGGCTCGAAGGTCACGAAGAAGAACGCGTTGTACGTGGTGTACACCGTGCTGAGCAGGCTGAAGCCCACGACCGTGGTCGTGTATTCGACGCCCGGGGTGTCCTTCAGGATCTGCTCGATCTGGCGGCAGACCGCGTCGGTGCGCTGCAGCGAGGCCGCGTTCGGGAGCTGGACGTTCAGGTACAGGTAGCCCTGGTCCTCCTCCGGCAGGAAGCCGCCCGGGAGCCGCGAGCCCACCAGCACCGCGAGCACCGCCATCACCGCGAGCAGGAGCATCGCGCGCGCGGATTTCCGGATCAGGATGTGGCACCAGTTCACGTAGCCGTCGGTCGCCCGGCCGAAGACCCGGTTGAACCCGCGGAAGAAGGCGCCGAGCGGCCCGCCGGTCGGCGTGCGAGGCCGGAGCAGCATCGCCGCGAGGGCAGGCGAGAGCGTGAGCGCGTTGAAGGCGGAGATCACCACCGAGACCGCGATCGTCACCGCGAATTGCTGATAGAGGCGGCCCGTGATGCCCGGGATGAAAGCCGTGGGGATGAAGACGGCGGCCAGGATCAGCGCGATCGCGATCACCGGGGCCGACACCTCCGACATCGCCTTGAGCGTGGCGTCGCGGGGCGAGAGCCCCTGCTCGATGTGGTGCTCGACGGCCTCCACCACGACGATGGCGTCGTCGACCACGAGGCCGATCGCGAGCACCAGACCAAAGAGCGAGAGCGTGTTGACCGAGAACCCGAGGAAGGGGAAGATCGCGAAGGTTCCGACCAGCGAGACGGGCACGGCGAGCAGCGGAATCAGCGTGGCGCGCCAGCTCTGCAGGAACAGGAAGACCACGATGATCACGAGAACGAGCGCCTCGAGGAGCGTCTTCACGATCTCGCGGATGCCCTCGGTCACGGCGAGGGTCGTGTCGAGCGACACCGCGTAGTCGAGATCGGCGGGGAAACGCTGCTTCAGCTCCTCCATCAGCGCCTTCGCTTGGTCGACGGTGTCGATCGCGTTCGAGCCGGGGAGCTGGTACACGGCGATGATTGCCGAGGCCTGGCCGTTTATGCGCGCCTTCAGGTTGTAGGTCTGCGCGCCGAGCTCGACGCGTGCGACATCGCGCACGCGGATCACGGAGCCGTCCGGCGTGGCCCGTACCACGATATCCCCGAACTGCTCCTCGCTGACGAGGCGTCCCTGGGCGCGGACCGTGTAGGTGAACTCCTGCCCGGGCGGCACCGGCTCGCCGCCGACCTGGCCCGCCGGATTCACCGTGTTCTGCTGCTCGATCGCGCTGATGATCTCGGGGACGGTGATGCCGCGCTGGGCCAGCACGTCGGGCCGCACCCAGAGGCGCATCGCGTACTGGCCGGCGCCGAAGATCGCCACCTGGCCGATGCCCGGCACGCGGGTCATGGGATCGTTGATGTTGATGTAGGCGTAGTTGGCGAGGAACTCGGAATCGAAGGTCCCCTTCGGCGAGTAGAGCGAGAAGAGCGCGAGCGGGCTCGTCGTAGCCTTGAGGATCGTCACGCCGTAGTTGCGGACGTCCGGCGGCAACTGCGACTCGGCCTGCGAGTAGCGCATCTCGGTCAGGACCTGGTCGATGCTGGGGTCGGTGCCGACGTCGAAGTTGACGTAGATGCGGCTCGTGCCGGCATTCGAGTTCACCGAGTAGAAATAGATCGAGTCGTCGACGCCGCTGATCTGCTGCTCGATCGGCGTCGCCACCGCCTGCTCGACGGTGAGGGCGTCGGCGCCGACGTAGGTCGCCATGAGCTGGATTGAGGGCGGCGCGATGTGGGGGAACTGGGCGATCGGCAGCTGCACGAGCGACACCGCGCCGACTAGCGTCATCAGGATGGCGATCACGATCGCCACGATCGGCCGGCGGATGAAGAAGGCGGACATCCGCTAGCTCCCGGCGTCCGCCGAGGGAGACAGCGCGGTGTCGGGAGGCGCGAGCTTCGGCGCGACGACCAGTCCCGGCTGTACCTTCTGGGTCCCTTCCACGATCACCCGCTCGCCCGCCGCGACGCCCTTCTCGATTACCACGAGCGTCTTCCAGATCGGGCCGACCTCGACGTTGCGCACTTCCACCTCGTCCTCGGGTCCGACCACTGCGAGCTGCTTCTTGCCCTGCAGGTCGATCAGCGCGCGCTGCGGAACCGTCAGTGCGTTCTTCCGGACGTCAATCTCGACGCGCACGCGCGCGTACTGGCCGGGCCGCAGCAGGTATCCCGGATTCGGGAACCTGCCCTTCACCGTGATCGTGCCGGTGCGCGGATCGACGCCGAGGCCGGCCGGATACCCGGTGCCGCGGTGCGGGTAGACGCTGCCGTCCGCGAGGATCAGCTCGAGCGAGCCCTCGCGGAAATGGCCGACGCGGAGCGCCTCCTGGACGCGCGGCGCGAAATGCAGGTATTCCTGCTCGCTCAGCGGAAAGGACACGCGGATCGGGTCGAGCTGCGAGACCGCCGTCAGCGGCTCGGCGCTGCCTGG
Source organism: Chromatiales bacterium (assembly GCA_043673815.1). Taxonomy (GTDB): domain Bacteria; phylum Pseudomonadota; class Gammaproteobacteria; order JACCXJ01; family JACCXJ01; genus USCg-Taylor. Next base: position 28,910 of record JBIMKD010000381.1, read on the forward strand.
CCCCACGAAATCGCCGAGCTGCCCCTGCGCGACGCCGACGATGCCGTCGACGGGCGAGCGGATCTCGGTGAAGCCCAGATCGATTTTCGCCTTCTCGACCGCGGCCTGCGCCGTCTGCACCGACGCCTGCGCGCCGCGCGCGTTCTGAACCGCGTTGTCGTACTCCTGCTGGCTGACGGCGCCCTGCTTGACGAGCGGCGTGTAGCGGACGACGTCGAGACGCTCGCGCTCGAGGGTGGCGCGCGCGCTGGCGAGCTGTCCCTGCGCCTGATCGAGCGCCGCCTGGAACGGGCGCGGGTCGATGCGAAACAGCAGGTCACCCTTTCTGACGAGCTGGCCTTCCTGGTAGTCGCGCGCGATCAGGTAGCCCGACACCTGCGCGCGAACGGCGGCATCGACGAATCCTTCGGTGGTCCCGAGCCATTCGGAGATCACCGGAACGTCGCGCGCCGCCACCTCGACCACGAGCACCTCGGGCGGCGGCGGATCGGGCGGCTTCGATGGCTCGCACGCCCAGAGCACCGCGCACGCGAGCAGGGCGAGACCGGCGCGGAAGCGAAGAGGAGTGTCCGTCGCGGGTGCGATGCGTCCGTCCTCCCCTCGGTCGAGCCCAGCCAACGCTAGTCGAGGAGCCCGATCCCGATCAAGCATCGACGCGCCGCACGGGTCGTCCACCTCCAGCCAGTGCTCCGCCAGCGGCACGCTAGGGCGTACAAAGCCGGGACCCACCCGCCGGGGTGCATGCCGTCAGCGCGAGGGCGAGCAAGACGACGGTTCGGCATCTCGGCACCGCGGACGGCTCCGCACGCATGCGCGGGGTGGTATTAGCCCCGAGAGGCGATTGCGTTTACCACCAGTACGGCCCCCACATGCCCCAGTCTGTCGCCTCATCGTTCGCAATCTCTGCAGCGTATAGCCTCTCAGCTGCCACCTGTTGCCGGGCAAGGCGTTGGTACTCTTCAGGCCCACCGACATAGACACATTGGCAGTCATAGGGATCGGCATAGCTGTAGATAACCCGGCCGTCCTTCGTCCGCATCGACAGCTTGAGCGGCTGCATGGCCTTGAGATGAGCGAGCTTTTCAGGGGTGTCGGCCGGCCGCACCTTGAATCCCGCCGCGGCGAGCAGATCGTCTGTCTTCTTCGCCTCGTCCTGCCGCATCGCCGCACAGCCTCCCATCAGAAGAGCCAACGCTGCGAGCACCAAGCTCCAAGCATAAACCTTTCGATTCATCTCTTTCCTCCTAGTGACTGTACGGCCAAACCAGGCGTGGTCCGCAAGTCTTTGTCAGTTCGTCTTCTGTAAGACCCGGTGGCAGTGTGTGACCAGCGATGGACGCACTATACCTGGCATCGCGGGGCTGGGCCATGTGGCTACGGGGCGTCACCCAGGCCGCCCGCGAGCTTCTCCCGGATCCCGGCGTCATAGTCCCGGCCGCTTCGAATCGCGTGGTCGAAGATCGTCGGGTTCGAGGTGAGGCCGGTTACCGAGAGCTCATCGATGTACCGACGAAGACCGCCGCTCCCGAGGAGGCCGCGTGTGATGTTGTCGAGCCAGATGCTCTGGCCCGCGTCGTGAAGCCGTCGGGTCCCGTTCATGGTTCCTCCAGCCCGCCCCCCGGCGAGTGCCAGCCGCCGACCTCGGCCGTGAGGCGCGTGGCCTCGGCCGGTCCCCAGGAGCCGGGCTCGTAGGTGTGGACCGGGGTCGTGCCACCGAGGATAGGCTGCACGATCGCCCATGCCGCCGCGACGCTGTCCTCGCGCGCGAAGAGCGTCGGATCGCCCTCCATCGCTTCGCCGAGCAGGCGCTCGTAGGCATCCATCGTCTCTCCATTCGGGTCGTGAACGACCCGGAGCTCGGTCGGATCGGTGGTCATCTGCTCTCCCGGTCGCTTCACCCGTGCGCCGATCGCGATCGTCACGTCGGGGTTGAGACGGAAGCGCACGTAGTTCGTCTCGTGCGGGCAGAGCTTGCTGAGCGGGGGCCGCCGGAGTGTGACCAGCACCTCGGTGGTAGTCACAGCGAGGCATTTGCCAGCCCGGATGAAGAACGGCACGCCGTCCCAGCGCCAGGAGTCGATGTGCAGGCGCATGGCGGCGAACGTCTCGACGTTCGAGTCGGGCGCGACGCCTTCCTCCTGTCGGTAGCCACGGAACTGCCCCCGCACCAGGTCCTTGGCGCTGAGCGGGCGGATCATCCGGAAGACCTTCACCTGCTCGTCACGGATCGATTCATGGTAGGTGATCGCCGGCGGCTCCATGGCAAGGAAGCCTACCACCTGAAGCATGTGGTTCTGGATCACATCCCGGATCGCGCCCGCCTCCTCGTAGAAGCGCCCCCGACCTTCCACGCCGAATCGCTCAGCCATCGTGATCTGCACGCTCTCGACGTAGTTGCGGCTCCAGATCGGCTCGAGAAATGTGTTCGCGAAGCGGAAGAGGAGGAGGTTCTGCACCGGTTCCTTCCCCAGGTAGTGGTCGATGCGGAAGATGGACGACTCATCGAACACACCGTGCAAGGTCGCGTTCAGCGCCTCCGCCGATGGCAGGTCGCGACCGAACGGCTTCTCCAAAACCACGCGCGCTCCGCGCGCGCAGCCCGACCGGCCGAGCCCCTGAACCACCGTTGGGAACAGGCTCGGCTGGATGGCGAGGTAGTGGAGCGGTCGCGTTGTGTCGCCGAGCGCCTTGCGCAGGTCGGCGTAGGTGGCCTCGTCCTCGTAGTTGCCCCCGACGAAGCGGAGCCGGCGCGTGAGCTCTGCGAAGGCGGTCTCGTCGACGCCCCCGCCGTGCTGCTCGATGCTCTCGCGGGCGCGTGCTTTGAGGCGGTCGAGCGTCCAGCCGCCCCGCGCTACCCCGACGACGGGAACCTCGAGGTGGCCGCGCCGGGCCATCGCGTGCAGCGCCGGGAAGATTTTCTTGGCGGCGAGATCTCCGGTGACGCCGAAGAAAATGAGCGCATCGGAGTGGGGCGCACTCATCTTCGGCGCCCGAGACCGATCATGCCGCCTTGCATGCGCACCTCCGGAGGCGTTGCATCCCGGCTCGGACGCCGGCGGGATCCTCGAAGACGGCGGAGCCGGCCACCAGCACTCGCGCGCCCGCCTCGACCACTAGGGGCACCGTCGCGGGGTGGATGCCGCCGTCCACCTCGAGCTCGCACGCGGGCCGGACGCGGTCGATGAGCTCACGGATGCGACGGATCTTGGGAACCGTGCTGGCGATGAAGTCCTGTCCGCCGAACCCGGGATCCACCGTCATCACCAGAACGAGGTCGAGCTCGGACAGTACCTCGTCCAGCACCGCGGCGGGTGTGGCGGGGTTGAGCGCGAGGCCCACGCGCCTGCCGAGCTTCACGATCGACTCGAGCGTGCGGTGGAGATGGATGGCTCCTTCCACGTGCACGGTGAGTCCGTCGGCGCCGGCCTCGGCGAACGCTTCGAGGTAACGATCGGGCTCGGTGATCATGAGGTGCGCCTCGAGCGGCAGCCGGGTGACCCGCCGGAGGGCGCGGACGACGAGCGGCCCGATCGTGATGTTCGGGACGAAGTGCCCGTCCATCACGTCGACGTGGATCCGGTCGGCGCCCGCCGCTTCCACCTCGGCGACCTGCTCGCCGAGGCGCGCGAAGTCGGCGGAGAGGATCGATGGCGCGAGGGCAATCGCGCTCATCGACCGCGCCCGGAGCCGGCGAGGTCCTTCACGGCGTCGGCGATGTGCTTCGCGGAGATCCCGGCCGCCTCGAGCAGCTCGGCGGGTTTGCCCGATCCTGGCATGGCGCGCACCGCGAGATGCCGAAAGCCCACGATCTCACCCGTGACGCCGATCTCCGCGAGCGCGGCCAGCACCGCGTCGCCGAGCCCACCCTCGGCCCAGTGGTCCTCGACGACGCAGAGTCGCCCCCCGGTGGCTCGCACCGCGTCCCGGAGGGCGCCGGTATCGATCGGCTTCACGGAATAGGCGTCGATGACGCGAACCCTGATCGTCGCCTTCAGCTCGTCGGCGGCCTTAACCGCCTCGTGGACCGTGATGCCCGCCGCGATCACGGCGACCGCGTCGCCCGGCTGCCCGCCACGCACGATGCGGCTTCCGCCGAGGCGGAACTCCTCGAGACGGTCGGTGTAGAGGATCGGCGTCTTCTCGCGTGTCGTGCGGATGTAGCTGATGCCCTCGCGCTCCGCCATGAGGCCGACGAGCCGCGCGGTCTGGTTCGCGTCGCATGGATAGAGGACCGTGCTCCCGTGGACCGCCCGCATCATCGCCAAATCCTCGAGAGCCAACTGTGATGGGCCGTCCTCTCCGATCGACACCCCCGCATGCGAGCCCGTGAGGCGGATGCTCGCGCGCGAGATCGCCGCCATGCGGACGAAGTCGAACGCACGGGTCATGAACGCCGCGAACGTCGACGCGAACGGGACGAGCCCGACCACCTGCATGCCGACGGCGGCCGCGACCATCTGCTGCTCGGC
>JBIMKD010000382.1:0-9590 GCA_043673815.1 Chromatiales bacterium
GAATTCGCCGAGACCAGGACGCGCGTTCGGACCTTGGCCTTCTGGATGAATGGCCAATTGATTCCGAACCAAGAATGGGAGTTGGCGGGGACCCCTTGCGAAGAGGTCGTCCGCGGCAATTTGTGCCATCACCCTTCGGGCGTCTGGAAACAGTTTCCGAAGGAGGAGGGGGTCGAGAGCTACCTCGGCGTCCCCCTGCAAGACCCTGAGGGGAGCATCCTCGGGCACCTCGCAATATTCGATAACCGCGTGATGCCGCCGGAGCCGCGGCTTTTAGCCACGTTCCAGATCTTCGCAGCCCGTGCCGCCGCCGAGCTTGGCGGGATCCGAGTATTAGAAAAACTACGCCTGAGCGAGGAACGCTATCGCGACCTCTTTGATGAAGCCCCTATCGCCTATGTCAACGAGGATCTCGAGTCGCGTTTCATAAGTGCCAACCGGGCGGCGATGAGAATACTGGGTATCACACCCGAGCAGGTGCCCGGCATGGTTGGAATGTCGTTCGTTCCCAATACGCCCGATGCTCAGCGCCGCGTGAAACAAGCGTTCGAGTCAGTCGGCAGAGGAACGGATACGAGCGGCGTCGTGCTCGAGCTCCGTCGCAAGGACAACGGCAAGCCCATCTGGATCCAATGGTGGTCCAAGCCCGATCCCAGTGGGCACTACACGCGCACCATGTTCGTCGATATTACCGATCGCGTGCTGATGGAGCAGGAACAGGCGCGGCTCCAGGCCCAGAACCTCTATCTCCGAGAGGAAATCAAATCGGCCCATAATTTTGATGAGATTGTCGGCCGAAGCGCGGCCTTGCTTTCGGTACTGACCAATGTCCGCCGCGTAGCAGCCACGGACGCCTCGGTGCTGATTCGGGGCGAAACGGGCACCGGGAAGGAATTGATCGCGCGCGCAGTTCATTCCGCCAGCAAGCGGCGCGACAAACCGTTGATCAAAATCAATTGCGCTGCATTGCCAGCCGGACTGGTCGAAAGCGAATTGTTCGGTCATGAAAAAGGCGCCTTTACGGGGGCGATTGCAAAGCGCATGGGGCGTTTCGAGCTCGCCGATGGCGGGACGATCTTTCTCGATGAAATCGGCGAGATCCCACTGGACGTGCAGGTCAAGCTACTACGCGTGCTCCAGGAACGGGAGTTCGATCGGGTGGGCGGGAAATCGCCTATCAAAGTCGATGTGCGCGTGATTGCCGCGACCAATCGCGATCTCTTTCAGGCGGTGGCGGAGAAGACGTTTCGCGAGGACTTGTTCTATCGCCTCAATGTGTTTCCGCTGCTGATCCCGCCACTCAGGGACCGGGCCGAAGACATTCCGTTACTAGTCAGTTTCCTGGTCGACAAGTATACGGTGCGGATCGGCAAGCGGATCGAAGGGATGAGTGCGAAATCCATGCACCGGCTGCGGTCTTATCGTTGGCAGGGTAATATCCGCGAGCTGGAGAACGTGATCGAACGGGCCATCATTCTGGCTGACGGACCCGTCATTGAGATTGACCCGGAAATGTTGCCCGGGTCGACCGAACCGGTGACCGGACCTCCTAGCCCGACGACCGACGCCAGCCTCGAAGAGGTCGAAAGGCAGCATATTGTGGCAGTGCTAAAACAGACGAACTGGGTCATTGAAGGCGCCAACGGCGCGGCGAAGATTCTCAACCTGCGCCCGAGCACGTTGCGCTACCGTATGAAGAAGCTGGGCGTCACGCACGGCCGCCACCAGCTATCGTAGGCGCCACGAGAAGTCGCGGCCGAGTGCCCGAGCTGATCGCCTGACAAGGCGGCAACGGTTCGGACTAAGGTCTATGAAAACAATTTAAAAACAATCCATTACGAAAGGATTCTGGCGATACCGAAGTACGTGGTACAAGCCTTGCCTTCTGTCCTTTAGTCCACCGTCGGTGGCGAAAGGAAGGACAATCATGCTTCGGATTACTCCCGCTACAAAACCCGCAGATGCGACTTACCTGATGCTCGAAGGACGCTTGGTGGGACCCTGGGTCGCAGAATTGCAGGCCGCCGTGATGGCCGCGGGTTCCTCGCCTGGCCGCGTGCACCTCGATCTCGCTGGCGTCCACTACGTGGATGCTCAGGGACTCGCGCTTCTCCATCGGCTGGAGGACCAGGGTGTGGTCCTGCAGACACCCTCCCCGTTTGTCCAAGAGCTTTTGAACACGAGCCTAGACGCCTGTCGGACTGAGGGTTTGAGGTGAACAAACATTGTTGAGCGAAATCGGTTGCGGCAAAAGGTCGTCTCGGTGACACATCGCTGCCTCGCGAGGAGGACGGTAAGACCGGTGTGAACAACAATAAGATGGGATCGTTACGATGTACGGCGCTAGATTTTCGAGAACGTCCGCGGGGAACAGCGGAATGATCCAGCGGCTGCCAACGCGGTTTGCATGGATACCCATGCTCCTCGCGCTCCTGCTCGGCGGCTGTACCTGGGTCGAGCTCGCGTGGCACGCGCTTAGCTACCCGACCACGCGCCCCGGGGAATCGGCGAATGTCGTCGTGCACGGTGAGTGGGCCTACGTCACCAAAGGCCCGGCCGGGATCGAGGTGGTGCACCTCGGACGGCGCGAGCCGACGCGTGTTGTCCCGGTGCAGGGCGGCGAGAGCGCAGATGATCTCGCGGTCGCTGACGGCCTGCTTTTCGTGCTGGATGCGCGGCCACCCGGGCACCTCACCGTCTACACGCTGGAGGACCCATCCGCGCCCAGTCTGCGCAATCCCCCGGTGCCAGTCGAGGTCGGTCCGTTCTCCGGCGTGTCCGCCGCGGGCGGCCGGGTCATCGTCTCCGGTGGGACTGGGCGCCTCGCGATGCGTGGCTACGACCGGGCTGGCTTGCTCGGAAGCGAGATCGTCACCGCCGACTTCGGCCGCGGACAACCGGATGTGGTCTTGGCCGCCGATGGCCGGGCGGCATACGTGTCCACGCACGACTGGGGCCCTTATTTCCAGCTCGCCGTCGCGATGCTCGCCTCCGAACCGCTGCAGGTCATCCGCCAAAGCGCGCTGCCGCTCGATACCTACGGTTTCACGCCGGGGGGTGCGAAGCCGGCGAACTTTCCGATCGAGGGCGCAGCCGACGGCTCGATACTCTACCTCGCCTTCGCCGCGGGCTTGGGCGTCCTCGATGTCGCCGACCCTTCAATGCCGAAGCTGCTTGGTCTCCTAAAACTTGGTGTCGAGCCTGTGAACGTGGACGTCCACGACGGCGTCGCAGCGCTCGTCGGTTCGTCGCCTTCGCCGCTGCTGGTCCTCGTCGACGTGCGTGAGCCGTCGCATCCAAGAATCCTGCAGTCCATCACGCTGCCGGAGGACAGCCTAGCCACGGGGGTCGCCGTCGCTTCGTCACACGTCGTGGTGGCGGCCCACGGGAGAGGCACTTTGCTCTTCAACCGAACGAGCAACACCTGCGAGCTACCCTGACAAGGTTCTGAAAGCTAGGAGTGAAATCCATGACACGGTCACTGGTCGAATCCTCACCCCATCCGCGGCCGCGGCGCTCACACTGGCCGGCACGCTGCCGGACGGCGTCATAATCCTGCTGTCGTTCTTGTCCCACAAGGACTGCCCGCAAGTCTCTATCGCATCGGCGTAACGTCGCCGAGCTGCGTGGCTCGGAGGCCTCCACCGCATTTTGTGGCCCCCGCGAAAAGTTGCGACCGAAAGGTGGGCAACTTGCTGATCCAAGGTAAGCCAAGCGCTCTAAGTATTTAATTGGCCTAGACTTATCCAGCGTTCCAACATCCTGGCATAGGCGTTGCCCTACCGAGTGTGCGACCTCTGGCCGCAACTAAATTCCGTATACCGTACGAACTTCTTTGCTAAATCCAAAGCAGTCACGGTGGACGAATCCATACCCCAACCGCGCCCAGAAAATGGCGCAAGGAGAACAGACATGAAAATCGCAACACAATTGATGGCCTCGGCCGTCTCAGCAGTTCTTCTCGGTTTCGTGACCGCCCACGCGGCGGCGCCGCCCGAAGCGCGTTACCAGGTTACCTTCGAGCGGACCTGGAGCGGCGAGACGCACCCGAAGGATTTCCCCCTGCTCGCGCACTTCTCGCCGGTGATCGGCGTGACCCACGACGCCCGCTACTCGCCCATACACGCCGGCGGCACCGCGACGCCTGGGCTCGAGCGTCTGTGCGAGGAGGGTAAGCACCAACCGCTCGACGCCGAGATCCGCTCGGCCATCAAGGCGGGCACCGCGGGGATGCTCATCGAGACCTCGGATCCGATCCGCGACGTCCCCGGTCAGGCTGTGGCGAGCTTCGAGATCGATCCAGCCCACCCGATGGTGTCGATCGCCGCGATGATTGCTCCGAGCCCGGACTGGTGCGCGGTGGCCGCTGATGTCGAGCTCTTCGAGGGTGGCCAATGGCTCGCCAAGAAGACCGTCATGCTATATGCCTGGGACGCGGGAACCGACTCCGCCACGAGTTACCGCGCCTTCGACAAAGACATGGAGCCGCGCGGCCCCGTTCAGTTGAACGACGGCCCCTACTTCGTAAGGGCAGGGAAGCACGTTCCCGTTGGGCAGGTGACTTTCGTCCGCCAGTAGGCGCCATTGCAAGGTACCCAATCCAACCCGCCTCTCCGCCGCCACGCTGGGGAGGCGGGCCCCTCGGAGAGAACCACATGACGAGATACCCACTTCACTTCGCGCTAGCGCCGATAGCGGGTGTGGCCGTGTCGGCTTGCGGCTGGATCTATCCAACCGAGCCCCTGCGCGCTGTGCCCGACGGCATGGCGCTGCCTCGCTTCGAGGAAATCTCCGTCGACTTCGCGCATCGCTGGGATCGGGCGACCGCGCACCATGTGAGCGGCGCCGCCGTGCTCGACCTGGACGACGACGGTCGCGAGGAGATCTTCGTCGGCGGCGGAGCCGGTCAACCGGACGCCCTGCTCGGTCTGCAGGACGGGCGGCTCGTGGACCGGATCGCCGGTTCGGGGCTTTCGCCGCAAGGTGTGAAGAGTGCGACCTACGGCTCGTGCGCCATCGACCTTGACCAAGACGGAGATGTCGATCTGGTCGTCGCACGCAACGATGGCCTCACGCTTTACGTGAACGGGGACGGTGCCTTCCAGCCACGGCACCTGCCCGTCGAACTGCCCGCGAACTCCGTGCCGCTCGCGGTCGCCGTCTCCGACATTGACCACGACGGCGACGGTGACCTCTACGTGAGTGACTTCGTCGACTTCCCGCACTTCGTCTCGGCGACATTCAACGTGCCCGAGCACGCCAAGGCGAACCGCCTGCTGCGAAACGACGGGAACCTGCATTTCACCGACATCACGACGCCAGTGACCGCCTCGAAACAGAACACCTTCGCTTCCGCCTTTGTCGATCTGGACGGCGACCGTTACGAGGACTTAGCTATCGCCCAGAACACCGGGCAGGTCGAGATCCTCCGCAATCTGGGCGACGGTCGCTTCGAAGCGGTGCCGTTCGCATCCGGCTACGGATTCTGGATGGGAGTCGCGTCGGGAGATTTCGACGGCGACGGGGACCAGGATCTGTTCTTTTCAAACGTTGGGGACTCCTTTCCCGCCTTTGCTGCCCGCGGCGACCGGCGTGACGACCAACCGTATGCTGGCGGGTGGCTGCTGCTTCGCAACGAGGGCGGCTTCCGTTTCACCGACGTAACGCGGGAAGCTGGCCTCGCAGGGCTCGGCTTCGCTTGGGGTCCGGTCTTCGAGGACGTCAATCTGGACGGCGATCTCGACCTCCTGGTGTCGCAGAACTACGTGAAGTGGCCGATCCACCGCGTCTTCAAGTTCCCGGGCAAGGTACTCCTGGGTCGCGGCTCCCATTTCTATCCCGCTGCGGTGGCAGAGAACCGTGCCTACAGCAACTCCCCCGTGATTGCTGATTTCGACGGAGACGGCCGGCCCGACATCTTCTGGCTCAACAACGACAGCCCCAGTCGTGCCTATCTGAACCGCAGCGACGGCAACAGGGTCACGGTCGTGATTCCCGACGGGGTGCAGGCGCTCGGTGCCCGCGTGTGGCTCGAGGGCTCCGCCGCACCCCGGTACGTGCGCGAGATTGCGTCCGCCTCCGGACTCGGCAGCGACCAGAGTCCGCGTCTTTTTTTCGGGCTCGGCCCGGCGACGCGGGTCGAGCGGCTGGTGATTTCCTGGGCGGACGGCCGCAAGACAGCCGTCGAGGATCCGCCCGTAAACCGCTCCCTCCGGATCGGTATATCCGGCACGCCGCTCGCGGGAGATGCGCCCGCACCTAACCCACATTAAGGATAAACGCGGGCACAGGTCTACGATTTGATCTCCGTATCCACTATCTTGACGAAGGCCCGCGCGACGCAGAGGTCTTTCTCTGCCTGCACGGCCAGCCGACGCGGAGCTATCTCTATCGGCGCATGATCCCGCTGTTCCGCGGCGGATGGGCGCGCTGTCGCCCCGGACTTCATCGCCTTCGGCCGCTCCGACAAACCGATGGACGAAGCCTTTTACACATTCACCCGCTATCGCGAGATGCTGCTCCGCTTTATCGAGCGGCTGCAGCTCGAAGACATCACGCTCGTCTGTCACGACTGGCGCGGGCTGATTCCTAACCGATGCGGACTTTCCTAGTTTTCTTCCCAGTAGGCACCATGGTAGAATATTTATCGTATTCTACCTATGCATCTGTTGAGGAGGTCAGATACCCAATGCCGTTGAATATCAAGAACCCCGTGGTCGAGCGGCTTGCGGATGAGGTAGCGCAGCTGACGGGGGAGAGTAAAACGGAGGCTATCCGAAAGGCACTAGAAGAACGCCGGGCACGGCTCAATTTCCGGCTCAGTGGCGACAAACGCCAGGAGAGATTGCGCCGGTTCCTCGAGCATGAACTTTGGCCTATCGTGCCGAAGGATCAACTGGGCAAGAGGCTTAGCCATGCCGAGGAGGAAGCTATTCTTGGGTATGGCCCGGAGGGGGTGTGATTCTAGACACTTCGGCCGTCGTTGCTATTGCACTCAAAGAACCAGGCTTCGAGGAGTTGCTGGGGAAATTGGCTAAGGCACGAAATGCCGGTGTGGGAGTTCCCACGTTGACCGAGACTGCTATTGTGCTGTCTGCACGCCTGAACCAGGATGCTCGAGGCGTCCTGTCTCGGTTTCTTATCGAAGGGTCGATTGCTACGGTGCCGTTTGGAGATGTTCATTTTGCGGCAGCCGTCGACGCTTGGCTGCGATACGGCAAGGGGCGACACACGGCGGCATTGAACTTTGGAGATTGCCTGTCCTATGCCACTGCCGCGCTCGCTGGAGGGCCCCTGCTCTGCGTTGGCAATGACTTTGCCCAAACCGATCTTGCCCTCGCTTGAGATGGCGTTGTTCATTGGCACCTGTGGACCGGAATGTTGAGGGTTCGGTTGGCAATCGGATCCGGGGAAGGCCATTCGGCGGAAAGACCGGACAACTGCACCGCGAGTACGGATCGGCTCGAGATATGAACGCAACCGCTTTTAGATTAGGGGAACGATCATGAATCAGCTTGCCACACCGCGTACCGACCAGCACCCTTTCGCCGTGATGACTGGCCACGGCACCGAGGCGATACCGGCGCCACCGCCCAGCGCCGCGGCCGCTTCGAGCTGGCCGACGACGGCACCATTTTCCTGGATGAAGTCGGCGAGCTGTCGGCCCAGGCCCAAGCCAAACTGCTGCGCGTGTTTTAGGAGCGGGCGTTCGAGCGCGTCGGCGGCAGCCAGATGATCAAGGTCAACGTGCGCATCATCGCCGCCACCAACGGCGATCTCGCACAGATGGTCAAGGCCGGGACTTTCCGCGCCGATCTGTTCTATCGTCTGAACGCATTCCCGCTGGCCTGCTAGCCCGGCATTTCCGGGCAATGTACGCACACAAATTGGGTAAGCCTCTGGAAGGCATCGCTCGCACTACGCTCGAGATCCATGAGGCCCTGCTGACGCCGGCTGCGCCGGACGCCGCCGCGCGGCCCCCGCCGGCTGGCTGGAGGACGTGGCGCGCCAGCATATCGAGCGCGTGCTCAACGACTGCAAGGGCATCATCGAGGACAAACGGGGTGCGGCGGCGATCCTGGGGCTCAAGCCCAGCACGTTGCGCTACCGGATGAAACTGCTGGGCCTCGGCAAGGTGGCAAGGGCGGCTTGATGCTTTGGCCAGGCGTATAGCATGCCCGCGGCCAGCCGTGGGCCCCACCGTATTTCGCAGTGCTCTCCCTTGTTAAATTCTTCAACGGTTCTGCATGCATTATATATGTAGGTGAAATTCGGGCTGTTTATCCAGCTGCGACGGTGTGGCACAGCGGTTGCCATTTTATGGATGTGCTGCCCAAGGCGACTTGCGGCAGAGGCAATCACCAGTCATTAACTGAACACGAGGAAGGACATCATGCAGAACACGAAGACCGTTGTTAATTCCGCTCTAGCCGGGGTGTTGGCGCTGGGCGTGCTGGGACTTTCGCAGCAGGCGGCGGCGGAAAAGAGGCCGGAAGGGGAGAAGTGTTATGGTATCACCAAGGCCGGCAAGAACGATTGCCAGACGGCAGCGAGTGCTTGTGCCGGCTCGTCCAAAGAGGACGGCAACCCGAGCGCCTTTATCTATGTCCCGAAGGGGGCCTGCGACAAGATCGTGGGCGGGAGCCTGCAACCCAAGGCCTAGGGGCTCGATATGCCGTTTTCAATCGCGCAATTCGGTCATCGTAGCTCGATTCCGGCTTCGGCCGGGATCGGCCTGCGGGCCGAGCATTACCGCGGCGTGCTCGAATCGCGCCTCGTTATGAACTACGACTACGTTGAACTGCAACAGGAGGAACAAATCATGAGCACCATTGCACACACCATCCGTCTACCCTTTAGAACGAGCGTTATCGATCTCCTACGCAGGGTCCGCAGGGGGCTCGCTTTTCTGGCGCCCTTCGCGGACCTCGCCCTGCGCCTCTGGGTGGCCAACGTGTTTTGGAAATCGGGGCTCACCAAGATCCAATCCTGGGATAGCACTATCGCGCTCTTCACCTACGAGTATTCCGTTCCCGTGCTATCCCCTGAAGTCGCCGCGTACTTCGGGACCTTCACGGAGTTGTTTTTCCCGGTTCTCTTAGTATTGGGGCTTGCCGGGCGCTTTGCCGCCGTGGTGCTGTTCATCTTCAATATCATCGCGGTGCTCTCTTATCCAGGGCTCATGGCCGCCGGGATCGAACAGCACCAGGTCTGGGGCCTCATGTTGCTGGTGACCCTCTCGCACGGGCCGGGCAAGCTGTCGCTCGACCATTGGATAGGCAAGCGCTACTTCGGGTCATGACCCCATGTCGTCCAGACAACCTATCAATTCAAGAGGAGGAGCCAACATGCTCGAAGCAAAAGTGGCATTGATTACGGGTTCCACCAGCGGTATCGGTCTCGGTATCGCCCATGCTTTAGCACAGTCCGGAGCCCACATTGTGTTGAACGGCTTCGGGGATCGCTCGGAAATCGAAGAGCTACGGGCGGGGATCCAATCGGCCTCGGATGTCGAGGTGATCTACAACGCCGCCGACATGAGCAAGCCCGACGAGATCGTCGAGATGATCACTGAGACCCGGAAGACCCTC
>JBIMKD010000383.1:0-44599 GCA_043673815.1 Chromatiales bacterium
GGCGCTCACGTTTCGGTAGCCGCGTGCCAGAGCGAGGAAGCGGCCTGCGGGTAGCACGCGCACCAAGGCGTTCGCGGCCAGCAGATGGAGCCAGATGAACTGTGGCGCATCGGCTTCGTGCCAGGTAAGCGCGAGGCCGGCGAGCATCGCGAGTCCCCAGCGCCAATGCCAAAGCCGGGCCGTCGCCAAGGCGGCGATCATGACCAAGAAGAGATCGAGCAAGGTCCAGCGTTCGATCCAACTCGCGGTCACATCGTCGTGGCCCGCGGCCGCGAACAACCGCCACCCTGGAGGCAGATGGAGGGTCGCTTGGAGCGACTGGACGTCCTGGTTCCAACCCACTGCGGGGAAACGGCCCACATCGCCCTCGTAGCGGCTGTCGGCATCGAGATTCAACGCGCCGCGCCGGACTTCGACGCCGGGCCGGCTGGAGTCGGGGAGGGTGGTAATGAATTGCGGGACAGCGTCGATCGCGACTCGTCCGAGGTGTAATTGGTCCCCGGCCTCGAGCCGCCAACCGTGCGTCATCGTTCCGGTCACCAGATCGCGGACGGTATACCCGCTCCCCTCCATGTCGAGCCACAGATGGCGCACCAGCCCCAAGCGGTCGGGGGCCGGATCGGGATCGCCCCGCCGCACCACCTTGAATTCCATGACATCCTTCGGGCCCACGCGGTAGGCGGGCAAAGATTGCCACTCGGGGGGCACATTGGTCTGGCGCGGATCGATGGCCGTCACGCCTTGGATCTCGACCAGCCGCAGGTGATTGCGGGCATCGAATACCCAGATCTCCGTCTGCGGCCAAGGGTCGGTCGGAGACGCCGCGTGCAGCGCGGTCACCTCGCCGGGGGCGCGCGCGCTCAACTCCACCGCCCAGTGCCCCGGCCGCAGTTGCAATCGCAAGCGGCCATCGGGCTCGAGACGCGCGGGCAAGGCGCTCGAAAGGCCCAGGGGAATGAGCTCGGGCAGGAGCGCATTGCTTAGCATCACTTCGCGAGGCTCGCCGGCGACATCGATCTCAAGCCGGGTGAGAAGCTCAAGCGGCACCTCGTCGATGATGCGCCGGAACACCTGGATCTCCAGTCGCTCCTGGAGCGCGGTCTTTCCCGGCTGTTGCTTCAACCAGATCTCTCCATCGGGGCGGATGTCCGGCCAGCTTACGGCGGTCTCATCGACAATGAGTGACACCAAAGCGGTATCGGGTGGTACATACAAGGTTTCGGGCAGGCGTTCCCAGCGCCACCGGCCGGTGATCTGATACCGTCCCGGCGGCAGCGACACGCCGGGTTTACCCTCGCGCTCGGTCACCGGAGCAGGTTTCCCGTCCACCAGCACCTCTTGGGGCCAGCGATCGAGATCTCCCGGCAACCCGATCCAGCTTTCGCGGAAGACACGCCAGAACTGGATAAACTCCCCCTCGCCCTGGTCGATCTTGAGCACCAGCCGCGATGGCCAGGCGCAGCGCCGCGCTGCTGGCTGGTTATAGATGAACGGGCACTCGCGATCACGCTCTTCGTACAGCACCCACGGTACCCAGGGGGCGAGGCTAGGCGGGATCTCGTTGTCCCGAAGCGGGCGCGCCTCGGTGCCGAGGCTCTGGCAAAGCAAACTCAATAAGACCAACACGACTCGGATGTGCATGGCGATGAATCCCCGGATCGGTTCGAGCGACGCTTTAAACACTACCCGCTAACGCGGGCTGTTGATTATGGAGTAAATGATAGAACAGAATGGGGTCAGATTCAGTCCGGGGTTTGAATCCATGAATGCGCGACCCCGGTGACCCTCTTTAAAACGGCAATATGTCACAGAATAGAAGCCGTCCATCAGTTAATATACGGCCTTGCAGCGCGAGGAGGGAATGATGACCTGGCCAGCTATCTTGCTCGCCGTGCAGAACTACGACCTGCACCAGCAAATAAAACGGCCGTTGCTCGTTCACGGCGCCAAGGTCCTGGAAGCGTCCAGTCACCCCGCGATCCTTGAATGCCTCGAAGCCCATAGCCCGCGGGTTTTGATCTTGGAATCTCCTCGAGATGATGGAACGGGTGCGCTCGAGATCGTAGCGAAAATCAGAAACCGGGATCGACGATTCCCGATTATTCTCGTGACCTGTCAAGGGTCGGAAGCCTTGGCCGTCGCGGCCTTGCGATCGGGGCTTAAAGATTATTTCCAACAGCCGTTTTCATTCCAAGACCTGTTCGCAGCGGTCAACCGGTGCATTATCGATCGTGCCTCGCAGCCCCCCGGTACAACACCTAGAACCATCGTTCCGTGCCTGGCGGATAGCCCTGAGCTTATCGGCGAGGGCTTTCATACCCAAAGGATTAAATCGTATCTGCTGAAGGTCGCGGCGGTGGATAGTCATGCTCTCGTCACCGGTGAGACGGGTACAGGCAAGGAACTGAGCGCCCGGTTCATCCATCAGCAGAGCGCGCGGCGCGATAAGCCGCTGGTGGCGATCAACTGCGCGGCGCTTCCGGACGGTCTGGTCGAAAGCGAATTATTTGGTTACGAGAAAGGTGCCTTTACGGGGGCGCATTCCACTTATGCGGGTAAGCTTAAACTCGCAGAGGGCGGGACAGTTATCTTCGATGAGATCGGTGACATGAGTCTCTATGCGCAAGCGAAGATCCTCCGGGTCATCGAGAGCAAAGAGGTCTATCCCTTGGGAGGTAAGCGAGGGGTTCCCTTGGACATCCGAATCATCGCCGCGACCAACCAGGATTTGGACCGCCTGGTTTCGGACAAGAGGTTCCGGAAAGATCTTTACTTCCGGCTCAATATCGCCAGGGTCCATCTACCCCCGTTGCGAGAGCGTAAGGAGGACATCCCGCGCTTGCTCGCCCATTATCTGGAAGAATTCAATGCCCGGCAGGGACGGGCGCTGCAAGGATTTACGGACGAAGCGCTGGAATTGCTGCTTCGCTACGACTGGCCCGGCAATATTCGCGAGCTGAAAAACGTGATCGAGGCAATCTTCATCGATGCTCCCCTAGAGCGGATTGCCATTAAGGACCTACCGGAACCGATCCGCCAGCAATCTCAAACAAGCACGGCCCCCACCGAGCGCGAGCGTCTGGTTTCCGCGCTCTGTACCGTGAACTGGAATAAGAGCAAGGCCGCCGAGCAATTGCACTGGTCCCGCATGACCCTGTATCGGAAAATGGCGAAATACCACATCCTGGAAAGCAAGCTTGCTCATCCTGGCGGCCAGGCTCAAGCCGAATCTGTAACATCCCCGCCTTCTCTGTGACAACACTGTCACAGGCGGATGTTACAGTCCATACGATTAATCGAAACCTTCTCTCTGCTCAAGGAATAACGCTGCTTTCGGGCGCTGTACCTCCGCCCTATTTGACATCTGGATAAATAAACCGTATCAAATTCCTGTTACACCAGCCTGCGGCTGCTCTGGGAGGTGGGTCTGAAGAATATTAACTATTTCCTATAGTTACGTAGCAAGCGTGTGTCCTGCACTGGTTGGTATCTCGCTTGCGGCGCGAGTTCGGGAATGTGGCCGCGACTGGAGAGTGTTCATGAGCGATGAACACAGGACGTGTCAGGATGGAAATACGCTTGAAGGGCGATACGCGAATTATTTTGAAGTCGGATACAACCCCTTCGAATTCATCCTCGATTTCGGCCAACTCTATGCGGAAGGCGAAGAACCGCGGCTGCACACCCGAATCATCACGAACCCGGCCTATGCCAAGGAATTGTTGAAAACCTTGGGAACGTCGGTTGAACAGTATGAGCAGTCCGACGGAAGTCCGTCGAAGTAAAAAAGGAACGACCCATGAGTCATACGCTAGAGACCTACACCTACCGCGCTGGCAAGAAGGTAATCCTTGAAAAGGAACCAGACCAGTTCGTGGTCAGGGCGTTGCCGGAGGAACTACGAAATATGGGTATTACGGGTGCTGAGCAAGTCTCGTCGAACTCATCCCGCATCACGATCCGCGCTGCCGATCTTGAGCCGATGATGAGCCGGATGCGGCACATCGCCCCGACACATCATGCCTACAACATCGCAGAAAGCGGCCAAGAGCTCCTGATTACGGATCGGGTTTTCGTAACGTTTCGCGATCGGCTGGCCGCGGGGGACGTCGATGCCTTCGCAGGGCGTTATGGCCTAGTGCTGAAGCAGCGTTACAGCGATCGCGAGTATCTCTTTCAGCTCACCGATCACACTCGTATGAATCCTGTGAAGCTCGTGGTCAAGCTCAGCGAAGAAGAGCCCATCGTCGAACGCGCGGATCACGATCTCAACCACCGGATGAGCACCTATCAACTGGCGCTGCCGACCGATCCCTTCTATCCGCGCGAATGGCACATCAACACCCGGCTCAGTGATCCCGATTTTGACCTCCGTGCCTGCTCGCGTTGCGAGGAAACCTGGCAGCTCCTCGATAACTTCGGTAGCGTCGATGTCGTCGTCGGCATCACCGATGACGGCTGCAAGCTCGACCATGGTGACTTCAATTCACCCGGCAAGTTTGCGGGCTGGGCGTATTTTCGTGGCGAACGCCTGATCAGAAACTCGGATATCGACGCCAGGCCTTCTGAGATGTTCAAGCCCGGCGCCAATCACGGGACCGCCTGTGCCGGTGTGGTAGCCGGAGAGGTAGACGCGGCGCTCACAGTAGGCGCGGCGCCGGGATGCCGTCTACTGCCTGTTCAGTGGGAATCAAACGGTCCCTTCCTGCTGATCACCGATTCCAAGATGCTGACCGCCCTTGAGTTCGTGGCCGATAAGGTGGATGTCTTATCGAATTCTTGGGGTGGAGTGCCCGAGAACGTCTGGCCTTCTGCGGTCGTCAATCGGATCGCGAGCCTAGCGCGAACGGGCGGTCGCCGCGGCCGCGGAATCGTATTCTTATGGGCAGCTGGCAACGAGAATTGCCCTATCCAGCATTCCGCCAACATAGACGTGCCCTATGACGACGGATGGAGTCCCGATCGAACGCGATGGGTCGGCGTCAGTACAGCAAGGCGGTTTGAAAACAATCTGGTCGGCATCCCCGGCGTGATGCACGTCGCGGCCCTTGCCAGCATCTCTCGGCGCAGTCATTACTCGAATTACGGAACCGGCATCGGGATCTGCGCTCCGACGAACAACGTGCATAAATATCGCCGACTGCAAGTGCGTGGCCTCGGGATCACGACCACCACAGGACCGGCCTCGGATGTTACACACGGATTTGGCGGCACCTCGAGCGCGACACCCTTGGTCGCGGGTATCGCCGCCCTCACGATCTCAGCCAATCCAGACCTCACGGCATCGGAGGTCATCTCGATCCTGAAGCAGACCGCCTCCAAAGACCTAAGCCTCGAGGGCTATCCGCGAACCCCGCCCGCGACCTTCGACCTGGATACCCGTTGGGATGTGTCCCCTGTCGCGCCCTTCGATCGCGGCGACTTTAACGATGCCGGCAATCCGGATGGTACCTGGAGTGCATGGTTCGGTCATGGGAGAGTCAATGCGCCCGCTGCCGTAGCCGAGGCACTCAGGCGTCGTGCGCCGATCGCAGATCATTCGTTTCGCAAGGCATCAACGCCCGCACTCTCAATCCCAGACAACAACCCAACCGGGGTACGCGACAAGATCAGTTTTTCTGAGGCGGCGGCGATCGCCTCACTCAAGGTGCACGTCGATGTCGCCCACACTTTTATTGGTGATCTGCGCCTGACGCTCACTGCACCGTCGGGTACTGCGGTTGTTCTACACAATCGTAACGGCGGTAACACGAAAGACATCAAACGCACCTTCGATAGCACTTCGGCGTCAGGTCTGAGCACGCTCGCCGGTCAGTCACTTCAGGGCGACTGGACGCTCCACATCCAGGACTTGGCTTCCCTTGATGTAGGACGCTTGAACCGTTGGGAGTTGGAAATTCAAGGGCAAGCCGACGGGATCGTCTCACTTCAGGAAACGCCGGGCGCAAGCATCCCAGACAACGATCCGAATGGCATCGAGCACGCGCTATCGACGACTGCTTCTGGGCAAGTGCGTGAGGTGGAGGTGTCCGTCGATATCACCCACACCTACATCGGCGACCTTCTCGTGACGCTCGTGTCACCTGCCGGAACCCCTGTTATCTTGCACAACCGCTCAGGCGCACAAATGGATAACCTCATCAAGACCTACACCTCGGCAACGACGGCTGCGTTGCAGACACTGCGCGGCGAAGCCGTCACAGGGCCATGGAAACTAAGAGTGTCGGATCGGGAAGCGGTAGATGTAGGAAAGCTCAACCGCTGGTCCTTGAAGATCCTGCTAGCGTGATAGCCACAGCTGCGCAGCGATGCATTCACTTTTTTCTTTCTTGCGAAGGCGATCGGAGGTGGCGCGCACCGAACCGCCGGTTGAGCCGACTCCGACCGAAGACGAGGCAGGCGCCGCTCCTTTATCCACTCACGCTATCGCTGACATGGTGATGAGTACACCCCCATTCGACAAGGCCATTGCCGCAATGTTGGATAGCTTAGACGACTATCTTCCACCCCCCGCAGCCCCACTGCCTGAACCGAGCGTGTCAGTAGTGAGCTTAAAGGAACGTTCAGCCGGATTGGGAGATCGTCGCGGCACTGAAAGTCCCGGTGGATTCCCCGTCATCGCGTTGCTGGGCATCCGTCTCGATGGCATGGTCCGGTTTCAACTTTGGGCCTCGACTCCAAGCGCAGCGGAAACAGCCGTGAATGAACTAGCCGCGAGGCTGTTAACCGACCGTGATTCATTGTGGACCAATGGCTTTTTACGACTATTGCTCAAAACCACCGCTCCGGCCGAGCACGTGTCGGCTGTGAACGCGTGGCGTAAGCAGGCCGATTACCAGCTCTTATACGAGCATCGCTATCAGGACAACGACGGCGCCGAGAGCCTAATCGCCCGGATCCCGATCCACAGCGATCCGGAGGTACGCAACTCACCTGAGCGCGAAACCACCGTGGTGACCGACGAGATGGTGCGCTGGGACAACGAGAATACGCCTGCTCTGCTGCTGCGCGGCCGCCTCAGCATTGGCGGCTTATCGGCTTTGAAGTTTATTTCGGGCACGACCCCGAGTGGGGCGGTGGTCCTCACGAGGACATTCGACGGGGCGGTGGGGACGCCGACTGCGTATCCCACACTTGCCGCTTTTTTGGCCGCGACCAGCGCCTCCAACGCGCCAGAGCGCCACGGGCAGGTGAGCTTTGCGTCGATTAATGACTTCTTGGCTACTTTCAGTGCCGACGGTGACCCGGTGGCACTGGGAGATTGGGACACCGATGGGGTAGCAGACAGGTACGAACCCAAAGTGTTGGTCATGGAGCCGGTCATTGAGCTACCGAGCACTAGCGACCGTTTTGAGCTTGTTTATCAAGGTAGCAGTTTCGATCAGATCGGTGTTGTTTATTTCCGCATACGCCGCGGTAGGTAACGGGGTTTAGTGATAGGAAAGCCCGCACGCGGCTTGTTAACGTAACGAAAGAGGATTAGCAAACATGGCTGAGATGATATTACCTGGTGTGTATATCGAAGTTCGGCCCGAAGGGCTGATCACCCCTGGCCGAGTAACAGTCGGTAACGTGGGTGTAGTGGGCACGGCAAGCAAAGGGCCGGTCGGTCAAGCGGTCATCGTGGGCACTTACACCGAGGCACGGCAGCGGTTCGGTGCTTACGATTCCTTTATCGATCCTTCCAACAACCAGCCTAGACAAGACTCGCTGACGTTGGTACGGGCGTTGGAGCAAATCTTCGGCCACGGCGCCACCACGGTGTTTGCGGTGCGGGTGGCAGGGGGCACCAAAGCGAAGGCCAGCTATGAATTGAGCTCCGCCACCGGTCCCTGCGTCACGCTGAACGCCAAAACCGAAGGTGACTGGGGCAACGGCCTTTCCATCAACGTCGCGGCAGCGACCGATCATGCCTATATCGAGGACGAAGCGGTGCCTACGAGCGGCGCCGGCGCGTTGACCCTCAGGCTCAACCCGGTGGTGCAGAGCGCCCGCAACCGCATCCGTCACCGGCTCGATGCCACCAACGTCACCCGCTCGCTGAAGATCGTCTACGATCCGACCGCGCCTGCTGCAGGGGAGGTTCAAATCAATCGCACCACTGGCGTGCTGACTTTTCTTCCGGCTGAAACGCCTGCCCCCGCAGACACGGTGACCGCCTCTTATCTCGTGGACAAAAGCAAGGCCGTGAAAGTGACACTGCGCTTGGGCCAGGCGGATGAAGTTTACACCGTCGTGGACGGCACCGATCTGACCGCCGATATCAACCAGCGCACGGGCGGGTCGGTCTGGGTGGACGCCACGCCGGGAGCCAATGCCGCCGAACTGCCTTTAACGACCGTTCCAGCCACTGAACCCCCCGTTTTCGCCGCTTTCAAAGGTGGCAACAACGGCGCCGCCGGCGCGGACTATAAAGAGGGTTTAGAAAAGCTGCTCAACGAGGACGCCCACATTATGGTTGCGGCCGGGCAGGATGATTCCTTCGGGGACGAGCTGGACTCCCACTGCCAAGTGGCTTCGTCCGACGCCATACGGCGCGACCGCATCGCTGTGGTGGGGAGCAGGCTCGGTGCAACATTGGAAGACTTGCGCGGGCATAATCTCGCCAGTGACCGGCTCATCTTTGTCGCGCCGGGGATCAAAACCACCGACGCCGTCAGCAAAGAAGAGGTGACCTTGCCGGGCGCCTATGCAGCTGGTGCCGTGGCGGGACTCCTGGCCAGTTTTTCGGCGCACATCAGCCTCACCAACAAGACCGTTCAGGTCGGTGGGCTGGAACAGCGATACACCTCAGCGGAGCTCACCCAGCTCGTACTAAACCGCGTGCTGGCGCTGGAGGCGCGCCAGGGTTTCCGCATCGTAAAAGGCATCACCACCTCGACCAATACCGCCTGGCACCAGATCACCACGCGGCGCATCGTGGATTTCGCCAAGTTCGGCGTGCGTTCGGCGTCCAATCCCTATATCGGGCTGCTCAATAACGAGCGGGTGCGCGCGGCGCTCAGAGCCACCATCAACAGCTTTTTGACCGAGATGGTGGACGACGAGAAGCTGATCAGTTATGAGCTGGAAGTGACCGCCACGCGAGACGAAGAAATCAAGGGCATAGCCCGCGTCACGATGGTGCTCAGGGCCACGTTCAGCATCGACTTCATCAAAGTCACCATGTTCCTGGAGTAGGAGGCTTGCAAAAATGGCAAATACAGGTGTTTTTACCGGTGCCCACGGCACCCTAACGCTCGCTCCGCTGGACAATCCGGAAGGGCGGGACGCCGGTTCCATCATCACCCACTATCAGATGCAGACGGTGGGCAGGGTCACGGACGTGCGGGTGTTTGTAAAGACCCATCTCGAGGAGTTCCACGAGATCGGCCGCCGCTACCCCACCTCGCTGCACCCTGGCAATATCCACATCAGTGGCGAGGCGGGACGCGCTTACATCAATGGGGCGCTGATCGGCTTACTGCTCGGGCGCAAATCGTTTCTTCCCGACACCGCAGAGCCCTTTGTCCAGCCCGCGTTCAACATGGTTCTCAGGCTTCGGGATCCCGCCGTCGTCGCGGAGGACGGCGGTCAGGTCGCTGCTGAGCTGGTGGTCAACGGGGTTAAATTTCATAACTGGAGCTATCAACTCCCCGAGGACGACTTCGTGATAGAACAAGTGACCTTCAAGGCGCTGTCCGTGGAAATCAACGACTTCGAAGGGGCCGTCACCACCGGTCCCGTTTTTGTAGGGTGAGTGTAGGTGAGCGCCATGACCCTGTCCGCGGACGAACTGTTAGCCGGAGGGGGCTTGACCCACGAGGTGGCGATTCCGGCTGATCTACTCCGCGCCAATGGCGGAGCCATGGCCGAGTCCCGCGTGGTGCTGCGCCCTCTCACCGTGCGCGACCTACAGCGGATAAATAAAGCCTCCCACGAGGACGACGGGCTGTCGGCGGCGCTGATGATCCAGCAGTCCCTCGTCGAGCCGGCGTTGAAGCCCGACCAGGTCTCGCGACTGCCGGCAGGACTGGCGCGCTTTCTGGTCGACCGGATCAATGACCTAAGCGGTATCAGCACGCCGCACGATGCGCTGGGGGAGCTGGTCCAGGCGCCGCTGGCCAAAGCCTGCTTCGTGCTCGCCAAGGAATTCGGCTGGGCGCCTGAACAGGTGAGCGGGATGACCATCGGTCAGATCCTGCTCTATCTGGAAATGGCGCACGGAGGCGAATCGAGATGACGCACGTGCCGGCCTGTTTGTCGTCGGCCAGACACTCAACCGCGGCACTCAGCGGCGGCAAATCGCCCGCCTGTTGGTGGCGCGACTCGGTGCGAAAGACCGAGGGATTGACCGCGGTGCGGCGAGCTGGCGTGTGGGTCGAGGAGATCAGAGCGATTCATCCCAGACTGTGCGAAGGTCCACTCCTGGGCACCACGCTGTCGGTGCTGACCGGGCGGGCCAGTCATGCGCAGGAGACCCAGCCGAAAACCGCCCGGCCAGGGAAGGCGAGGTTTGCCCGTTGGGAGAACCCTCTGGAGCTCAATCGCAACAAGACTACCGCGAATGCATCAACTAGCTCGCCGTTTCAACCCAAGGTTGAAGAAACACCGGCGAGCCGTTCTGCGGAGACCCTGTCCCGACTCCAAGCGCAGGCCAACGGTTCGCTCTTGAACCGGCTTGCGGGTGGCAAACTTACATTCCAAAGCACGGCCCAATCATCTCCGGTGAAGGGGAAACACGATGTTGTATTTGGAGGCACGGCGCAGGAGCAAACTCGATCATTTTCTGCGACAGGAAAAAGCAATGCAGCAATCTTTCCTCCCGCCTGTCGGGAGTCTGCGGCCCAGCAGGACTGGCTAAACCGTCTAGGGCAGAGGGCCGGAAAAGCCATGAGGCAGCCGGATACGACGGGATCGGCGAAACCCGCTCAGGACGATGCCCAAGTATCCGGTCAATCGCCATCATTGCAGGAGCAATGGGCGATGCCACTGGATGGGACGTGCGCTTCCTTGGATCTGTTAAACCGGCTCGTCCAAGAGGATCTCCCGGGCGGTGAGGGCAACAGGGCGCTGCCTCGATCTTCACGGGGCCAACCGCCTTCTTTAGAGAAACCACACCCCCCTCGTCCAATTGAGAAATCAGACGAATTCTCTCAACGATCGGACGGTTGGGATGGCTGGCATGGCGAACCGGCCAGTGGCGGCAATGATTTTGAATCCAAGGTAAAGCTGCCGGATACAGCGCAGGCAAGCTCTGCGCTATTCGCGCCGGAACCCGGCGTAGACGGGCAAATAGGACATGGCGAGGGTGAAACGAAATCCTCGGTTCCGATTATTCCGCCGAATGTGACGCCCTCACTACCGGACCTGCTGCCTCCGCAGCGAGTCGGCGCGCAGCCTCTACCTGTGGCCGCGGCGACTGCCCGCCGAGGCGCGCGGGAGGAGGCGGCAATGAATATGGACGACCTCGATACCTTGGCCGGCAAGATCAAGCAGATCCTTGATGAGCAGGCCCGCCGCCACGGCATCGATGTGTAACCCACGCTAACGATTATGCGCCCCATGCTGGACGACATCGAATTGCCCCAAGTGCAGGAAATCGCGACCCTGGAGGGGCGCGTCCTGGCGGAGCACAAACCCCCCAGTATGGCTGGCAGCTTGCTGCAGAACATGGGACGGCGGCCAACCCGTTTGGCATTATGGGGCGTCGCGACCGGTCCCGAAGCGCTGGAGTTCATCCAGAAGCTGGACGACAAATTCCGCGCGGCAACGCCCGTGCCCTTCGTCGCCGACATCGTCAAGAACGCCGAGATCGAGCAGATGCTGATCGAGGACTTGAAACTACAGGATTTAGCCGGCAAGCCGGAGCGCTTCGCCTACGTGCTCACGCTCCGCGAGTTCATCGAGCCGGTCGAACCGGAAGAGGCTTCGCTGCTGGACGGATCGATCCTGGATGAGGCTCAAAACCTGATGGATGGTCTGGTGGATGGGCTCAACATCGGGTTGGGCTTCGCGACCGGCCTGGAGCAGTTCGTACCACAGTTCAGTGACCTGCTGTCCCGGCTACAACAGTTCAATAATGCTGGAAACCCTTAATCACTATATTTCTTTTCCGTAGGAGGAACCCATGGCCGCACAGAATCTCTTCGATGAACTCAAAGCCGCTTTGACGACGTTTAAGGACTTTCTCCACACCAACGTTGGCGTCATCAAGCCCGCGGTACAGGCACTCAAGGAGATCGTTCCCCAGGTTGGTGAATTGATCGGCAAGCTGATCGATCTGATGGGCAAGCTTAAAACCGAGATCAACAATCTCAATCCCAATGTCGTTCCAGGGTTGGATAAAGTCTCCGAATTCACGACCGGCGTTACCAGCCTCTTGACCACGGCCAAAAACCTGTTGCCGAACGAAGCAGGAGCGATCGACGAGGTGTTGGCGGTCACCGACGTGGTTAGCTCTTTACCGTCATTGGATGCAGTGAAAGCCGAAATTATCGCCCTTCTCGATGCTATCATCGCCGATTTGAACCAGTTGAAATAAGGACAAGCACACCGCCAGGACGGAGAGCAAAAGATGCCCGCCAAACCCATGCTCGATGACATCGAGCTGCAACTGGTGCAGGACATCGAGGCCGAGGACGAAGAAGCCCTCGCCCAGCACGGAGTGCCGGTCCTGGAGGGAGATTTCCTCCAGGATTTGGGCCGCCGGGCGAGCCGCGTCAGCCTCACGGGCGTCATGGTCGGCGAGGAAGTAGCCGATGCCTTGAAAAAACTGCGGGACAAATTCCGCACCGCCGAGCCTGTTCCCTTCGTCGCCGATATCGCTACGGCCACAAAAGTGGACAAGGTGCTGATCGAGGAAATGGGCCTACGCGACCTGACTGGCAAGCCCGAGCGTTTCGAGTACTCGTTCCTGCTGCGCGAGTTTATCCCGCCGCCTCCGACCAAGCGGGAGGAACCACCCCCACCGCCTCCGCCGCGCCCGCCACCACCGGTGGATGTTGGCACGCTCATCGTGGAAGTAATTGTCGAGGGCGATCCGAATTTTGATTTCAGCACGGTAACGTTAACTGTCGAGGGTACCCAGGATGACGGGACGGCATTGTCCCGAACCCTGACCAATCGGCAGAACAATATCTGGACTGAAGAGGATTTCCCACCCGGACGATACACAGCCGAAGCCCTGGTGACCGACCCGCAGCCGATGTCCGGATCTGCGCAGGCGGCGGTGCGTGCCGGTCAGATTTCCCAAGCCCAGATAACACTGCGCGCAGGATCCGTTGTCGCCACAACGTTTCTGGTTCATTTCCGTTTCGACAACGCATTCCTCGAGCCCTGTATGCGTGAGGTCATGCGACAGGTAGCGGAACACGCAGCAAATAATACGGATGAGAAGTTGTTGATTGTCGGCCACACAGATAAGACTGGCTCAAATCAATACAATCAATCGCTGTCGGAACGGCGCGCACGCAGTGTCTACGCCTATCTGACCTTTGGTCGTGATCGAACAGAAGCGCTTAACGAGTGGAACGCACTCCGGGCGCGGCGGCAACCACCTAATCAGTTGCCGGCGGTTGCGGATAATTGGGATGTTAGGGAATATCAGCACATACTTCAGGATCTGCGTTTTTATCCGGGTGCAGTTGATGGACAGGATGGACCGTTAACCCAAGATGCGGTAAGGGCTTATCGCTGCCACAAAGGACTCCCGGCTGGGACAACGGTTGACGACGAAGTCTGGAATGAGCTGATTCAGGATTACCTGGGGCAAGACGCCTTCGCGATACCCGAAACTCAGTTCTTTCCGAATTGCGATGGCGAAATCCTCAAATGGCTAGGGTGCGGGGAAGAAGACCCAGTTAATAACACATCCGCCGCGCACCGCCCGAATCGGCGCACCGAATTGCTGTTCGTGCGCGCAGACCGGTTACCTTGCCAAGTACCACAGCCCGACACGTTTGATTTACCCGCTCCCGGTGCAGTGAATAGCAACTGGTGTCTTGGCCCTGGTTCGGCTTCGAATCATTGTTGCGTCGTTTCTCCGCACTTGCAACGCGGGACAAATACGCCACAGCCTTGCCCGAATAATCCGCAAGGCCCATTGTGCCGACAGCCAGCCGAGTCTGGCACGAGCACCGTAGAAGGTTCGATTCAGCGGGAGCGTCCGGACGGCACCCTTGAGCCTGTACCCAACCAAGCATTCGTTCTTATCGCTCCTAATGGGCAATTCAAAGCTGGTGAACAATCCAATGGGGAGCCTACGCCAGCCCGCACCAGGGGCGGCACCGGCGCTGACCGCGGCACCTTCAGTTTCCCCGATATGCCTGTTGGTTTTTATAGCCTGGAAGTGAGAACTCCGGCCTCAGCGCCGGCACTTGTCAGGCTGCGCGATGGCACTGATGCAGACATCAAGGGGAACGCCGTCTGCAAGGCACTGCGGGCGCCTGGTGATCGTCTGGACGTTGTGATCGTCAACGCGCCGGTATTACGGGAAATCCGGCTGCCGGTGGCGGCGCATCTGATGACCGCGCTCCACCCCGTGACCCGAGAGATCCGGACCTGTCCAGCAGCCATCGGTCCACCAACTCAACAGGCCACAACGATCACGGACGCTGAGTTGCGCGCCGCCTTCGATGAAGCTAACCGTACCTGGCGCCAGGCGCGCATCCGCTTCGAGCTGGAGGATGCCAACATCGTGCGCGAAGCCTATGCCTTCCGCACCGAGTGCGAGGTGGACGAGTCCGAGTTCACTATCCTCCTGCAGCGATGTGCCTATCCTGATGCCGTCAACGTTTTCTTTGTCGGGGACCTGGCCGGGCTGGGCGAAGCCGGTTTCGGCGTCTCTCCGGAGGGCGGAGCCGCGCTGGGTGTGGCTGGCTGCGCGGTGGGCGACAGGTTCCAAACTACCATTCTGGGACCTCCTCTCAGTTTAGGTCTGGATGCCGAGCAGCGGGCGCAGGTGCTGGCGCATGAGCTGGGGCATTTCCTGAATCTCGATCATGCAGACGACACCCCGGCGAATGCCAATCGGCTAATGCTGCCAGGCACCTTCTCTGCTACCAACAGGACACTGATCCGGGACGAAGTGAACCGGACGCGCGCCTCCCGCGGCGCTACCGATGATTGCGTACCGCTTTCCCTAGAGGTGACCGGGGCGACGCGAATCGGTGGGAGCTTAGGCCATCAATTCATTTTTGTGCAGCATCCTATACTTATTGATCCTTTCGATGTAACTATCGACGCAAAAATTCCTGATCCTCTTCTGACAAGAGGAACACTGACGATGACAGGAGGTAATCCTGGCGCTAACAGTCTTCAGCGTACTGTCAGTAAAAGCACAACCGGTGAATTTGAAATTGTAGCTACCTATACGCTAAGCAGTGGTGGTAATCCCGTAAATGCTAGGGTTGTTGTTAAGGTTGCTACACTTACGCTTCAGGTGGAGGGGGCTACTCAAGTCGCCGGAAGTAGTACATTCGTAGTCGTTCGTGATCCAAACCCGAGTACAGTCGTCACGATCATAGCGCAGATCAACCCTGCCCCATTCTGCGTGCCAACGAATTTGGTGACGTGGACAGATGGGAATGCAACTCCTGACCCTCTGCGTCGAACCGTCTCCAAGAACACCATTGGCCGTACGACGGTGAGCGCCACGGTGGCGGGCGAGACCCGATCGGTGACCATCACGGTCATCGAAGTAGCGATAACCAGCAATAATGATCCCTTCGGCCCAGCCTTGGCTCAGGTGCAAGTCGAAGGGGTGTTGAACGAAGACCTTTCAAGCCTCGATCGTGGCGATTTATTCAGTTCCCAGCCTGACTCCCTGTTCCGCCTCCGGGCAGGTATACCGGGCGTCACCGGCAACACGATCCAGGTCTCGCTGATAAGCAATCCGCCAGCCGGAGCAGCCATCGAAACGCTTCCAGCCACCTTAACCCGGCAGGTTGGCGACAGTTTTATCTCGCTCCCCATATTGGCTATCCCATCGGCCATCCAGCGAGGAGAAATCACACCGAGAACGCTGAAAGACTTAGAGGTGATCCGCACTCGCGCTGGCGGGACGATCCGGTTCGAAGTGCCTGGTAACTTTGCTGGTCTGGGCGTGGCGCAAGCCCGTGTGCGGGGCCGAGTAATCCATATCTTTTCGCAGGCCTTCCAAGGTTCCGGCGTGACAGCGGCAGACATTCGACGCCACATCCGGCGCGCAAGTCGGGCGTGGGCGCAAGCAGGAATCGAGGTCAAGGAACGCCAGGTTAATGCCTCAGTGCCTGCCCCGCCGGGTTTACTCGAATTAGATCAAAACGTGCCCTTTAATGGCGTTCTTACTGCTGAGGAACGTCGACTATTGGGCGTAGTTCAACCCGGAAATCCCGCGCGCAGCACCTTTGCCACCGATGTGAATATATATTACCTGGAAGCCCTCGCGCGTGCTCTTGCCACCGCATACGAAAGTGAGCACCACCCTGAGATAACCGATCCAAACAACTCAGGAATCGCAATCACACTTTCGGACGCTTTGTCTGCCGTTGAGAATGACACCACGCTATCGCACGAAATGGGTCATCTACTTCTTGTTAGCTGGGGTGCCGGCGAGCATCAGGAGCTATCGGGCAGTGACTGGCCAGCGGGTAACGTTATGCATACGCCCGCATCAGATGCAATAGATCTCCACCAAACCCAAGTAGAGAACATTCTTCTGAGCGTGGGGTCTGGTACCAATCCGTTCATCATCTTTGAGCCGTAAGCGCGAGGCAAGAATGGCAAGAGAAATAGAACAGGAAGTGAGCAGCCTCCTGCGACCCACCGACGATGAGATCGGCTGGTATCAGCGAGTCACGGCGTTGGACCGATCGGTGGCGGTTCCAGTCTTGGTGAGTATTCTGAATGACGAACAGGAGAAGCAGTACACACGACGCCAGGCAGCGCTAATTCTAAGCCTACTGGGCGACAAGCGGGCCATTAGTGCGCTCACTCAAGCTTTGAACGCGGGTGACCGCATTTTGCGTGGGCAAGCAGCCCAGGCTTTGGGACGGTTTGAAGGGCTGGAACACAGTGTCATACAACAACTCATTCAAGGGCTCCAGGACGAAGACTATTTCATGCGTGAATGTAGCGCGAAGGCTTTGGGACAATTAAGACTTCCGGAGGCCCTGCCCGCCTTGGAGCGGATGAGTGCTACTGACAATGCATCCAACAATCGAGAAGTAGCGCAAAAAGCCATCGGAGCCATTAAAGGGGTAACCGTACCTGATGATTAAGCCCGCCTACAAGCTGACCCTCGGTCGCAAGCTTATCGACACCACCGACGAGCCCAAGGCGAGCACGGTCGTGGACTTGACCGTCGCGCTCGATATGGACACGCCAGCGGACAGCTTCACCCTGGTACTGGGAAACGTCGGCCGCTTCAGGCCGGCGCGTGAGGACGAGGCGAGGATCGAATTGGGCTATGCCGACAACGGCGGGTTGACGCAAGTGATGGCGGGTGAGGTGGTCCGGGTAGAGCCAAATTTGACGACGATCTGCGTGCTGGGACATAGTGCCGCTGAAGAGCTCCTCCGCACTTTCGTCGAGCAGACTCACGAGAGCAAAACGGCAGGCGCCATCGTTCGCGACCTGGCCGACAAAGCGGGCGTCGATGTGGCGATCGCCGAGGACGGGATCAACTTCCCGGCTTACGTGATCGACGGACGGCGGAGCGTCGACCGGCACATGCGGGATCTGGCCGGGCTGTGCGGTTTCGATGTTTATATCAATGCCGACGGCGAGCTGGTGTTCGAGAAATTCATCGGCGGCAAGACCGTGCATGTGTTCGAGTTCGCCAAGCACATCATCGAGCTTGAGGCGGAGAGGTCGAACCCGCGCGCCGGCCGGGTGGAGGCCTTCGGCGAGAGCCGCGCGGGACAGAACGGTGATGAGTCCTGGGCCTGGCTGACCAAGGATTTTAGCGGCGCCAAGGGACAAGCAGGCGCGGGCGATCCGCTCCTCTTGCTGGAGAAACCGGAACTGCGCACCAGCGATGCGGCGCGCGCCGCTGCCCAAGCGTCGATGACGGCGATCCAGCGCCGGACGTTGCGCGGCCGGCTGCTGTCGCTCGGCCGGCCCGAGGTCAAACTGGGTGATGCGATCCGAGTGAGCGGTATGGCGGACGGGGCGCTGAACGCGAATTTCCAGGTGCGCAGCGTGGTACACCGCATCACCAAGCTGGAGGGATTTACGACGACCGTTGGGTTCCGGTCCATCTGAGCGGAGATAAGCAGCATGAGCACCATCGTCAGCACCATTCAGGAGATCGTCCGCCAAGAGCTGCGCGCGGTGCGCGTGGCCGAGCTCGGAGTGGTGGAGGCTGTATATCCGCACAGCTCTTCCAGCGACAAGGACAACTACGGCTGCGACGTGCGCCTCAAGAACAGCGGTCTCTTGCTCAAGCGCGCGCCCATCGCCACCGGTCACATCGGTACGGTCGCGATCCCCAACATCGGCGATCTGGTGCTGCTGGCCTTCGACAAGGGCGACGTCAACCAGCCCCTGGTCATCGGGCGCCTTTATAACGACGCCGACCGCCCGCCGCTCAATAACCCCGACGAGGTCATCTTCCGCCTGCCTTTAGCCGAAGCCGACGACAAGACCATCAAGGCGGCGATCCGTAACCACCAGGACCAGTCGCCGCCGCGCGAAATGATCTTCGAGATGCCGCCCAAGATCACCGTGCGCATCACCGATGGGACGGTGCGGGCCACCGCCGGCAAAACCGAGATGAAGCTCGATCAGCCCGATGGCAGCGGCGGCACGGTCACCGTCGTTGCGGGCCGGACCAAGATCACGATGAACCAGGACGGGGATGTCACGGTCGAGGCGGCCGGGGCGATGACGCTCAAGGCCACCCGCGATCTGAGCCTGGAGGGCATGAACGTCACCATCAAAAGCCAGTTAAAGACGGATATCGAAGCCGGCACTCAGGCCACGCTGAAAGCCAACATGGGCGCGACGATCAACGGTGGCCTCGCGTCCACAGTCCAGGGCGTCACGCTTAGTTTAAAGGGCATCACGTCGTTTTCGCCATAAGGAAGTCGTATGCCCGGCTCACCCGTCACCATCGGTTGCCAAGTCATGATCACCCCCGGTGCCTCGGGACCGCCCGACATGGGGACGATCCTCGGGATCTTTCCGCCGGTCATCACGGCAGGCGGAATGCCCTTGGCCACTTCCGGCTCGCTGTGCCTGATGATCAATTCAGTATGGGGCTTTCCCTATCCCCTGGTCATCGGTCCCCTGGCGTCGAGCGGCGTGCGTGTCGCTAGCCGCGCGCTGGTGCGGATGGGCGACAACATTCCTACACCCCCTGGGATTATGACTGTTTTAGGACCGCCAGCGGCGCCGTTTATCAACGATCAGTGGCCGCCATAAAGGAGGAGAACCCATGCCCGATTCAGACACGCGTTTTGGAACCGATCTGCGCCTTCTGCTTGATCTGGAGCACGTTAAGAGCAGCCGTGATCCGGGCCATGATTTAGCGGTCCGGCGGCGTCCGGAAACGGGACTAGTGGATTTGGATACTTGGAGCAGTGTGGATAATTTGGTGCAGGCGTTATTTCTTCGCTTCCTGACCCCGGCGGGTGAGCTGGCCATTCTGGGTCATCCCGATTACGGTTCCCGGCTGCATGAACTGATCGGCGAGCTCAATACCGAGACCAACCGTAACCGTGCCAAGCTGTACGTGCTTCAGGCGCTGGCCGCTGAGCCGCGGGTGCAGAAGGTGCTGTCGGTAAAAGTCACTCAAAGCAAGAGAGACCGAGCCCAGATGGACATCGACGTATCGCTTTTAGCCATTAACAGCGACACACCCTTGAATCTGGTCTTCCCCTTCTTTCTCGAAGGAGGCGTTTCTGCATGAACCCAGACACCATCAATCTCATTGAGCGTCCTTACCAAGAAATCGTGGACGATATCCTCACCGCCGTTGTCGGCGGCGTGGTGAACGAGCCGATCTTCTTCGACCTCAAGGAAGCCTTCTATCCCTTGTCCCAGCCTGCCGCGGAGGTGCGCGGCATAACCGGAAGGCGGGATGAACGCCATCACACCTTTCAAAAGGAAGTGGACTTCCTTTTCAGCGAAGGCGACAACGCCGTAGTGTGGCAGCCAGGCGCGGACCAGCCGGACGACGAGACGATTTTCTATGTGGACTATTTCCGTCCCGATAGCCAAACCCGCTCGCCCCTGTCCGATATCAACGTCGGCAGCGTCACCCGCACCCTGAGCGAAGCCATCGGCCGCGAGATCGCCACCGTCTACCAGCAGATCAATCAAGCCTATTTATCGGGCTTCATCGATACGGCGGAGGGACAGGCGCTGGATCTCGTGGTATCGATTTTGGGGGTGAAGCGCAAGACCAAGGAGTTCGCCGTGGGACTCCTGACCTTCTTCCGCGATCCCGCGGCGGGCGACGGCAATATCGCCCTTCCGGAAGGCGTGGTCTCTAGCACGGCCAAGGGCGAAGCGACGTTCGTGACCACCGATCTCCGCACCTTGCAACGCGGCCAGGCGCGTATCGATGTGCCCATCCGCGCCGGCGACGGCTCGAAGGGCGAAGCGGGTATCGTCAAGTCCGGCGCCATTACAAAGCTGTCGCAGCCGATCACCGGCATCGCCCGCGTGACCAATTTCGAGGGCACCGTGCTGGGCGCGGAAGGTGAAACCGATGAGCAACTCCGCGCCCGCGCCAAAGCGAGGCTGCGAGGACTCGGCAAAGCGACGCTGGCGGCGCTGGCCAACGCCATTTTCGAAGGCCGCGGCATATTGGCCGAAGTATGGGATCCGAACAGCGCTCCGGCAAAACAATCGAAGCCAGGTGTGGTGACGCTACTGGTGGAAGCCGAGCCGGAGCGGTTCCCGAGTCTCACGGCGGCGGTCCACGAAACCCGCGCCGCTGGCGTACAAGCAACAGTGGTCGCCCGCTATGTGTTTTTCAAGCCCCGGATCACCGCCAAGATCACCCCCGGCATTCCCGGCCCCGGCAAGGAAAAGATCAAAGCTCAGATCATCGACGCGCTTCAGCAGTACGTGGATACCCTGAGTGCCGGCGATCCGGCCAAGGGCAAGGAGGTGTTGAAAGCCATCAAGAGCGTGCAAGAGGCCAGCAACGCGGATACAAAGATCGTGGACGTGATGGCTTGGCGCTCGGATATTGGCCAGCCGGGTGCGGAGACGTTGATCGATGCTTTGCTGGAGGCCGTAGGGTCGAGTACCGATGATGACGCCCGGCGCGAAGCCTTGACCCGCGTGCTGACCGAGGCCGCGCCGACGACTGCCAGCGGAAAGCGCATTCCCGACCGGGGTCTGGTGCAGGGAGCGGGCGGCCAGCGCGCCACCGATGCAGAGATCGAGGCCGGGACGTTCGAGGTGGTCCCGCCCGATGAGAACTGGTTCGTAGTGCTCGACATAGAGCCAGCCGATATCGACCTGAGGGAGTAACGGGGAATGCCTACCAAGACCGACCGCATCCTCAGTTACTTGCCGTCCACTTTTCGGGCCCTGCCGAAGCCCACGGCGGTGCATTCGGTGGCGGACGCCTTTGGCAACGAATTATTGCAGGCCGAGAACAGCCTGGCCGCGCTCATGCTCGCCCACTGGGTGGATCACGCCGACCGGAACGCCGAGCTGATTCAGGATCTGGCCTGCATCGCAGCGCTCTACGGCCTCAAGCCGCGTGGCGCAGCAGAGAACGTGCAATGCCCCGACAACAAGCCTTGTTGCCCACCCTTGCCTGCCGAAGAGGAGATTGAGGAATTCCGCGAACACCTCAAGCGCTACGTGCGCACTTTTCTGGACGGCACGGTGACGGTGCAGGGTATCCTGCGGGTGACGGCGGAAGCGCTGGGACTCCACATCGCCGATGCTTACGATCAAATGGATACCTGGTGGACGCGTAAAAACGATACGCTGATCAGCGTCGAGCCGCGCGGCGATGATGCGGCCCGGCTGCTCTTCGGCGTCGAAGCGGCGAGCGTGAGCGGCCAAGCGGCTCAACCAGGTCGAATCGTTGCTAAGGTCGACCTCGGCGGTGGCATCGACCTCGGCGGCGGGGCCAAACTCCGCCTCAAGCTGGACGCCGCGGCTCCGGTGGATATCGACCTCGCGGGGCTAACGGCGCTCGATCAGATCGTGCTGGCGATCAACGCCAAAGTGAGCGGTGTGGCCGGCGGCGACGGCGCGCTTCTAGTGCTACGTTCGCCGACCGAGGGTGCCGCCAGCCGGCTGGAAGTACAGGAGGTTCCGGAGGATGCCGCACCGCGGCTCTTAGGACTCCTTCCCCACAGCTATAGCGGCAGTGCGGCGGGCAAAGCGGAAGTCACCGGTAAGCCGGACTTGAGCAGCGGGGTCGATCTCAGTGAGGCGCGGTATCTCCGTTTGCTTATCGACGGCCAACATCTCGGCGAAGTGGACTGCGCCGCGAAGGCAAGCGACCCAAGCCATCCGAGCAACGTGCCGCTTGAACAGATCACGCAGGCGATCAACGAAGCCTTGGGGGTGGATGTCGCGTCGCATGACGGTATACATTTCGGGTTGACCTCGCCGACTGAGGGTTTCAACAGCAGCATAGCTTTTCAGCCAGCGGCCGCTCAGGATGCGAGGGAACGGCTGTTCGGCCCGATTGAAACCTTCCATGCGGGGCGGGACGCCCGCCCGGCGGAAGCTGTTGGGATCAACGATCTGAGCCGAGGCATCGATTTGAGCGCCCGCGCCAAGCTCCGTATTCGGGTGGACGCCCGCCCGCCCGTTACCGTTTCCTGTGCGGGAAACGATCCGGCCAACACCCTTCTCAGCGAGATCACCGCTGAGCTGACGGCGCAGCTGGGTCTTGGAGCCGCCTCCCACGACGGCCGTTTTCTCCATCTGACTTCGCCCACCGCAGGCCCCGCCGGTTCCATAGTATTTGAGCCTTTGCCGCCGGATGAGGACGCCGCGGAGATCCTCTTCGGCATATCTTCCAGGATATTCGAAGGCTCAGACGCGACCAGCGCGCGGCTAGCCGGAACGCCAGATTTGAGCGCGGGCGTCGACTTGGCCGCGCTCCATGCCATTCAAATCGCCATCGACAACGGCACGCCGGTGGAAGTGGACGCGCGCGGAGAAGCGCTCGACTCGCGCAAGGTCAAGCCCAGCGAAATCGTCAAAGCGATCAACACTACGCTGAAACAGGATGTTGCTTCCGACGACGGTCAACACCTCATCCTCGCCTCGCAGACTCAAGGAGAGGCAAGCCAGATCGTCATCAAACCATTAACGTTGACCCGTTACCGGCGCTTCGTCACCCGCGCTTTCACCACCGACGATGCGGCACAGGCGATATTGGGATTCTTTGCCAAGGAAGTGCAAGGAACCCCCGCAGCAGCCGCCCGCGTGATCGGCAAGACCGATCTGAGCCGCGGCGTCGATCTGCGCGAGGCGCGCTTTCTTCGGCTCTCCGTCGACGGCGGTGCTGCTTTGGATATCGACTGCGCGGGGACACGACCCAGGGCCACATTAATCGACGAAGTCGCGAGCAAGATTAATAGTGCACTCGGACCCACTGTAGCCAGCCACGATGGCCAGCATCTGATTCTGACTTCGCCGAGTGTGGGTAGTGGCAGCCGCATTCAATTCGAGCCGACTCGCGCCGCCGATGCGCTGGATGAATTGCTTGGAGCTCAGCCGGCGGTTTTCCGAGGCCGCAATGCCAGCCGCGTCACGTTCATCGGCGTCACCGATCTGAGCGCCGGTGTCGATCTCCCCGCCAATGCCGCGGTGAAGCTCGGCATAGACGGCGACGAGCTTGAGATTCCGTTGACGGAAGCAGCGCCTCTCCACAGGACGCTGAACGAGATCGTGATTGCGATCAACCTCAAATTCGCCAAGACCGTCGCCCACCACGACGGCAAGCACCTCATTCTGGCGTCGCCTTCGACAGGGAGTGCGAGCCGTGTCGACTTTCTGGTGCCGGGCGGCTCGGATAGCACCCAGGCTGTCTTGGGCGTGACACCGCCACGTACTTACCATGGTCAAGACGCTGAACCTGCAGAGGTCCTGGGGAAAGTTTTGTCAGCCACGATTGACTTAAGCGTCGCCCGCTTCTTACGCCTTGCCATCAACGGCGGCGAATCCCTTTCCATCGATTGCACGAAAGACATTAGTGATCCCGAACAAAGTACGTTGGCGGAGATCGTTGAGACCGTCAAAGCCGCGTTGACGGCTGCACAAATTCCCGCCACCGCCAAAGCGGAAGGGGATCACCTCGCTCTCGCCACGACCACGACCGGCGCGACCAGCCGGATCGATCTCTTGCCCCATACCGAGGGCGATGCTCGACGGGTTCTCTTCGGCGAAATCGCGGATGCGACCACGGGGAACGATCCTGCCCCGGCCATCATCACTGGCGAAACCGATCTCCTTGCCTCTGCAAACCTGGCTAGGCAACGGTTTTTGCGGTTGTCGGTGAACGCCGGACGACCGGTGGATGTGGAGATCGCCGGGGCCGCGCCCGCGACGACCTTTCTGGACGAAATCGTAGGTCGGATCAATGCAGTCGTTCCGGGGCTGGCCTCGGCTACCGACAACGATCGCCTGCGCCTGACTTCGCCAACAACGGGCGAGGAAAGCCGGCTGGCAGTATTGCCGCTGCGGGCGCTGGAATTGATCGAATACCCGCCGGAGCCGGCGCAAGACCCTATACCCGAGCAATCCCCCCGCGCTGTGCGCCACGGAGACCGCTGGTCGGTAGAAAACGACGGCGCGGCGGAGGCCGATTTGAAGATTGTGCTGAGCGCGCCTCAAGGTGTTTTCGGGCCGGGGTTCGTGAATCGCACCAGCGGCTTTCGCATCCGATTGATGATCGTCCTGGATCCTGGCGATGGTCTCGATCTGCGGCGGGAACCGGCGGCGAGTGTTCGCGCCAAGATCATCAAGCCTGACGGTCCACCGATTGATGTGCCGGACACCCAAATCCTGGTTGAGAAGTTGGGCGAACAGAAAACCTGTGAAGACGCAGGCGGAGGGCAGGACAAAGCCGCCGCCCTGGTGTTGCCGCAGGGCCGGTCGGAGTGGGCTTACCTGGATTGCCATAGTGCGCGCTTCGACCGGGACCGCTTTGATGCGGCCCGGTTCGCGGGAAAAGCATGCGCCGAACGGGGCGCATTCAACGTCAGTCGCTTCACCTGTCCACCGCCGAGCACCGACTCTACCGTTTTCGCTTCCGCAGGGGACCCTCCCGATCCGCCGGTCGAGATCCGCTTCCATTGGCTACAACACCAGCCGGGCGCGTTAATGGTCAACCTGCCCTCGGACCTCCCGGAGCAGTTCGGCGGTCGCTTCAATGAGGCCCGCTTTGCCAAGGCGGGAGATAGACCCGAGGAGTTTAAGGACGTGGTCACCGAACCCGTCACCGATCCGGACTTTCTGGTAAACCGCATCGCGAACTCCACTTTGGTCACAGCAACACCGGTTGAGCGCGTGCCGATTGGTTTCGTGGCAGCGGCCATACCTTTCCGCAAACCACGCCGCCTCACCGGTGGCAGCGATACGGAATTCGCCCGTTTGTATCTCGCCGAGAAAGATGTAACCGGCTTTATCGAGCTCAGCGCCCGCGAACCCGGCGCTTTCGGAAACGCCATTGCCGTGTCGGCGCGGAAATCCGGCCCGGCCCGCTTCGACGTGACCATAAGCTACCAGGCCGCGCGCTTCGAGAACGCACGTCGGGTGGTGTTGGGCGGTGCTGAGCTTCCCGCCCTGACGGAAGATTTATTGAAACCCGGCCCGGTGGGCGTTCTGCAAGCCAAGGCCGGAGGTGTTAAAGCCAAGGTGACGCGCGACCGCGCCGAGCTCAATGACTGAACGAAGACAACCCGAGAAAGGAGAACCGACATGCCTACCGAAACAACCCCTTATATCCCCCACAATCCTGGCGATCTGATCACCTCCGAGGACTGGAACGACGTGCAGAAAAAGATCAAGGAAGACATCGCAAAGCAAATCCAGGACGCGATCCAGAACGTCGACAACGTGCCGAATGCGGACAACGCCCACAAGCTGGAAAACCAATCGCCGGACGAGCTGACGAACGATATCCTGGAAAAAATTCGCCAGGAGCTGCCGAAGCGCACCGGCTACAAGATGCTGTTCAAACGGCTGATCTGGGACAAGGTCAAGAGCAAGGGCGAGGAAAAAGTGATCAAGCACGATCTGGACGCGCCGCCTTTGGTCGATGTCTACCAGTTAGATTATTTCAAAGTAGTGTGTTCTGCGGATGAAGAGAAACACAAGGCATGGGTGAATTTTTACCTCTATCACACCAGTGAAAAAAAGATTCGGTTCACGAAGGCGGGCGCTACGGAAACGATCGAAATCGAACCCAAGGACGGTCCGCCCTACCGGATCCCGTTCGCCGAACTGCTTTCCCTCTATAAAGTTAAATACACCGATGCTACGAGCTTGGACGATCTGGTCAACGAATTTTGGAAAGCACTCTTCGCGGATCCCAACGACGAGTTCGACGAAACCCAGTACTGCCGTTCGCCCTGGTTCGACAAGTGCTGCTGTGATCAGAGAACGGTGGCCGACTTGAAGAGCCGGGGCGACTGGAATGACCTCTGGTTTCAGATGCGGCCGCGCAAGACCATCAATTATCTTGCCGGCGCGACTATTTCGGCAGACGGCTCGACACTTACTCCCACCCCTGCTTCCACCTCGATTCCACCTGCGCCCACGCCGGCGCCAACCCAGATTCAAGTGGTTCATTTCGACTTTGAAACCCTGGGGATCAAGTTGCTCTTGGATCCGGTTTACCCCACAGAGCAAACGGAGGAACAAACTGGGATAGAAGCGATAAATAAAGAGGAACTGAAAGTGATGGTGCTTTTGAAGGTCTGAGTCAGCTCGATGAATACTGGCGCGGTATGCCGATGGACGATTAAGCCGGAAGGGGATACGACATGAAACTGAATGATCGCTATGACGGTAGCGACAGTCCGTTTGAAGGCGACCGCACGCTTGTTTGGCGGAGCCTTCCGGCCAACGCGCGGGTGATGAAAGCCAGCGTCAAGCTAACGCCCGCACAAAGCCCCACGGCGGACCTGTTCGAGGAGATCATCATGTTCACCAACGGCCAGGGCGACTGGGGGGCGACCAAGAACACGGGCACCGGTTTCGTCGAGGTGGACTTCCATGCCCGCCGCACACTTGCATCAGTAGTTGGTGACAATATTACGGAGGTGGTGGCCGGCACCCCCCGTTCCCATCTTCAGGTGGACCTGGGCGGCGGCGTGTATGTGGAGATAAACGATAAGGGAGCGCTCAGGTCTCCTGGTGACGTGCTCTTCTCGCTAAAAGCCGACGGCAAGCTCCCCAGTCTGACGGTTAATAAATTCAAATTCAGTCGAGCACCCAATAACACTGGAACGCTGGATGTTACGCAGGTGACAATCCGCTCAGTCCCAACCAATGTCAGCGTACGGCTCGGAAACCTGCCGCCATTCTGGACACATTTGGGCGAATTGACCGGCGAGGACGTTTCTCCTGACTTCGCCGCCGTTCTGCAAGCCTTCCTCAGCGAGGCGAAGGTCGAAAACGGCTTTTATCACGTACCGCTGATCGTTCATTCCGACGCCATCGCCCGCCTGACAATCACACTGGACTTCGACTACCAAATCGAAGCGAGCGTCATGCCGGAAGGGCTCAACGAAGTGCTCTTGCCTTACAACTTCAGCAGCCTCCCCAAGGCACAAGAGAACGTGTTGCAACTCGCCGCGCCGGCGAACACGCGCGTCGCGCCGAATGGCGTCACTGCACAAGTACGAGGCGCTTTCGAGGAAACCCGTATCGTCTATGGGCCGACTGGGGCGGTATTGTCTGCAGGAAAGGCCGAGATCTCGCCCGCCCTGTCCCAGGCGCAAATGATTTCGCTCCCCGAGACGCACAAAGCCGCTGCCTTCGATCTTTTTATGGTGGTGACGCAAGCCGCGAAGCTGCAATTGGATCTGCGTGAAGACCTGGACGGCAAGCCGGGCGATGTCTCGCTCTTGCCAGGGCCGGTGAAGTTTGAATTGCCCGCCCCCGTGGGAAAGGCGCAGGGTAGCAAAACCGCGGGTCAACCGCAGTGGGTCAGTGTCGTCTCGCCCGTCGAGTTTCAGTTCCAAAAGGATGAGCGCTATTGGCTGGTGCTCCAGAGCCTCGAAGGCCAAGCCGGTTGGAATGCCACACCCGCCGTGGCTGGGGTCGTGGGAATGCAGCACACAAACGACGGCGGCCTGTCCTGGCGGGATACCACCGTCGCCGGTATCTCCGGCCCTGCCAGCGCCTTCTTCCGCCTGCGGCAGAAGCCGGAGCGTTTCGAGACGCCCATCAAGCTCCAGATCGGCAGCGGCGAACAAGCCATACGGGTCGGCCTGGACCGCTTCCAGCCCTTGGGACGGGTAGATTTCGCACTGGATTTCAACGAGATTGGGGATGCCTTCAATCAATATCTGGATAAAGCGTCTCCCTCGGCGTGTCCCGAGACCGAACACCTAGCCAACGGAGATTTCGAAAAGTGGTACCGGATCGGAGAAAAATTGTCATTGCCCGGTACCGTCGCTCTCGATGCGAATCCAGCCGCAATAGCTGTTGCACCCGGCGGATCGCGGGCTTATGTGGCTAGTACGAGCACTTTCGGCGACGTAGCAGTCTTCAATCAAGGCCTTTTGCAGGTCATTGATGTTGCCTGTGGCCGGAAAATCAAAGATATCGTTTTGACATCCCCTTTCCCGAGCGTGCTTGTTGTCAGCCCTGCCGGATCACGCGCTTATGTGGTCGGTGTGGCGGACAACGAAGAGAATTTGCTCCAAGTGATCGACCTGGATATTCACCAGGAATTGGGCGTCCCACTTGTTCTAGAGGAACATGTTAACGCCCTGGCCTTCAGCCCGGATGGTCAACGACTCTATGTCATCGAAGATTTAACGGTTTCGGCCTTTGAAAATGTAGGCGTAGAGCAAGCGATAATCGCTGGGAAGGTACCGGCGGACGTTTGGACAAACGAGAATTTTGATAACCCCAATGTGCTGACAGCCTTGGCCGTTGCACCCACCGGGCAGGAACTCTATGTGACGATCAGTAATGGCTCGACAGCAGATGGAGAATTGCAGGTCCTGGCTAGTGTTACGGGTCAGACAATAGGTGCTGCTATCCTCGTCGGCCCAGAACCAAGCGCCATCGCTCTCACTCCCGATGGTAAGTGGGCGGTGGTTGCCAACGGGGGTAGCAATACTGTCAGTATCATCGATACCAAGACCCTAACCGTTGCCGGTAATATCACTCTGAGTCACACCCCGTCCGCCCTCGCCATTGCGCCGGATGGTATGAAAGCCTATGTGACAAGCGACAGCAGCGAAACTATTAGCATCATTGATCTCGCCAAGCGGTCTGTCGCCGGGACGATCGGCGTTAACGCGCCGCAGACTGCGATAGCCCTAACGCCGCAAGGCGATCGAATCTACGTCATCACGACCGAGGATGGTAACAACTCCTTGGCTTCCATCCAGATCGGAGCGCGCTTGCCGATCGAATGGAATTTGACTGCCGGACGGGTAACGCCGTTTTGCCTGCCCGATCCTTTTCATCTCGTTGCCGTTCTGGGGGAAAGTGCAGATCTGAATAAGCAGATGATAATACCTTCGCCGTCGGCGCTCTCCCAGACCGTACCGGTGGCGGAGTCCTGCCCCTATGAGCTCAGCTTCCGCGGCATCGCCACCGATTCCGACGCGCTGGCCGAGGTGATGTGGATCGGCAAAGACTGCGGACTTCTGCGAATGGATCAAATCCCCATTCAAGCCTTAGAACCCCCAATGATAAAGGAGAGCACGCTGACTGGTGCCGGCGCTGCAGCAATTCAACAACCTTTCCTTAAACCGCACGGGGCGCGAATGATGGCCCCGGCGGGCGCCGAGCAGGCCGAGGTTCGCTTCAGTACTCCCGAGGGCGTACAGGCAGCGATCGACTTGGCGTCTTTGATCGCCACGACCGAGGCTGTGGCCAATGCCGATCTGAGTCTGCAGCAGGAGGGACAACTCGTCGGGTGGAATTTGCTGTCCTTCCCAGTTTCCAGCGTGACCTTGGTCGCCGTAGAGGGCGGGATTCAATTGAGGAACGCCGGCGCTGAAACCGCTGAATTGGTGCAGGCTATACCGGTCAAAGGCGAGCAACCGTTTAACCTGGAGTTACGGGGTCACGGTATCAACCAGCCATTGGCCAAGGACAATCCACGCATTGAGCTC
Organism: Chromatiales bacterium; assembly: GCA_043673815.1. Taxonomy (GTDB): domain Bacteria; phylum Pseudomonadota; class Gammaproteobacteria; order JACCXJ01; family JACCXJ01; genus USCg-Taylor. The sequence goes on from JBIMKD010000383.1 coordinate 30,261, forward strand.
CGTTGGGTCAAGGCGGATCAGTCGCCCGCGGGTTTGCCGGTGGTGCTGGAGATCCCGCCGACCGGCTTCGATTCGGCACTTGTTAGCGGCGCATCGCCTGCCGAGGCGACTGAAGCCGAGCTGCGTCTTGTTGCTCCGGGTGGAACGGCTCTGGAAATAAAGCACGTCTCCTTGCGGTTCTCGACCTTCACGCCGGTCCCGGTGACCTTTGTCGCTCAAGCGCCTGGCGAACTGACGGTGTCGAACTGGCGGGTGTCTCTCGAACAAGCTGAGGCCTCTGCACCTCGGATCCCGGATACTGGATTGTGCACGCCTACGCCACCGGGACGGCAACCCGGTGAAACTTCTAAGGACTGTTGCTTCTGTCCGTGCTGCGAGACCGAGCGAACCATGGTAGAGATCGCATCAATGCATACGCGATCCGGTAGGCCAGCCTTGGTGGGACACTGCGCTAATTGTGGTTCTGATCTGGTGCGCTTCGGTGGACCGCGGGACATAGGGGCACAGCCTTTCTCGCCCCGGCCTCTTACTGCGAATCGGCCTATTGTTCAACCGACGATTCAGCCGTGGAGGACCACTGCAGGGAGAAACCGGTTGGATGTTGATGTGGCTGCTACCCCGTCCCTCACTAACATTAGTGGGATCGGCGATGCACGGGCCCGGCGGCTGGCCGAGATCGGCATCGATTCGATTAAGAAGCTCGCCGTTGCCGCGCCAGAGGAAGTGGCGACGGCGCTGACTGGGATTTCAGTCAGTACGGCCGCGGAACTCATCCAGAGCGCCAAACAGTTACTCACCGCTGCGAAACCACTTAAGAAGGACAGATCTTAAAGCGCCGTCGAGCTTCTAGATGAGACTTCTTGGACTCCACCAGATGCAAGACCAGCAGACGAGCTCGCTTGCAAAGCGTGATATTATGTAACGCTTGGTGTGCATATTTCACAGTGGGCCTGTGATTTTTAAATCGTCGCCCTCGGTATACTTCCCCGGTGCCCTTCACAAGCAGACAACGCATTGGGCTCGCCCTGGGGCCAATCCTGTTCTTGGCCTTGGGCTTAACAGCCGAGGGGCTCGGTGTTCCCGCCCGATGGACGGCAGCGGCGGTGGCCTGGATGGTGATCTGGTGGATCACGGAGCCCGTGCCGCTATGGCTCACTGCCTGTATTCCTCTGGTGGTCTTTCCCCTGTGCGGTACCGCATCGCCGTCGGCGGTGCTGTTGCAGTACTTCGATCCAATCAATTTCCTTTTCCTCGGCGGCATGATGATCGCGGCCTGTATGCAGCAATGGGGATTGCATCGGCGGATTGCGCTCGGGATCATCGCAAGGGTCGGCAGCAGTCCGGCGCGCTTCGTCCTGGGGTTTATGCTGGCCACGGGATTTATCAGCCTCTGGATCTCGAACACGGCCGCCACCATGATGATGTTCCCGATCGCCATGGCGGTGCTGCTCAATTTCGAGGAAACCCTCGGCCGTGACGATCCGGGATTGCGGCGCTTCGGCCTTGCGTTGATGCTTGGTGTGGCCTATGCGGCGAGCATCGGGGGCATGGGCACCAAGATCGGCACGGCGCCAAATCTGGTGTTCGTCAAACAAGCTGAGATGCACCTCGGCCATGATGTGGATTTCGTCACTTGGCTCAAGGTCGGATTGCCGGTGGTAGTGGTGGCGCTGCCGCTGGTGTGGCTGTACCTGGTGCGCTGGGCGGTCCCGGTGCAGCGGACGGAGTTGGTCGGTTCCGCCGCGGAGGTGATCGCGGACGCCCGCGTGCGTCTCGGCCCGATGAAGGCGGGCGAGTATGTTGCTCTCATTGGGTTTCTGCTTGCGGCGTTCCTTTGGATTTTTCGTAAGGATATCGATCTCGGATCCATCACCATCCCGGGTTGGTGGGGGTGGGTTTCCTTCGGATGGGAGGATTTGATCGGGCGCCCGATCGACACTCTCCCGGCACCGCTTGCGCGGCTGTTGCGCCAGGACATGGGCGATGCGGCCGTGGCCATGGGAATCGGGATCATGCTGCTTCTTATCCCCGTGTCTATACGCCCTTTACGGTTTGGCTTGGCGCCGCGGCAGTTGCGAACGGTGCACTGGGGTCTTCTGGTCTTGCTCGGGGGCGGTTTTGCGATGGCCTACGGGATGCAGGAAAGCGGACTCTCAGGATGGTTCGCGGGCCTCTTGAAAGGCATGGATCCTGCCTCGCCGCTGGTGGTATTTCTAATTGTGTGCCTCCTTACTGCAGCCCTGACGGAGGTGGCCTCCAACACGGCGACGGCCAACGTGCTATTGCCGATTCTCGCCGCGAGCGCGACGAGTTTCGGGCTGCACCCCGCACCCTTGATGTTCGCCGCGACGCTCGCGGCATCCTTGGGGTTCATGCTCCCGGCCGGGACGCCCCCGAACGCGATCGTCTACGCGAGCGGCTATATCACCGTCGCACAAATGGCGCGGAGCGGTATTCTCATCGACCTCACCGGTGCGCTCTTCATCGGAGCTCTTTGCTACTTCCTCGCGCCGTGGGCCCTGGGAGTGACCCGGCTCAGCGGTTAGCGCCGACGGCGCGGGCCCTTGTAATCGCGTGTTTTTACCCCCATTTGTTTAGGCGCCGCGCAAACGGTTTAGGTTAATTTCGCCACCACGGGGTATGCAACCCCGTGGTGGCACCAAAAGGGAGAGCTGCGCCTCTCCCCTTTGGAAACCCCATCGCTAAGGTCCCCGCGGCAAGGCCGCGGGGAAGGATTTAAATATGAACACACTGATCCCCGTCTTGCCGATCAAGAATAGCGTGCTGTTCCCCCACCTGGTGATGCCGCTCGCGGTAGGCCGGCCGATCTCGGTTGCGGCAGTGGAGGCGGCGTTGATGCGTGAAGACAAGCTCATCGGGGTGTTCGCGCAGCGGCAACCATCCGTCGAGGAACCGGCCTTAGTCGATTTGTATCCGATCGGAACGCTCGGGATCATCAAAAAGATAGCCCGCTCCGATGACGTCATTCAGATCGTCGTTCAGGGGACCCGGCGCGTGCAGGCGGGGGCCGTGGCGCAGACGCATCCTTTTCTGAGCCTCGCGATCGATGAGGTTCCGGAGCCCGAGGACAGCGGCGCGGAAGTCGAAGCCCTGCAGCGGGCGGTCTTGGAGCTCGCCGGCAAGATGCTGCAGCTCGTGCAACCCCAGATCCAAACGAGCTTGAGCCATATCATCGCCGAGGTCGAAGACCCCTTGCACCAGGTGTATTTGATCGGCTCCCTGTTGTCGCTGGAGGTGGAGAAGGAGCAGGAATTGCTCGCGGCCATGTCGCGGCGGGAGGCGTTACGCTTGGCGCACGCGTATTTGAATCACGAGGTCCAGGTCCTCGAGATCAGGAACAAGATCGCGAGCGAGGCGCAATCGGAAATGACCCGCCAGCAGCGCGAATACCTGTTGCGTCAGCAGTTGCGCGCGATCCAAGGAGAGCTCGGCGAGCAGAGTCCCGAGCAGAGCGAGGTAGCGGAGCTGCGCAAGCGCATGGAGGAAGCAAATCTACCGGCGCTGGTCGAGAAAGAGGTGGAGAAAGAGCTCAAACGCCTCGATCGCATGCCCGCGTCGGCTCCCGATTACCAGATCGCACGCAGTTATGTCGAGCTGACGCTCGAGCTCCCGTGGAGCAAGGTAACGACCGATATTTACGATCTCGGCCGGGCGCGCGAGATCCTGGATGCGGATCATTTCGATCTCAAGGAGGTCAAGGAACGTATCATCGAGCATCTGGCGGTCATGAAGCTCAATCCCGAAGCGCGCGCGCCGATTCTCTGCTTCGTGGGGCCGCCGGGCGTGGGCAAGACCTCCCTCGGTCAGTCGATCGGCCGGGCCTTGGATCGGAAGTTCGAGCGCCTGTCCTTGGGCGGCCTGCACGACGAGGCCGAGCTGCGCGGTCACCGGCGCACCTATATCGGCGCCATGCCTGGGCGCATCATTCGGGCGATACGCCGCGCCGGGGTGAGAAACCCGCTCCTCATGCTCGATGAGGTCGATAAGCTCGGCCGCGATTATCGCGGCGATCCCTCGGCCGCCTTGATGGAGATTCTGGATCCCGCCCAAAACAACGCCTTTCACGACAATTACCTGGATCTGCCCTTCGACCTCTCGCAGGTGTTTTTCATCACCACGGCCAACACCTTGGACAGCATCCCGCGGCCGCTCCTGGATCGCATGGAGACGCTGCACCTCGCGGGTTACAGCGAAGAGGAGAAACGCGAGATCGCCCGCCGCTATCTCATCGGCCGCCAGATGAAGGAATCCGGACTGGGTGAAGCGCAGTTAACGCTTCCGGAGGAAGCCTTGGCCTACGTGATCCGGCGCTATACTCGCGAGGCGGGGGTGCGCGAGCTCGAGCGGGTGCTCGGCCGGATCTGCCGCAAGATCGCGACGCGCGTAGCCGAAGGCGATACCCGTCCGGTGACGGTCCGTCCCGGAGACCTGTCCGAGCTTCTCGGACCGGAGCGCTTCTACCCCGAGGCGGCCCGCCGGCAACTCGCGCCCGGCGTGGCCGCGGGTCTCGCCTGGACCGAGTCGGGGGGCGATGTGCTCTACGTCGAGACGGTGCTTCTGCCCGATGGCAAGGATCTGGTGATGACGGGACAGCTCGGAGCCGTGATGCAGGAATCGGCCAAGGCCGCGCAGAGCTACATCGCATCGCGGGCGGGGGCTTTCGGGATAGCCGAGGCCACCCGTCATAGTGGCGTGCACATCCATGTCCCGGCCGGGGCGATCCCGAAGGATGGGCCCTCGGCGGGCGTGACCATGGTGACGGCGCTTACCTCGCTTTACAGCGCACGTCCGGTGCGCAGCGACACGGCCATGACCGGCGAGATCACCTTGAGCGGATTGGTATTGCCGGTCGGAGGCGTGAAGGAAAAAATGCTCGCCGCCCATCGTGCCGGGATCAAACGGGTGATTTTGCCAAAGGAGAACGAAAAGGACCTGCGCGAATTACCCGAGCAGGTCCGCAACGAGGTCGAGTTTATTCTGGCCGCGCGCATCGAGGAGGTGCTGTGCGCGGCCATTCCCGATCTACCACAACCCTTGCGCGCCGGGTGCGGTGAGTCAATTTAGATTTCGCCACCACGGTATGCAACCCCGCGAGGCGACCAAAGGGAATAGCTGCGCCTCTCCCCGTTGGTAACCCCATCGCTAAGGTCGCCGCGGCAAGACCGCGAGGAATAGATCTAAGGCCGCGTGTAGCGGTGCTTTACGCCCGCCGGAAACCACTCCGGATCGCCGAGGGCTTTAAGCTCGACGTGCGGAAGTTGGGAAGCCGGGGGGACGTAGTTCGCGAATTCACTGTTTAAACGCCGCAGCTCGCGGACGATCGCTTGGACGGCCGCATCACGGCGTTCGTCGCTCGCCGTCTCGCCGGGGGCGAGCTCGATGACGATCGCGAGGAAACGATTCTTGTCCTCATCCTCGCGCGGCTGCATGACGAATTTTCCCGTGACCCATTCCCGGATGCCCGATTCTTCCAGCCCGACGCTAACGTTCTCGGGATAGATGTTGGCGCCGAAATAGGAGATCACGAAGTGCGAGCGCCCGAACACGAAGGCGAAGGGCAGGGGACGGATCCCGCGGTCATCGCCTGGTTCGAGGGCCGCGAGCGGATCGAATTCCCACTCCTTGAGAAAACGCAGCATCTCTGGATAGTCCACCAGCCCGCCCTCGTCCGAGATATGGTAACGAACGAGCGGGATCCCGTTGTCTCCGCTAAAGACCAAGGTGCCGTCGGAGGACTCGAAGTACCGCTGGAGGGGGTCGTATTGAACGAGGGTCGGCAAGCGCGGCTCGCCGAAGAGTTGCCGCGCCGCCTCGGGCGTATCGGCCAAGAACCGCCGGATGCATACCGACAGCGGCGTCTCATTGCCCAAGACCCCGGCATCCGCCGTCCCATAGAGCGAGGCCGCATCCCGGCAGTGGTCCGATGCTCCTGCGCGCTCGAGGACCAGCGCGCGCCATTCCTCGCTGAAAACCTCGCCGGCCAGGACCAGTTTGATATGGTACTTCGGCCAAGCGATGCCGCGCGCCCGTCCCGTGTCGATCACGTCCTTGAGAAAGGGCGGATAGCCGAGGAGCACGACTTGATCGAAATTCGGGCCTAGGGCCTCGATGACGCGCAAGATCTCGTCTTTGTTATTGCCCGGCGTGACCACCGTGAGGGGATAGCCCTTGGCGGCCAGATGCCGGCAGCAGGCGGCAGTGTACATCCCGCCGACCCAGGTGCCGAGCGCGAAGCAGACCACAGCGAGCGTGAGGCGGGAATCGGCATGGAAACTATCGTGAAATACCTGCTCGAAGCGCACCGCGATCGCAAGCTCATCGGTGACGAAACGCGGCCAGAACACCGGCGTGCCGGTCGAACCCGAGGAGACGGCGATCGTGTCGCAAGTCTCCAAGCGCCCGTGCCGGCAAAGCGCCGCGAGCGGGTGCTTCGCGAGGTAATTTTGCTTGTTGCTCAAGGGCAGGGTCGCGAAATCTTCCGCGCACCGAATCGACTCGGGCGCTACGCCCTGCTCCTCGAGAAACGCGCGGTAGGCCGGGACCGTGCGCGCGATGTCGTGAAAGAGCGCGAGCGCCTGCTCGGCCGGCGCGGGGCGGTAATCCAGAGCGAGTAAGCGCTCGAGCGGCGTGTCGATAAACGCCTGGAGACCGTTCAACAATCGATCGCGTTTTTCGTGCGCCATAGGTTTTGTCATGGTCGGGGAGGCGTAGGGCTACGTTTGCATACGGATAGATCCCGCTGCCGCCCCCGTCCGGGTATTTTCAACCCTTCCCAGCGCGTGCGGCAAGCTTACGGCGCGTGTCGCACGTTCGTTGGGGCGATACGGCTGGAGTGATAATGTTGGTGCTACCAGATCCTCTCTATCCCGTAAGCGGATAAGAGAGTATCCGCGCTGAGGATTGGCAGGCTATCGCTCAAGGCTTGCGCCACGAGCAAGCGGTCAAAGGGATCGCGATGATGAAAGGGGAGGTCGGCGAGCAGCACGGTATGCTCGATGGTAATGGCAAGCGGTATCAAGGCATTGGCTTCTATGCGCTTGCGGATGAATTGGTCGGGAGGCTCCTTGAGGCCAAGCTTCCCGAGCGAATACTTCACCGCAATCTCGAAGCCAGTGACCGCGCTGAGCAGTAGCTCGTTGTCGTTTTCAAGGAATACAGCCTTGGCCGGCGCGGAGACCTTGGGATCGTCGGTGACCAGCCAAAGAAAGGCATGGGTACCCAGCAATATCCTCACGTGAAGTGTGCCATGAATTCATCCGGGAGCCGATCGAAGTCCGGTCTGATCTCGATCAAGCCCTTGGCCTCGCCGAGGCGGCGCGGTGCCTTGGGTTGGGTATAGGGTACCAGGCGCGCGATCGGTTTGTTGGCGCGGGAGATGACCACCTCTTCGCCCGCTTCCACCCGCGTGAGGAGGGCTGAGAGCTGGGCTTTCGCATCATGAATATTGACTCGATAAGACACGGCACACCCCATAACGACATAACCAAGATCTTAGCTAAGTGTAGCCGTTTTGCTGGACCAGCAAAACACGTCGATGGAGTAGCAGGTGAGGGGATCAAAAAGGGCGATTCGTGACGTGCGTGGTATATCGGCTCAACGGCGATCACGATGGCACTTCTTGTGACTCGCCTGCAGATAATGAAAATCCGGTATCCAGCGCTTGCTGCGTGTCATCGTATCGGATCAGCCCGCAGTGGAAATACCCCGCGGTGGGAATAGCTGTTTAACTCTCTCGGACGGAGCGGACGCAAGGCGCCGTAGCTTCGGCAGGGAGGGGTTTGTCAATACACGACACCCGTGGCTATACTACCTGCGGCATGAACGCTTCCGGCCGCCTTATCATCAATGCCGTATGGGACGACGAAGTCCGGGTCTGGGTCGCGACGAGCGATGAAGTTCCCGGTCTCGCCACTGAAGCGGACGATATGGACGCACTGGTTGAGAAGCTCAAGAAAATGATTCCCGAGCTTCTCGACGCGAACGGCGTCGCCTACGGTGAAGACGTGCCTTTCGAGATCCTAGGCTAACGCTTCACGCAGGTAGCTGTCCTCGGTACGGATGCTGTAATGCCGCACGCGGATCGCCGCCCGGACCTGCTCCAAGAACGGTGAGGGTTGCCTTGCCTACATGGCGCTACTCTAGTAGCCTGTATCAAGAAACAGTCAACTCGGTGTTTTCCGAAGTCAAGGGCGGATAGACGGGCGATTTCCATATTTCGCCACGGGACCCGGTACCCAATGTTTTGAGGTATGTATGCTGAAGGCCTCCGTAACCGACGACCGTGGCGGTGCTTTTCTTGAACAGCAGGTGAACGTCGCGCGGGGCTACGGGGATGCGGAAACTTTCCGCGTTAAAACATGGAAACTCTCCGGCCACGCAATGTTGGGCCAACAAATCGTGAGCGCTCAGGAAAAGTTGGAGGAGGCCAAGTTCTTCCTTGAGCTTCTTCAGACGCTAGAGGAGAAGGGTTCGGCGCTTACAAGCACAGCCACCTCAGATCAAGAGGCGTCGTTTTTGTTCAGCGCCATTGTTAATGCGCTCTACTCCGCAGTCGCAATGCTGGAAGAGGCTGAGGTTAATTTGATGCACTTTCGTAAAGAACACGCTGAACTCTATGCTAGCGGCAAGAAAGGGGGAGCGAGAGCAGTCACTGTTCATAAGCAGCATCTCCGCATGGCATTCTCACACACTACACCGCCGTTCATGGAGCCAGCGTTCTCGCTCCGCGAGCTACCCGATGGCGCAACCCAGAACAGGCATTACATCGTCCTACCACGAGACTGGTCCGTAGTGCATGCTTTGGAGTTCTGCCACTACCACTACTGCGAGCTTCAAGATTTTATGCAGCGCTCGGGCGTATTGGCCCAACAGCCGACGCTGCCGCGGCAGCGTGGCTGAACCTCGGCGTTTAGGCCAGAAAAGGATATTGCGATGTTCTGGAGAAAGAAAGAGCAAGAACCCGTTAGGCAAGAAATGGTAGAGAAACCAGATTTGGATGACAGCTTCAAGGTCGCATTCGGTCTGGTTATTTCTGAATTGGAAGGCGCGGATAGCGTATCTGTGGCCAGTCTATTTGGCGCCGTGCGCGATAATCAAGGTGATCCTAGAAAACAAACCGAAGCTCTTTTGGACTGCTTGCATGGCGTTGTGTGGAAATGGCCAACATACGAGGCCTATGTGAGAGGACAGCAGGACGTTATATATGAAGCAGCAGTGGATAACATAGAGGATTGTGAGCCAGAAGAAATTTTCGATAAATTTAATGTATCTCGGCTGAAAGAAATGTACCAGCAATGCATTGGGGAACCCCCAAAATCATCTCTACGGAAAAGCGAGATCACAAAAGCACTTGCTGAATCCTCGAATAAGGAGTTGTTGTTTCGTTTAAGAAAGGAACTAGTTGCAGCTCTTGATGATCCGAAGAGAATTGATAGAAAGTCTATGGCTACGGCGGTTGCCAGAAGAATAGACGCATTAGCTTATTCATTACATCGGCGGCAACAAATGCAGGAAATAGCTGATTACCGTCCATATTGGGAATTCGTGATGGCACTGGACAGTTCAGCACCGCCAGAATGCAAATCACTTCATGGCACGATAAAGCACTATACCGATCCATTTTGGCAAGACCATTACCCACCATGCTGGCGTCCAGATTGCCGATGCAGAGTTAATTCGCATTCTGACAGGTCATTAGAAAGACGGGGAAAGAACGAGCATTGAATTGTCGGTGACTCTTGGACTAGCGACGATGGCACAACCACGACACGAAACGAGTTTCGCACTGTGCATCGAGAACAGGGACTGCGATGACCTGGAGAAACGTAAGATATACCAGGTTCTCCCCGACGACACCGCGGCGCAGGAGGGATATCTCCGGGTAGTAGACGAGTCTATGGAAGATTATCTCTATCCGGAATCGTACTTGGTTTTCCTAAAATCGCCCGGGAAAGCGCAGGAGGCCGTCTCGTTGCGAAGTTGACGACGGTACACCAACCAACGGAGCGCGAGGTGTCTCACGCCAAGTTATCCGGCGCTGCGCACCGCCCAGTTCTCGTTCGAGCGCCCGCCGCTTAACTCGCATTACGTTAAGGCCACAGCACAATGACCGACATCCGTAGAGCTGATCCCGCTGCCCGACGGCAAGCTGTAGTTTTCGTGGTCGTCGGTACGTTTGTCGGAGCTTTACTGATCGTGGCCTTCGAGCGATATCGCATCCCACTGCGCGACTGGGTACTGGCGGAAGGAGCATCGGCGCAGCGAGTAAAGTTGGTTTTTCTGCTTCTCGCCGCGCTCCTACTAGCGCCACTCCTCGCGTTCGCGGCCTATCTTTGGTCGCTCGGTGGAAGGGTTCTCCGAGCGCGAGAGTTTCCACCTCCGGGGGTTCGCGTTTTTCGCAATACTCCGGTCCTGACCGGCGAGGCGGCAATATCCCGAGGACGTCAGCTCAAAGTGGTCGCGCTTGGGTGCGGTATCGCTTCTGCTGCATTGGGTCTTCTACTTTGGCGACTTGCGTCGTTGTTCGGTGGCCATGCGGGCTAGCAGGAGCAGGTAGGCCAGGAGGTTCGAATCGACCACGATCCTGGTCGGCCCAGGTTTTTCCAACCCTCGATATTCGCATCACTGATCGTGGGCTATCCCGGTTGGCTTCTGTGGGTGCTGACGCTGCTCGGTGGATGTACCGCCCACTACCCGATCAATGACAGGATTCAGCAGACCGAGCCGAAGCGCGGGTATTACGTCGATGATTCCAGGGCCACAAGGCGATCGGAATCCCTGCTCGTGGTGCTCGCGTTTTCCGGCGGAGGGACGCGGGCGGCGGCATTCTCGTACGGGGTCCTCGAGAAGCTCGCCCGCACCGAGATCATCTGGGATGGCCGACGCCGCCGCTTGCTCGATGAGGTAGACCTGATCTCCTCGGTGTCGGGCGGCAGCTTCACGGCCGCGTATTACGGGCTCTTCGGCGATAGGATCTTCGAAGACTTCGAGGAGAAGTTTCTGAAGAAGGACGTGCAATCGGCCCTCATCGCCTTGCTGTCGTCACCGACATCGTGGCCGAGTCTGTGGTCGTCGCGCTACAACCGCAGCGAGCTTGCCGCCGATCTCTACGATGAGATCCTGTTCGAAGGCAAGACCCTCGGCGACATCCAGAAGAGCGGCGGCCCCTTCGTTGTCATCAATGCGACCGATATCGAGCTCGGCGGCCGCTTTGCCTTCGACCAACGCCAATTCGATCTGATCTGTTCGGATGCGGCGCGCTTTCCCGTCTCCCGAGCGGTCGCGGCCTCCGCCGCGGTACCGATCCTCTTCAGCGAGGTCACCCTCCGGAACTACGCGGGAACCTGTCGCCACGTGCTACCCGAGTGGGTGCTGCAAGCGCTCGAGACACGCGATGTCTCCGCCCGCGGCTACCAGCTCGCCGTGCGCGATCGCGCCTACCTCGATGGGGCGCAGAGGCCTTTCATTCATCTCTTGGACGGCGGCCTCAGCGACAACCTCGGGATCCGTCCGATCCTGGATCTGGTCACCATGTCGGGCGGCGCCTGGAACGCGCTCAAGGCGCTCGGGCGGCCAGAGACCCACCGCTTGGTATTCATCGTGGTAAACGCCCATACGGCAATCAGCGATGAGGCGATCGGACGACTGGAGCAAGTCCCGTTCGCGAACAGTCTGAAATCGGCGGCTTCCGTTCCTCTGAACAGTTATAACTTCGAGACCTTGAGCCTGATCCGAGATCTGATGATCACGTGGGACGAAGACATCACCGTGGGGCGGTGCTGGGATCTCGCCCGGCAGGGGATGGATCAAACCGGCTGCTACGACATGGACCATGTGCTCATCGAAGTGAGCTTCGATCAGATCCCGGACGAGGTTCGGCGGAAGCGTTGTGAACGCTTGCCCACGGGCTTCCGGCTCCCCGTGGAGTCGGTCGAGCTCCGGCAGGCAGCCGCCGATATCCTGGAACGCTCGGCCGATTTCCAGAAGATCCTCCGGGATCAGGTCAAGGGCCCGGCGCGTTCCGTTCCGGATCGATAGGCGTGGATCGCGGAGACCTCCATGAGGAGAGGCCAGAGACACGGTTGCGAAAGGACTTGACGGCGGAAGTCATATCAACGACGCAGCTCCTGGATCAGCCGCTCCGCCTCGCTGGCGACGTCGGTTGTGGCGGGGAAGAAACCGTTCGCCGTTGTCCACCAGTTGACGTAGCGGCGGAGCTGGCGTTCGGTTGATTCGAGCGGGAATGTGTCGCCACCGGATTGCTCCCGAACCAGAGCCTTCATTTCCGCCAGGGCGTTTCGGGCCGCGTCGACAGGCGGACTCTGACCGGCTAGCGGTGCAAGCAGGTAGATCTCGATCAACGAGCCCAGCGCCCAGATCTTTTTGCGGCTCTGTTCTTGATCCGCGTTTTCAATCGCCCTCGTCCGGTCGATCTCCGCAGCCCTGACAGCGATGTGCCAGGAAGTCGGATTGGCGATGCGCCCGTCGAGAACGGCATCGAGCGACAGGGACTGGACGGCCGTCCAATGGTGCGAGAGATTGCTCTGCGACCCCCTGCGGTACCAGTTGCGCGAGCGTTCGAGCGCTGCACGCATGAGCTGGTGCCAATGCGCGGCGTCTCCCAGGCGCGCGCGCACAAAGCACAGCTCGGCCAGGCGCTTTTCGGCGCTTCCCAACAGACCCACATTCTCATCCAGGATGCCACGCCGACCGGCATTTTCGGGCTCTTTCGAAAAACCTTCGAGCGCCTTGATCCGTGCTCGCAGCTGCGTGGCCACTTGATCGAAGCGCAGTGGATCTCCGTCACCTCGCTTGAGCATCTCATCGGACCAGCCCTGCATCATCTTGAGCGCGGCCAGTACGCACTCGAGCCTGACGTCCAAGAGATGATCTGCGTAACCCTCTGGGAGCCGCGCGTATCCAACCAGGCTGGCCCAGTCGTGACCGGCCTGCTCCCGGCTCTTGTACAGAGCGACGCGCGTCTTGTGTAGGGCCACTCTCACGTCGTGGCCGCCGAGCAACGCCTTGTAGAAAGTCTCGACCGTCAGGTTGGAGCCGGGCACGGTGAATGGGAATTGCGAAGCGACGACAATTGGGAATCCCAATTCGTGGAGCACGTGGGCGATGCTGCGATTTGAGGTGATGGTGTTGGCCCGGTTGCCCGCGTCACAGGTCGCCAGTGTCACCACGACCGCGTGACCGACGAGGGCAGCCAGAGCCTTCCCGAGCTGCTCTGGCATCACTACATCCAGCTCTCCATTCGGCTTGTGCAGCGCTACGCCGAAATGCTCCTTGTGCGCAAACTCGACCGGATAGCCGTGCGCCAGCAGGTGCACGTGCGTGAAGGGCTGGTTCTTCTCGACCGCTTCCCGGCAGGCCTGTTCAAGCGCCGAGAGGCTGGCCTCGGGCAATGTCGTCAGTACGTCGCACTGGTGCGACGTACTGTCGGTTCCTTTCTGTATCGGGATCCACGGCTCCAGCACGGTGCGCAAAGCAGTCTCGTGCTGTTGGGAGGGCACGTCGCCTGCTTCGGGCGGAGCGGCCCACACGTACAGGAACCGTGGACTCGCCGGCCAGGGCGGACTGGTCTCGGCGAAGGCGTGGCGCACGCGTCGCGTCAGCACGATCATGGGATCGTCCTGGGCGAACAGAGGTCGTCCCTCGCTGTCGGTGGCCGCCTCGAAGGGGAAGGCAGCCACCTCAGCGGGATTGACAACGAGGTCGAGCTGCAGAGGAAATGCGCCCCCGGAAATGGCCGGCAGGCTGTCGGTCCCAAGCAATTCGGCGGCAATCCCGCCCATTTCCTGCAGGGCGTCCCGGCGTGCCACGGCATCCTCCTGGTAACGAAGAGCGCGTATGAAGTTGAGGAAGCTCTCGTGTCCCAACGGCGACGTGAACTGACGTAGGGGGTACTCAGACCCGGCTGCGACAAGATACGCGTCACCTTGGCGCCATATGCCTGTTGCGAGATTGTTGAAGCGAAGAAACTCAAGAAGTAGTGAGCGCATGTTCCTCCTCCGCCGCAGCCGGTGAGCACCAGCGTGCTCGTGATGTGCGCGTCACGCTGGCTACCACTTGATCATGACGCCTTTCGCGTCCGACCGAGGAAAGACTGCCGTGTAACCATGCTTCTCGCGGAGCGGCTTGCCGTCCCAAAACTCGTTGAACTTGGTCCGATAGTTGAACGTCAGCTCCGGCTCGGCGCCTCCCCACTTGATCACGCGCGCGATCGCCTGCCGGTCGGGGTGCTTGAAGTGGGCGCCGTTGGACGAGAAAAGGTACCTCTTGCAGTCCAGCGCTTCGAGGAGCGCCCGGCTGAC
>JBIMKD010000384.1:0-12239 GCA_043673815.1 Chromatiales bacterium
GGCAAGGCGCAAGCTTATCGCTGGTTCAACCTCGGGATTGCCCCGCTCTCAAGCCTCGACGCACACCCCCTCGCGCCGCTTTGGCAACGTGTCGGCAAGCTCATGTACCGGCAGAGCGAGCACTTTCAGAACATCGAAAGCCTGCGCCGTTACGAAGAGAACTTCAAACCCGTATGGCGCCCAAAATACCTGGCCTCGCCGGGGGGCCTGAATCTGCCAAGGATCCTCCGGGACATCGGGCGCTTGATCGCGGACGGTCAAAGGGTGTAGCCGGATGCTAGATTAGGCATGAAAAGCTACAAGATTGCGTTGGTGAGTGACTGGTACTACCCGCGGGTCGGCGGTATCGAGTACGCGATCGACGCGCTCGGCCGTGGGCTGGTCGCACTTGGTCACGCGGTACACATCATCGCGCGGCTTTACGGCCGCGCCTCGGCGATTGAGGCCAGCAATGGCCTACCGATCGTAAGGCTGGAAGGTTGCCCGCTATCGGAGTATCTCTTGTCCCCGCGGGGATATAGATCGCTGCGAGAAACCTTGCGCGCGGGGAAATTCAATATTATTCATAGCCACGGCCTCGACTCGCCGATGGCGATGGTGTCTCTCACTATCGCCGCCAAGCTCAGGGTCCCCGCGCTCATCACCAGCCATTCGCTGCTGGGAGACTCGCCGCCTCAGCGCGCGCTCGCCGCGGGAGCAAAGCTTTTGCTTAGGCCTGCACAAGCGGTCATTGCCGTAAGCTCTCCCGTCGAGCGCCAGGCACGGGCGATGTTCAGGGGTGCGGTCTTTCGCATCCCGAACGGCATCGATACGAGCTCGCCCAACGGAGCGCTGCAACCCATCGCCCTGCCCCAAGGCCATGGGCCGGTCGTCGCCACCGTGGCGCGCATGAATAAACGCAAAGGCGTGCAGGATCTCATCACCGTCGCCACGATGTTAGTACCAAGACACCCGGATCTCCTGTTCCTCATGGTCGGCGATGGGCCCCTGCGGCTCCGCCTCGAACAAGGGATCCAGGACTCAGGGCTCGGCCGGCATTTCCTGTTTACCGGCGGCGTTTCCCGCGCGACCGTGTTACACCTTCTGGGTCAGTCCGATGTCTTCGTCTCGCCTTCGCCGCGCGAGGCCTTCGGGATCTGCGTGCTCGAGGCATTTCTGAAAAAGGTCCCGGTCGTGGCCAGAGGAAACACCGGGGTTTCAGACATCATTTGCCACCAGCAGACGGGCTTCCTTGCCGACGATGTGGCCGGCATTGCACACTATATTGATACGCTCATCCAGGATCCCGAACTGCGTTCGGCCGTCGCTCACCGGGCTCACGAAGAGCTCGACAAATACCAGTGGAAGACGGTCGCCAGACGGGTCGAGGACGTCTATGCGCATGTCACTCGTGAAACGGGCCGTACTTTCGGTTGATGTAGAGCAAGACTGTCCGCCGTTCCTCGAATCGATGCGCGGCGTCGAGGAGGGCTTGCCGCGGCTGCTCGCGATGTTCGCGGCCGAAGGCGTATCGGCAACGTTCTTTTCCACCGGCCGGATCGCCGAGCTATATCCGGAACGCATCAGGGATATCTGCGCCGGGGGCCATGAGCTGGGCGGCCACGGCTATTCACACCGGCGCTTCGATCACATGGACGATGCCGAGGCAAGGACCGATCTAGCAAAGACGCGACAGGCGCTCGAGCCGTTCAATGCTCGGTTAACTTCCTTCCGTGCGCCCAATCTGCGACTGCCCGAACGCTATGTACCGCTCCTCGGCGCTCACGGCTTCTGCTTCGATTCATCGCTGGCCGCTTACAAACCCCCCTTCGCGCGCAAGACCGTAGTCACAAACGGCATCACACGCGTTCCTGTGTCCGTAACCTCCTCCGTACTGCGGCTACCGTTGTCACTCGTCAAGGCCGTGCTCGGGCGGGCGCGCGACCCGGTGCTGTTCGTGCATCCCTGGGAGTTCGTCGATATGTCGGGGACAGGGATCCGCCTCGATTGCCGCTTCAATACCGGCGAGCCGGCGCTCGCAAACCTTACAGCGATCGTGCGCTGGCTCAAAGAGACCGGCTGCCGATTCCTGACCTTAAGCGAGCTTGCATCTGCGCAGACGACGCGGGGTGGATCAGAAGGGTAAATATGCAAGCGTATCGCCGAGGCGCCGGCTTAAAGCGTAACCACGGCTCGCCAGCATCGCCTGGCACCGTTTTCGTTCCACTTGGGGCATATATTCGTGCTCATAAAGCAGCACTCGCGGTCGTAGGCTTTCAAAATCGATCTGCCGGACGATTTCGTGGTCGTGACCTTCGGTATCGATGCAGAGAACATCGACCCGGGTAATGGCATGTTTCCGCAGTAAAGAGCTCAACGTCATGCAGTGCACGATCTCCTCGACAACGTAGCGTTCGAGGTCGGGGATCGCCCAGCGGTGGGAAAGCAGCACCTCGCGATGAAAGCTCCCCAATCCCGCGCACCACTGAGGCAAATAATCACAATCCTCCCGGATGCGAAACAACGCCCGTTGCTCTTCGCGGTCCGAAATAGCGGCGTTGTCGAAGATGAGGTTCGGGTGGCCGCGATAGGTTTCTTGGAGCCTTGCGAAATAACATCGCACCGGCTCGACCAATAGCCCCGGCCAGCGGTGACGCCGTACGTAGTGGTAGAGGGGATCGTAGATCACGCCGTCGTTGGCGCCGATCTGGACAAAAAACAAGTCCGGAATGGTAGCGGCGCAGTGGTTCATCACCTTGCGCAAGGTCGGCCACGGCGGCAGCCGGCACAAGAGGTCGAATAGCCTGACGAGGCCCAAGCGGAGCTTGAGCCCGGTGTCGAGCGGTGGCACGCTCAGGGCCGGCGGCATACGTTAGCGCGCAGCCAAGCTACGGTAGACCAGCAGCGTCCTTTGCCCGGTCGTCCACAGCGTCGCTAAGGCGAGAAGATAAATCACTTCGACCAAGAGGCCCGAGAGGAGACCGATGACCAGGAGAATCACCCGCTCCGGCCGAGTGACTAACCCTTCCGCGCATGCGATCCCAAAAATTTCCGCACGCGCCCGGACATAACTCGTCATTATCCCGCCGAACATCGCGATGAATACCGCCGCTGCGGCGAATGCACGGCCTTCATCCGCGAAGCGGTAGGCGATCGCCGCGAACATGCTCGCTTCGCCGACGCGATCGAGGAGCGAATCGAGAAACCCGCCGAGTTCCGTCACCCGGCCTGTGATCCGCGCGAGCATACCATCGACCATATCGAACGAGCCGGCGCCCCAGAAAAGCAGACCGGCGGCTATCGGATAGCCAAGCAAAAACACGATACTAGCGGCGACCGATACGAGGCAGCTTATGACCGTGACTTGGTTCGGCGACACGCCGCAGCGGGCTAATCCGCGGGCGACCGCATCCGCCAAGGCGAGCACCCCGCGCTTCGGATAACCGCCTATCAGAATAGCGAGCCGCCATCCTTTTGTGAGCGCTGGGATCATGGTTGCAGGCCAAACGCAATAGAGAAGGTGGCAACTTCCTTCACGCTAGCGTGAAGGGCCGGCGGGATGCCTATGCGATGGCAGCCGGGACCTCCCGCCGAGTCTGATCGGCAAGCTCCTGGGGATCGCGAAAACCGCCTTTGATGAAGGCTTCCGTCATCCTAAAGGCCTCGTCGTCCTGGACCTGAAACGGCGGGTGTTTGTAAAAAAAAGCCGAAGGCGCGTGCAACACCCCGGATTGACCTCGCTCCAGCGCCAGTTTGGCGCAACGAATGGCGTCGATGGCGACCCCCGCAGAGTTCGGCGAGTCTTCCACCGAAAGCCTTAACTCGATATTTACCGGGACATCCCCGAAGATCCGGCCTTCCATGCGAACGAAACACACTTTGTTGTCTTTCTGCCAGGGGACGAAGTCACTCGGGCCGATATGGATGTTCTCCTCGGATAATCTCTCCCCGGCGACCGATTGGACCGCTTCGGTTTTCGAGCGTTTCTTCGATTTCACCCTTGCACGGTTCAGCATATTGAGGAAATCCGTATTACCGCCGGTATTGAGCTGGTAGGTGCGCTCGAGCTTCACGCCGCGTTTACGGAAGAGATCCGTAAGCACGCGGTGGGTAATGGTTGCCCCAAGCTGCGATTTGATATCGTCGCCGATTAGCGGCAGCCGGGCTTCGTGAAAGCGGCGCGCCCATACCGGATCACTGGCGATGAAAACAGGAATATTATTTACCAAGGCCAAGCCCGCCTTCAAGGCGCAACCGGCATAAAAGCGTGTCGCGTCCTCGGAACCGACCGGCAGGTAATTGACCAGTATCTCGGCGCCTGACTCCGATAATGCGCGCACCACGTCTTCTTCGCTCGGCTCGGGCGCAAAGGCCCTGACGAAGCTATGCCGCTCATCGTAATCGTGCATGTGCTCAGAAACCCCATCGAGCACACGGCCCATGCGCACCGTGACACCGGCTCTGGCGATGTCTCGATGAAACACCTGGGTACAGTTCGGCGGCGCAAAGATCGCTTGCGCGAGGTCCTGGCCCACTTTACGCTTATCGATATCGAAGGCCGCGACAACCTCTAGATCCCGCGGGAGGTACCCGCCGATGTCCCAGTGCATTAAGCCGACGGCCTCCTCCGGATTTTTCTCCGCATAGTAATGAATACCCTGGATCAGCGAAGAGGCGCAATTTCCAATTCCCACCACGGCCAGCTTGACCTTTTTGTTGTTCATTATTCGTTACCCCTATAGCCATACTCAGCGCTAAACAAAGTGATGGTGACTTTAGGCGCCCTTCGGGGGTAAAGCAAGCGTGCAGAAATCAATATACTTCGCGGGCGGGGTATGAACGCCGCCCTTAACCAAAGGGGAGAGCTGCGCTTCCCCCTTCGGAAACCCCATCGCTCTAAGGTACCCGCGGCAAGAGCAGGGTATGCGTTAAATGAAAGCGGGACCAGAGCTTGTGAAAAAATCTGCTGCGCTCGGGATCTCGCGTTCCGGCGGTGCTCGGAATCCTCATGTATTTCAACATACACTCCGGTTCCTGCGCTCCGGCTGAACGCGACCTCGCTTCGCTCGCGACGATTCTTTCACAAGCTCTCAGTCCACTCGAGTAACTATGCAGGCAAATCATGCGGCTCCTGGTTCTTTACCGAGAGCGATCCCGGAGCGGCGCTCCTCCAGCATTCGCTTGACGTAGTGCGCGGTTTCGGCCACGGCGCGCTCCGGGCGCCGGCCTTGGGCGTGGATACCGCAAACGGCGGTAGTGCAGGAATGATCGAGCCCCGGATCCCACCGCGAGCGGCCCGCCGCATCGCGGCCATAGGTCAAGTAGGCGGAAAGGGTATCGAGGCCGGTTCCGGGACGCTCCCCGATAAAGTGCACGATCACGTCCGCATCGATCAGGGCGCCGATATGGTATCCGGCCCGCACCCGCCCATCGGTCACGACGATATCGATATCGCCTAGGCGGCAATCGGCGAGGGCGTGCCTAAAGGCAGGCAGGACGGCGCGCAGGTTTTCGTTGACCGCGTTGGCGTTGAGCCCATCGGAAATCACGACTTGCACCTGCGGCTTGCGAGACGGATAGAGCGAGCGCACGGCCGCGCTATCAACGCTCCGAATGCGTTCACCGGCGGCCGGATGGGCGATGTAGTCGTCCCGGTTTTCGGCCGCGGATCGCACCCGGAGACGGCGCGGGCACACATCACCGATCACGGCATCTGCCAAGCTGGCGTAAAGCGCGTTGCGCGCGTGGGTGTAGATCCCATCCAGCCGTGCCTGAACCTCGGGCGGCGCGGCATATGCCCCGGCATAGCCGTATCCGAGATCGAAGCCCTTTTGTTGCGTTGCCGCAAGCCGCTTGCGTCCTTCCTCGCACAGCAATTCCCTGGCTCGGGTGTCGCCGCCGGCCTTGCGGTAGGACGCATAGAGATCGACCGTAGCCTCGGCCGGCGGCCGGACCGCACCGGCCGCTGACATGACACCGAGATCGGTCAAACGATTCCGCATCTTGGTCGTGATGCGGCCGCCGCATAACTCTCTCAAACGCGGGTGTTGCCGAAATGACGTGGTCATATAACCCAGCATAGGATCCGCATTCCCTGCCACCGCCATCAGGTAGGCAGGGGCGGCCTCGGCGACGATGGACTCCGTCAGGCTGTGCAATTGCGCCGGGGCGACCCCCATGTGAAAAGTCGAGCAGACATCAAGGCCCATCGTCAACCCGTGGAGCTTCGCCATGACCGTATCTTCGAGGCAGGTACGGCGGAGCTGGTCCGGGCCGCGAAAAACCTCGGGCCCGATGAATCCAGCCACGTCGTTCACGATCAGCCATGCCGGTCGATCCGGAAAACGCTTGCGTAACGCCTGCCCGATGACCCTAGCGACGCCGTAGGTGCGGGCTTCCAAAGTCACCATGTCGATACCTTCGGCGGCGCCGTTGGTAAACTCCGATCCCTGACCCGTCTCGAAATAAAGGCCATCGAACCCGAACGCGAGATCGGCAATCCCACCGACATCCAGCCCGACCATGCCGAGCAAGGCCTTGGACGTTCCCGCGAGGCTCTGAAACCCCACGTCCACGCGTGTCCGCCGGCGCGCCTCGGTCTGCTTCACGATATCGGAGAGCACGCAGTAGCGCGTCGGCAGCTCCAGCCGATCCACCACGTTTTGCAGCAGACGTTCCAAGCGCACGATGGTCTCGACATCATCGCTCGCCGGGTTCAATCCTATGATCACATCGCCGCAGCCGTAGCAGAGTCCTTCGAGGATAGAGAACAAGATCTCTTCTTCGTCATCGCCCGGGCTGTTGGGCTGGATGCGGGCGCCGAAATGCTCCGGTGCCCCGACGGCGACGCCCTCTGCGGGCCCCGTACCGGGCAGAGGATTAAACAAGCGCTTGGCGATATGAGAAAGCTCGGCATTGTCCATCAGCTTGACGACCGCCGCGATCATCTCGCTGCTCAAGCGCGCGCCATACTCCCGGGCCCAGCGCGGCCCCGCGGGCGCCAATAAGCTGTCCTTAACCTGATTGAGCGTGAGACGTGCGATGTCGCCAGGAACGGGCTTCAAGGTCCGCAACAGCGATTCGCTGAGGGCATCCTCGACCAGCACGGTCGCGGCCAGGGTCCGCAGCTTGACGGCGCCAAGTACCCGGCGAGCTTCCGAGCGCACGGCGTTATCACGGGTTCCACCGACCAGAAGATCCCCTTCCTTGAATTCATTCGCGAGGACGAAGAGTTTTTGCAGCGTTTGGCGATCCACGTGCGGCGGCTATCACTCCCGATCTCGGTGCACGCCGCCAAGAGGAAAGGCCGGAACGCATACCACCATGTATTCGGCCCCCGCGGGCGTGCTGTACTGAACCCACTGCCCGGCCAGGGCGATCACGGCCTACCCGCCGCTGACCTCAATGACGCCGCTTTTTGTCGTAACGCACAGGCTCTGCCATAGCACCGCGGTGTATTCATCGAATTCGGGTGTTTGGCCCGGTGACGATTGGAGAGACAGAGAATCGTGCGTTAACCGGCGCGGGCGCAACGCGCCGCGCCGCAACGCACGGATAAAGGCGCATCAATTTATCGAGCAACTGATCAGAATCGTTTGGGTCTCCTGGGGCGATCATCGGTTTTCGGTCTGGCCACATTGACCGTGATATTTCTGCCACTGAGCATCGACCCATTGAGCTCTTTAATGGCTTTCTCAGCTTCGGCCTGGATGGGCATCTCGACGAACGCGAAGCCCTTGGACTGGCTGCTGAATTTGTCCGTGATGATCTTAGCTGACTCGACTTGGCCGAAGGCGGCAAACGCATTGCGCAGCTCATCGTCCGTGACCCGATACGACAAGTTACCGACATAAATATTCATAATCTATTCATCCCCGAAAATGCGCTATTGACCTAGGAACGCCAGAGCTCAGCCAATAGCACAAAATCTGAGCACTGACTCTCAATGCACTGATGAGTACCGTGTGCTTGGCACTCGGTACATCCAAGACTGTCGGCGTGTCTAACGGGTCCACGAAATACGCAGCTAAGTTCGCTGAACGGGCGAGGTCGTTTGAAGTGTCAGAAAGCCGTAATCACTAAGCAGGCATCGTCGTTTCAAGGGGCATACCTTTCGCTTCGCTCGATAGCCACCTTGAGAGCGTAGTATAGCGCTTTTTTTTACCGTGGTAGATAGGGATCACCAACGCCTGAAAGTGCGTGCTCCGGCGTATCACAACGCGTCAAGGGAGCCCTTGGGTTCTGCGCAACTCCTTGGCGATCACACGCGCGAGATTCTTATTCCGCGCATCGCGCAACGCAAGCTCCGCGCCCGTCCTGACCATGGCCATGGTCAGGCTGCCGGCCAGTAATAGCAGCAGCATCGCGATCCCCCAAGCGAGAAAATACGAGAGCCTCAAGGCGTCCGGCGCGCGCGACTCCTTCGCGCGCACCTCATCCGAGGCCGCCGTGGACGAGGCTAGCACCCGATCCAGATGCGATCCGGATTCAACCGCTTTCGCCAGGACCTCGATGCGGTGGGGCATGCGGTAGAGATCCCACGCTTCGATGACCACCTTAAGTCCTATCCACAGACCCGCAATCACTAGCACGACACCCAATAGCCGGACAAAGACGTCGATGTATTGAGTTGTCGCTGAGGCGAATCGTGACTCCTCGGGCAGCTCCTGCGGAGTGTATGGCATCGCGAGTTTAGAGGGTCGGACTGGCCAGATTTTATCGGATTCTACTCGCACGGCTGCGCTAGTGTGTTATTCACCGTTCGGTCTAACCGCCAGTATCGAGAAGAGAATCGTCACAATGCGGCATGATCGATCAAGATCTCAGCGCCGTCAATTGGGCATTCGACGCGTTCCCGCAAGGCGGTACCTTCGGATTTACTAAGGCGAAGACGCTCACTGCTGTGACCCGCTTCGACCGAGTCTAAACCTTGTAGGACTGGAGGGGGAGACAAGCGGGAGACTCTCGCGATCGCTCCACTGACCCCTAAAGTCCGCGGAAGTGCCCGTTTTAGATGCCGCTGCGCGGCCCTCCGGGCCGAGCTATAACCCTCAAAGGGTAAAAGCAAAAAGTGCAAAGGGTCAATCCACGTCCTGGGCGAGACGAAAACCCAGGCCGTCGTTCCAGTAACCTGGCGTGTACCCACCACGGGTGGCCGAGCGAACGTTCCTCGGTTCGCTGAGCCAGGAGCCGCCGCGGATCACGCGCCGGCAATCATCATCTCCTTGTTCTTTCCAGGCCGAGCCATCGCTCGGCGCACCCTCGTAAGTCTCATGCCGACAGTCCTGGACCCACTCCCACACGTTACCCGCTGTGTTATAAAACCCGAGGGGGTTCGGCTTAAAGGTATCGACCGGTGCCGTCTGCTTTCCATCCCACCGGCTACCGCAACCATTGCAGTTGGCGTTATTTATATCCGCCTCATCGCCCCACCAGTACCGCGTCGTCTTCTCGGCACGTGCGGCATATTCCCATTCGGCTTCGGTAGGCAGACGGTAACGATGCCCTAATTTTTTGCTGAGCCAGTCCGCGTAGCAGACGGCATCCTCCCAGGTGACGGAGATGACCGGCTGACGCCCGCGGCCCCAGAGTTGGTCGTGCGGACGCTGAGGCCAAACACCGTTCCAGCAACCACCGTCCCTATCAATACTATGTAGGAACACATCGTATTCATCGAACGTCAGTTCGTATTTTGCAATCGCAAAGCTTTTTGCAAAGGTCACCTCGTGCTGAGGTCCCTCGTCCTCGCTGTGGTCCCTATCCGATGCCGGTGAGCCCATCTGGAATCGACGTCCCTTTGGGATCGTGACCATCTCCGGCTTGGAAATATAACCCAGGTAACTGAGCACGACGAGGCCGGCCAGTCTGGGACTGAGTTGGCTCTCTTGCATCCAGAAGACGAAGCTCGCGAGGCACACGGCAAGCGCCCCGCCGCCGAGACGTTTTAACCGCCTCCGGCTACTTTTCGATACAAATCTTTGCTCTTCTAGAGTCAATGCGTCGCGTCCCCGTCGCTTGCGCCAATCCCTAGCCTCGGTGAGTTGTGCGCCATGCAAAAGGCTGCCATTGTCCATCCAGAATTTTAAGCGCCGGTGCCAGAGCAGAAACGCGCGGTTGTCTTCCAGCCAGTGGCTAAAGCGCCGCCAATGCCGCAACACGGCTTCGTGGGCTACCTCCACCCACGACACGTTGGCGTCATCCTTGTTCGTGACCAGCAAGCGTCCGTCCACCAGCCGGTTCAGCAGCGCTTGCTCTCGGTCCGCAAAGGCGTCGAGCCGTGCGCGCTTGCGCACCGCGCCGCCTTTCTCATCCACATCCGCGAGTTGCCGGAAGATTTTGGCGAGCGCTGCCTCGTCCACTTTCCCGGCCGCATCCTGCACGGCCTTTTCGGCCTGGCCCTCGATGACCGCCCCGATACCGCCTAACCGCTTCCCGTCCTTATCCGTACCGCCTAAGCTGCGATAGGCTGGCTCCGTAAGTTGTCTACCACCGCTCCGTTCATAGAGTTCCTCCAGGGCAAACGCGACCAGCGCCAACGCGCCAGATTCGGTAGCAACGTCCGCCAAAATAGCGTCCACCAAGCCCCGCTCCGGATCGAGGCCGGCGACCCGCGCCGGGCGTTCGATCATCTCGGCGAGTGCGAGAGGCGTCGGTGCCGCGAGCGGAAAACTCCCGTCGAGCAAAGGAGCCAGCCGTGGATCGCGCGAGCAATGTTCGTAGTAGTCGGCGCGCAGGGTCAGCACGAGGCGAATGCGCGGCGAGGAGCCGATGGCGTCAATGAGTTTGATGAAGGGCTCTCGATGTCGCTCTTCGACCCGCGCGCTGAAGAGCTCCTCGAACTGATCGGCGAAGAGCAATAGCTCTGCATTCCGCGGTTTGCCTTGCAGCGCTCGTTCGGCCAACTGCCTAAGCTGGGTGGGATGGATGCGGAGCTGGTCGGCCAGCACCTCTGGAGACTCCGAAGCGTTCGGTAACTGCGCGGCTAATTTACGGGTCAGGTTCACGAACGGATCGCTCCCCCGCTCGGCCGGGGTAAACCGCACAATGACCCAATCCGAGCTGCCTGAGATGGCACCGGCGTGGAGCCGCGGAATGAGACCGGCGCCGACCAACGAAGACTTACCCGAGCCCGAGGCGCCAATGACCGCGACGATGCGTGTCGTCGGGATAGCGAATCGCTTGATCAACTCATCGGTTTCCCGGCCGCGGCCGAAGAATATTGCGGCATGCGCCTCCCGAAAGGCGTTCAGACCAAGGTAAGGGTTACCTTCCCATGCGGTCTTAGTCGTGGGGTCGGGGGTAATGGCGGCTGAAGATCCTTCATTCTTCGCGGGCGCGTCCTTGGGTAGCGCATCAAGCTGGACTTGAATGAGCTCGCGCAGCTCCCGTTCGAGCTTATCGGCGAATTCGCTCGGCGAGGCATATGGCTTGAAGCTCTGGCGCAAAGAGCCATCGGTGTTCGTGAACTGAGCAAAGAAGGCTTCCACACCTTTGTATTGGCAGCGCTTCTCCTCTAGCCGAGCATCGTCCAAATCCACCTGCAGTTTTTCCGAGCGTCGGTAAACCAAAACCGTCGGTTTCCCAGTTTTCTCTGCCGCCTCCATCGCGTCGCAGAACTCCCATTCCGTACCGGAAATATATGGTGTCCCGTCGGCTTTGCGGTGCTCGGAAGGTAACGGTGTCCCCATGCGGGACCACAAGATGACCACCACGATGCCACAGTCGGACGGCTTGGGGCGGCGGTTATTGATCGCTTCTTGCGGCGTCAAGTGGGCATCGAGGGGCACCGGCGCCCCCGGATCGTCCCAGGAAACCTCCTCGAGGTGGACCCGATCACGCAGGCCATATTCCTGCGAGAGCCTGTCGAGCACCCTGCGCGCTAAGCCGCGTTCGTCGGAAACATCTCCTGGTGAGGATAGAAATATCTTGAGATCGAGACGCGCTGACATGCGCCTATTCTCGTATCCTGTCCAGATAGAAGCTTGGATAAGTTTTACTCCTTCTCCCTCCGGGAGAAGGTTGGGATGAGGAGATCAGAATCACGGTGTTAACCCCCCTCACCCTAGCCCTCTCCCAGGGGGAGAGGGGATTTTTATAGTCGCTTTTACGGAAGTTATTTACGGGACACTACACTAGGGAACCTCTGCAAAAGTCCACGATCTGATCGGTAGTGCACCGAATACAATCGAGGACGATAATGAGCAAGCAGATGACACTGGGCACGGGTTTCGAGAAGTACAGCAAGACCACGCGTCGGGAGA